>JAJECC010000090.1 GCA_022822205.1 Rhodospirillales bacterium | reverse complement strand
ATCGTTCGACTATTCGGGAAGCCGCGATGAATCCGAGCTCTTTCACGGCGCTGATCATGGCCCGCAGGTGGCAGGTCATCCTGCTTTCGCTGGCCCTCACGGCGATCCTCGCCGCGGGCGCACAATACATCGTTCCCGTCGCCGTCGACTTCCGGAACCATTTCAACAAGAACGATCCGCACCTCATCGCGCTCGAGAATCTGGAAGACACTTACGCGATTTCGGATTCGGTGCTTGTCGCGGTCGCGCCGAAGAAAGGCACCGTCTTCACGCGCGAGGCGCTGCTTGCCGTCGAGACCCTGACCAAGCGCCTCTGGCAGACGCCCTATGTTACCCGGGTGGATTCGATCACGAATTATTCCCACAGCAGGGCCGTCGGGGACGAGTTGATCGTCAATCCGCTGATCGACGACGCGCGATCGCTCGGCGACGACGGCCTGAAGCGGGTCGAGAAGATCGCGCTCGGCACCGGGGAGATTTCCGGACGCCTCGTTTCCCCGGACGGCCGCGTCGCCGCGCTGAACCTCAGCCTGGCGATTCCGGACAAGGACCGGCAGGCAGCCAAGTTCAAAGCGGTCGATTTTCTCCGCGGCATCGCGGAGGAGGAGACGGCGAAATATCCGGCGATCGAATTCCACCTCACCGGCGAACTCTTCCTCAACCGTTCGGTCCGCGACGCGCTCGACGAAGACCTGGGCGTGCTGGGGCCGGTCGCGTTCGGGACGATGCTGGTCGTCGCGGCCCTTATGCTGCGCTCCCTGTGGGGGGTGGTGTCGATCGTCATAATGACCGTCGCGGTTCTCCTGTCCGCGCTCGGCTTCGTCGGCTGGACCGGGCTGAAGCTTTACGGCGAGAGCGGCGCCGCGCTGTTTGTCCTGATGGCGGTCACGGTCGCGCACGCGGTGCACATAATCGAGGCGGTGCGAACGGGGTTGCGTCAGGGAATGGACCGGACGCAGGCGGCGGTCCATGCCGTGGAATTCAACATCTGGCCCGTTTTCCTCACGTCGCTCACCACCTCAATCGGTTTCCTGAGCCTCAATTTCTCGGAAATGCCGCCGTTTCGCGTCATGGGCAACATCGTGGCGTTCGGTTCGATGTGCGCCTTCGTCTATGCGGTGACGCTGCTGCCCGCCTTCCTCTCGCTGACGCCCATGCGGCCCGGACGCGGCAAGGAGGGGAAATCGGATTACTTCGACCGGTTCGGGCGGTTCGTGGTGGGCCATCACCTGGTTCTCCTCGGGTCGGTCTCCATCCTTGTGGTCGTGCTTGTCGGCGGTATCGCGCGGATAGATCTCAACGAGAATCCGCACGAGCTTCTCGACAAGAGTTACGAGTACCGGCGATCCGCGGATTTCATCAGCCGGGAATTCGGCGGGCTGGAACCGTTCGAATACTCGCTCAGCGCCGGCAAGGCGGGCGGCGTCACGAACGCCGGGTATCTGCGCAACGTGGATGCGTTCGCCGAGTGGCTCCGCGCCCAACCGGAAGTCGTCCACGTCTATTCCATCGCCGACGTCATCAAGCGGCTGAACAGAAGCCTGAATGCCGACAAGCAGGAATTCTACAAGGTTCCCGACAGCTCCGATCTCGCCGCGCAATATCTGCTGCTCTACGAGTTCTCGTTGCCGGTGGGCCTCGATCTCAACAACCTGATCAATGTCGAACGGTCCGCCTCGCGCCTCACCGCGATGCTCGGGAGCCTGACGGTCGACGAGAAGATCGGCCTCGACGATCGCGCACAGGCCTGGCTCCGCGAGAATTCCCCCGGCATGGAAACCGGCGCCAGCGGCGTCACGATCGTGGGCGCCCATTCGACCGACAGAAATATCCGGAACATGCTGATCGGCACGGTGACCGCCATGGGAATCGTCTCGTTGCTGCTGATCTTCGTCTTCCGGAGCCTGCGGTTCGGCCTGATCAGCCTGATCCCCAATTTCGTCCCGGCGGCCATGGCGATGGGCCTATGGGGGTATGCGGTCAAGGAAGTCGGGGTCGCCGCGTCGGTGGTTACGGCGCTGGCGTTCGGGATAATCGTCGACGACACGATTCACTTCATGACCAAGTATCTGAGAGGCCGAAAGCAAGGGCTGCTGCCGTCCGAGTCCGTGCAGCTGGCGTTCGGCACGGCGGGCAAGGCGCTGCTGGCGACGACGGTCGTGTTCGCCCTCGGGTTCCTGGTTTTCGGCGCGTCGGGAATAGCGAGCAACCAAACACTCGGCCTGCTGATGGGCATGACGGTCATCATCGCCCTGGTGGCGGACTTCCTGCTGCTGCCGCCGCTGCTGATGGCGCTGGACGGAACCAGGGAAACGACCGCGCAGATCAGGGAGCGGCTGCGGCGCGCCGCCGGGTAGATTCGGATCGTGTTCCCGCTCCCCCCGCAGGCGATAGGGTTGTGGCGAGGGGTGCAGCATAAAATGACTGCGTCATGGCTGGGCCGGGACCCGGCCATCCACGGACCTGGAGCGGTCTCCCGCAGGTTTCCCGTGGATGCCCGGATCAAGTCCGGGCATGACGATAACATAACAACAATCGCGTCATGGCCGGGCCCCGACCCGGCCATCCATGTGTACCGTGCACCGCCAAGCGTGGATCACCGGGTCAGGATGACGGGGGCAATTCGTGCCGCTGCTCGGCGAGCCTGAACTTGAGTTTGTTGCTCGGCGACTGCGAGGGCAACGGATCCATCGGCAGCCGGTCGTAGGGGCGGTCCAACTCGATCTTGAAGTAACGCGTGAGCATCAGCAGGTTGACCACCATCTGCAAGTCGGCCCAGTGGGTCCCGAGACAAGAGTGGGTGCCCAGTCCGTAGGGCGCATAGCCTCTGCCGAGGTGCTCGTTTCGCGGGGGCGCGTAGCGGTCGATGTCGAACGTCCACGGATCGGGAAACGCCTCTTCCGAGTAGTGCGCGGCCGTCTGTGCAATGAGGAGCTGCGCCCCGACCGGTAATTCGTATCCTTCCACCACGCAGGAATTCGCCACCGTGCGCATCGACATGGGCACGATCGGCGACATGCGCAGCGTTTCCATCAGCACCCGGTGGGTCACGTCGATCCGATCCCGGGTGAAATCCTCCTCGGTGGGATCGCCCTCGGCCCACAGCGCGTCCGCTTCGGCCGTGACCCGCTCGTACAACTCGGGATTCCGCAGCAGCCAGTAAAGGGCGAAGCCGATCTGATCACCCATGTACATGGCGGTCATCAGGATCGCCCCCAGCGGCAGCGCCAGGTCCGATTCGGGCAGGAATTGGGGATCGGATGCGTGCAGGGCCAGATACGCGTCCACCACGTCGCCATGCAGCCCGGCCCGCTGCCCGCCGGTATGCGTCCTTTGCATACGGTCCATGATCTGTTGGGTGACCCTCGCCCGGCGGCGCATCGACGGGGTCTTGAGCATGAAATGGGGCATCGTCTTGACGATGCCTACATGGAGAACCCGTACCTTGTATTCGAGCGCGTCGACAATCTCGGATTGTGTGTCGATGTTGGCCAGGAGCGGCGATGTCTGCGCGTTCAGGAATAATCGCAGCATGTCCTGCGCCGGCATCGCGGCGCCGACGTCCCACGTCGCCATGTGCGCGCGGGCCAGGTCGTAGACGTCGTCCAGACGCCTGGTCAAGGTCTTGCGGGCGTAGGTGGTATGCAACGACTTGCGAAAGCGAAAGTGATCGGCGCCGTCGGTCGAGTGGACCGAGCGCGACACGCCATACGCCTTGTCGACGCCCTCGAAGTATTCCTTCGACCGCAAGTGAACCCGCCCCATGCGATGAGCCCATTCATTCGTCTTCAACCCCGCCAGGACGATCATGTTCTGGCGGAACGGGAGCCGAAGCTCGAACACCGGACCGTACTTGTCGGCCAAGACGGCGAACGCCGCCGGCAGCCTGCCCTCCCGCAGTTCGCGGTTGAACACCAGATCGCGCAGGGACACGGCCGGTATCTTCTTGGTCAGCGTCGGACGCCGGAGCAGCGGGCTGGCGATATTGTGCTCGACCGCGGCGGCGATGGAACGGGCGATCAGGTCCATCCGGCAGATCTGGGCGATGCGCTCTTCCGCCTCCTCGTCGAGCTCGAAGATGAAGCGGAAGACGCCGCACGTATCGACCAGGGAGATGACGATGATGTCCCTGGGATCGGGAATCTCGTCGGTGAAGATGGCCTTGGTGACGCGCGTCTTGATGAGCTCCTGGACGGCGCCCTCCTGGAAGGCGGAGGACAGCGTCCAGAAATCGCCCTCGTGGTGCTCGATGATGCCGATCTTCACAAGGCGGTCGAGCGTCCGGTCGATGATCCCGTCCGCCTGGGCGGCGAGCCGTTCGACCCAGAACTGGATGTCGTGCGGCTCCGGATCGGCCGCGATTTCCTCGAGGATCGGATCCGCGGCGGGATCGCCCGTCGGCGTCCCGTCCAGCAGGGTGAGCGTCTCGAGATCCGTATCGATGCGCGAGCGAAGGGAAAGCTCCGCCAGCACCGCGCCGGCCACGGCGCAGTTCAGGGCCCAGCCGGCCACCTGGTGGAAATAGCCGGTCTGCTCGTTGAGGAGCATCAGGATGAGCTCCTCCGGCAGGTTCAGCGTCGGTTCGGTCGCCGCATTGTCGGTCATGGACGTTGGCCTCCCCGGCTCCGCATCCGCCGCGCGGAACGGGCCGGGCACTCTTCGTGATGCGGGCGGACGCCGCCGGTTCGCCGGCAGGCGGAGCCCCTGCCCCGCAATGATCGGCGCGGATACTACGCCGATTCCCGGTGTCCTGTCACCCGGTTCCACCGATACGGCGGGGCAATCGCTGTTGGATTTGTCGCGCGGCGGCGCGCCGCCCGAAGCCGGGACGCAGGGTGGCGGTGCACGCGGACACATGTGAACCGGTCTCTGTCGGCGTCCGTATAGCGATGCGGGATACGCAACAGGTGAAAGAAGCCCACATCGACTTTCTACCGCACATATTGAACATGGTGGACGGCCACGATCACGGCCAGCACAAGGATAAAGAAAGGCAGGTAGGGGAGGAGAAGCCGAAATCGCTTCATGGCCGCACATCCTATAATCTGAAGGGGAGTTCCACAAAAACGTCGATGACGTAGAGTGCGCCGGCAAGTCCCGTGACCCCGCCGAGCATCAACTTCAACGAGTGTTCCGGCACATACTTTTGGGTTTTCGCGGCCAGCCAGGATCCGAATATTCCGCCGGCGGCCGCGAAAAAGCCCCAAGCCCATTCGGGCGCGACGGCGATCCCCGAAAAAACGGGCAATATCACGGAGTAGGTAAAGATGCCCACCCCGGAAAGGATAATGACGAACGGGATCGTCGCCGCCACCAGCACGTACATGGGCAGGCCATAGACGGCCGCGAAAATCGGCACCAATAGAAACCCCCCGCCGACACCCAATGCGGAGGATATGATGCCGACCCCGACCCCGGTGTTGAACAATGCGATTTTCGAGAGGGTCCAGGACTCTCCCCAGAATTCGATGGTCAACCGGGTCCCGTCGTTCGAAACCGTATTAATGGGTGTGCCCGGAGGGATGCCGGCCGGCGCGTTTCCCTTGGCTTTCTGATCCTGAACCTGCTGGTGGAACTTGGCTTCGATGCCGGTTGCGCTCAACCGGTTTTTGAATCCCCGGACAGCCGCATAACAGAGGTAGCCGCCGGCGAACACCAGGGCGAGGCCCACGGCGAAGGTAAAGGGTTTTACATCCGACAGGATGGTGACCCGGACGAAGGGGCCGATGAGCCCGCCGCACGCCCCGCCAACGCAAACCCACATGGCGAACCGCGGGTTCGTTTGCCGGTTGCGCCTGAACCCGAACAACGCGCCCAGCGGATTGACCAGCGTCAGAAGTTGTGTGGTCGGCGTCACATGGGCGTTGGAAAACGCGAGGATGGACATGGTGTAGGGCAGCGCGAATATGCCGGCGGCTTCCCCGACGACGGCCATGGTGTAGCCGGTCCAAAATCCCATCCAGACGATGTGCCAGATGGGCACCTTGACGCCGGCCAACGGAAAAGCCGCTTCCGTTCCCGGCAAAAATCCGTGCTGCCAGTAAGCCGTGGCGAACCCGAGACCCAAGACGAACAGAATCAGCGGCGCCTGCTCCGTAAGGAGCTCCCGCAAAATCGTGGGGGGTGCGGGGACGGGGGCGGAAGGAGTGCCGGTCATCGTCGGGCGCAATGAGCGTTAAAGAAATGGGGTGCACCAAGTGCACCCCAACTGAGTTCGAGGTTTGACAACGGCTACTTCAGGGTAACCCGGTCGGGCGCCAGAGACTTGAGCGGGCCTTCCCGGAGGAACGGCCGATAAAGCGCCCGGGTCGATTTGACACCCTTGATGGACCCTCGGCCGGCGATCCATTTCCCTTCGGCAATCATCAGGTTTATCAGGTCCTCATCCAGGTTCATCCTACGGCGGTAATTGGGCCAGGATTCCTTGATGAAGCCCATGCTGAAGCGGCCTTGGTTGATCTTGTGGACGGCTTTCTGCGTATCTTCCACATTCGTTTCCGAAAGTTTTTCACCTTCGAGAAGCGCCGCCAAAACGCCCCGTGTGGTCTTCGGGCTATTGTCGATCATGTCCGCCGTCCCGGACAAAATGAACCGGGTTCTGTAGCTTGCAACCGGCAATTCCTGATAGCGGCTGCCCAAGGCTTTTTTTGCCCCGCCGTAGAATGACGGGAACATGGCCGCCGCATCCACATCACCGCGCGCCAGCGCGGCGATAATGTCGGGCGGAGACACGCTGACAATTTCCGCTTTCACGCCGGCGGAATTCAAGACCCCTTCGAGCATGAAGTGGACGTTGGTGCCGATGGTGGTGCCGATCTTGTGGCCGGCCAGGCCCTTGCCCGACAGTTGCTTGACCTTGTCGGATGCGATTACCCGCGTGGCGACATACTGGGACATCTCGGCGAGAACACCGAACTTCAGATTCCGCATGGCGCCGATAACCGCCGGAAACTCGGCCATCAGCGCATAGTCCAGCTGACCGCCCATCATCGCTTCAAAGGCGGCCCGTCCGGAACGGAACGGAATCATTTTTACCGTGAGCCCCTGCTTCTTCCACAAATTCTTGTCGATCGCCTGGGTCATCTGGGGCACATCCAGATATGGCCCGCCGCCGATGACGATTGACGTCTTATCCGCGGCCGCGGCAGGTGTGGCGACGGCGAGTGAAATCCCGACGGCGATAACACCGGTTAGATACGCTGCTTTCATAACTGCCTCCTTCGTTGGTACTGGTTGATATTAAACGCTGCCCGTTGTTGGTTTTTCGAAGTTCAAACTTGGAAATTCTCCTCGGGCCTTCGGAGAAGCTTGATGATGTGGTTTCTGTTGGTGAGAAAATCCTCGGTCATTTCGTCGACCTTTCTGGGCCGGGGAGAATCGACGACGATGGATTCGATGATACGGCCGGGCCCTGACGACATGACGTGGGCGTAGTCCGAAAGGATGAGGGCCTCGTCCACA
>JAJECC010000113.1 GCA_022822205.1 Rhodospirillales bacterium | reverse complement strand
CCTTCGAAGGAGAAGGGCGCCAAATTTCAGTGCGCTTCGTCCCAGTTCCCGCCGGAGCCGGTGTCCACCGTCAGGGGAACGTCGAGGGCCGCCACCCCTTCCATGACCGATTTGGCGAGTTCGGCGGCGGCGTCGAGCTCCTGTTCGGGCACGTCGAAGATGAGTTCGTCGTGCACCTGGAGCAGCATTTTGGCGCCCAGCCCGGCCTTTTCCAGCGCCGCCGGCATCCGGATCATCGCCCGCTTGATGATGTCGGCGGCGCCGCCCTGGAGGGGCGCGTTGATGGCGGCCCGCTCGGCGAAGCTCCGGTGCGACGGATTGCCGTCCTTGATGCCCGGCGTGTAGCATTTCCGGCCGAACAGGGTCGTCACGTAGCCCAGCTCCCGGGCCATTTCCTTGGTGCGGTCCATGTAATCCCGGATGCCGGGATAGCGCTCGAAGTAGGCGTCGATATAGGCCTTGGCGTCGCCGCGGGGAATGGCGAGCTGGCGGGCGAGGCCGAACGCCGAGATTCCGTAGATGATCCCGAAATTGATCGCCTTGGCCTGACGCCGGATCATCGGGTCCATCCCCTCGACGGGCACGCCGAATACCTGGCTGGCGGTCAGGGCGTGGATGTCCATGCCGTCCCTGAAGGCATCCTTCAGCACGTCGATCCCGGCCACATGGGCCAGGAGCCTGAGCTCGATCTGCGAGTAGTCGGCGCTCAACAGCACGCAGCCGTCCGACGGGACGAACGCCCGGCGGATCTTGCGCCCCTCCTCGGTCCGCACGGGAATGTTCTGGAGGTTGGGGTCGTTCGAGCTGAGCCGTCCGGTCGACGCCACGGCCTGTCCGTAGGTGGTGTGCACCCGGCCGGTCTCCGGGTTGATCTGCCCGATCAGGGTGTCGGTATAGGTGCTCTTGAGCTTGGCGAGCTGGCGCCAGTCGAGCACCCGGGCGGGCAGTTCGTGGCCCTCGGCCGCGAGGCCCTCCAGCACGTCGGCGCCGGTGCCGTAGGCCCCGGTCTTGGTTTTCCTGCCGCCCTCGAGGCCCATTTCGTCGAACAGAATCTCGCCCAGCTGCTTGGGCGAGCCGATATTGAATTCGTGGCCCGCCAGCTTGTGGATGCCGGTCTCCAGATCGCCGAGACGCTTCTCGAAATCCCCGGACAGATTCTTCAGCACCCCGGCGTCGGCGCGGATGCCGGCGCGCTCCATATCGGTCAGCACGCCGATCAGGGGCCGTTCCAGGGTCTCGTAGACGCTCACCATGCGGTCGGACACCAGCCTCGGGCGGAGCAGATCGTGGAGCCGGCCGGTGATGTCCGCGTCCTCCGCCGCATAGTCCAGCGCCTTGTCGAGGGGCACCTTGTCGAACGTCACCTGAGACTTGCCCGACCCGGCCACGTCCTTGAACTTGATGGTCTGGTGGGAGAAATGCAGCTCCGCCAGTTCGTCCATGCCGTGGCCGTGAAGGCCGCCCTCGAGCACGTAGGACAGGATCATCGTGTCGTCGAACGGTCCGACCCGGACGCCGTAGCGGGCGAAGACCTCGTTGTCGTATTTGATGTTGTGCCCGACCTTGAGGACCGCCGGGTCCTCGAGCAGGGGCTTCAGCAGTTCGACCGCCCTGTCCCGCGAAATCTGCGGCACGTTTTCGGTGGATTGGGTTTCGCCGCCGTCCAGGTCGAGGGCGGCCTGCTCCCCGCCCGCCACATGGGCGACCGGGATGTAGCACGCTTTGTTCGGGCCGAGGGAGAGAGAGACGCCCACCAGGTCCGCCTGCATGGAATTGAGCGAGGTGGTCTCCGTGTCGACGGCGACGCTCCCCAGCCGGGCCGCCTCCCCGATCCAGACCCGGAGCCGGTCCTCGGTTTGAACCAGTTCGTATCCGTCGGCGATTTCCGACGGCCTCGACCGCTTCTTCCGTGACGTCGGCGTTTGTTCCGCCGGCGCCTCGGGCTTTGTCTCCGGTTTATCCTGGGGCTTCGTGTCCGGGATCGCGTCCGGGTCTCCGCCGTACTGCTTGACCAGCGACTTGAATTCCTGCGCCGCCAGGAAATCCAGGAACTTGCCGGGGTCCGGCTCCCGCAGGGCGAGGTCCGACAGCGGCACCTCCACCGGAACGTCGGTCTTCAGGGTGACCAGTTCACGCGACATGCGGGCGTCGTTTGCGCCGTCGATGAGGGATTGGCGCCGCTTGGGCTGCTTGATCTCGCCGGCGCGGGCGAGGATGTCGTCCAGCCCGCCATATTCCCCGACCAGCTGCGCCGCCGTCTTGACGCCGATCCCCGGCACGCCGGGCACGTTGTCCGTCGAATCGCCGGCCAGCGCCTGCACGTCGATGACCCGCTCGGGGCCGACGCCGAACTTCTCGATCACCTGTTCGCGGCCGATGCGGACGTTCTTCATGGCGTCGAACATGGTGATCCGGTCGTCGACCAGCTGCATGAGGTCCTTGTCCGACGAGACGATGGTGACCTCGGCGCCCGCATCGGCCGCCTGGCGGGCATAGGTCGCGATCAAATCGTCCGCCTCGTAGCCCGGCAGTTCGACGGCCGGCACGTTGAGCGCTTCGGTCGCCTCCCGGACCAGGGCGAATTGGGGGATCAGATCGTCGGGCGGCGGCGGCCGGTGGGCCTTGTAGTCGGCGTAGATGTCGTTGCGGAAGCTCTTGCGGGAGGTATCGAAGATGACGGCGATATGATCGGCTTCGGTATCGTCGATCAGCTTGCGCAGCATCCGCGTGTAGATGTAGACCGCATTGGTCGGCGTGCCGTCCGAACGGGTCATGGCGCTGCTGGAGACGCCCCTGGCGAAGAAGGCGCGGAAGATGAACCCCGATCCGTCGACCAGGAAGAGATGCCTGACGGAAGCCGCCACGGAATCTGCCGGCGCGTCGGCCACTAATGCCCCGCCGGGTTGCCGGCGCCCTCGGCGAGAACGAAGGTCCGGCTGCAATAGGGACAGACGACCCGGCCCCCGTCATCCATCGTCAAAAAGACGCGGGGGTGGCCCAGCGGCCCGCCGCCGCCGTCGCAGGCGATCGTGGCGGATGTCACCATGATGGGTTTTTCGAGATCGTCGGTATCCACGGCCGCCTCCCGGGTATCGGCGGTCCCCGCCGGTCCGCCAAACGAAGTGCGTGCACTCCCCTAATCGGCGTGCGAATGATACCCCATGACGGCCGAGTTTCAACCGCGTCCCCGCCTGTCCTCGCGCATGGGCGCGCGGGCCGCCGGATGCATGGTGATTGCGGTTCTGCTGCTCGGCGCCTGCGCCCCCCGGTTCGACCTGCCGGGCCCGCCCGTGGAGGAGCCCCGGCTGACGGAAAGCCATGCGGTGATGGCGGACGGCGCCCAACTGCCCCTCCGGTCCTGGCCGGTGGAAGGCGACAGCCGCGCGGTCATGCTGGCGCTCCACGGGTTCAACGATTACGGCAATTTCATCGATGCGGCCGCCCGGTATTTCGGCAAGGCGGGCATCAAGGTCTACGCCTATGACCAGCGCGGTTTCGGA
>JAJECC010000026.1 GCA_022822205.1 Rhodospirillales bacterium | reverse complement strand
TCCACCATTTCAGCGAGAAGCATATGGACCGCTACATCGGAGAGTTCGCCGGCCGCCACAATATCCGCGAGTCGGATACCGAGGATCAAATGGCGACGGTCGCCCGCCAGACCGTGGGCAAGCAAGTCAAATACCGCGAATTGGTTGCGTGAGCACCAACTTCGCCAGCGGCACGGTTTGGACGGGCGACAATCTGCCCGTCATGCGCGGCATGAACGATGCCAGCGTGGACTTGATCTACCTGGACCCGCCGTTCAATTCCAACCGGCACTATGAGGCCCCTATCGGTTCAAAGGCAGCCGGGGCCGCCTTCAAGGATGCCTGGACCTTGGACGATATCGACGTGCACGAACACGGGGAGCTGGCCGACCGGAACCCCGCCGCATACGCCGTGATCGAAGCGGCCAGGCAGGCCAGCGGCAAGGGGATGCAATCGTACCTGATTTTCATGGCCGTCCGGCTGTTGGAAATGCACCGCGTCTTGAAGCCAACCGGATCGATCTACTTGCGTTGCGATCCGACGGCCTCGCACTACTTGAAGCTGTTGATGGACGGGATATTCGGGCGCGGGAATTTCCTAAACGAAATCGCATGGTGCTACAAATCCGGCGGCGTGAGTAAACGCTGGTTTGCCAGAAAACACGATTCTATCTTGCTCTATGGGCGCGACAGCGGCGCTCACACTTTCAATCCGATCAAGGTCAAGTCATACGGCCAGACCGGCGGCGGGCAAGGCGGCAAGGTCAAGTATTATCGCGACAGCAAGGGTACATATTCGCTCGTTAATGCGCGGGATTGGTGGGAAATATCCATGCTTTCCACAACCCATTCCGAACGGCTTGGCTATCCAACCCAGAAGCCGCTCGCCCTTCTGGACCGGATCGTCGCCGCCAGTTCCAATGAGGGCGATATGATTCTGGACCCGTTCTGCGGCTGCGCCACGGCGCTTGTCGGCGGATCGACTGCAACGCCGATGGGCTGGAATCGACCTTTCGGCGCTGGCGGTCAAATTGGTGGACGAACGGATATCCGGGGAGCGCGGAATGTGGGGGGGGGTGACGGTCCCGGACGGCCCACCCAAGCGCACGGACCTTGGCGAATTCCCGAACTACCGGACGCACCGGCACCGCCTGTACGGCGAACAGGAAGGCATATGCGTCGGGTGCGAGACGCACTTCCCGTTCCGGGTCATGGACGTGGATCACATCATGCCCAGGGTGAAGGGCGGAACCGATCACCCCGACAATCTTCAACTTCTATGCTCCGGCTGCAACCGAAGCAAAGGGGGTAGGACAATGGCCGAATGGAGGGCCGCTCAATGACCGACGATCCGAAACGCGACGAAGTGCGGGTGAAGCCAAAAAGCTATCAGCCGACGAAGGCGGAGACCGAGGAACCGTTCGTAATCCGCAAGAAAGATGGAGCCATGCCAACGCCCGAGGAGCTTGCAAAGCGGGCATTGAGACAGGTAAAGATCGTCGAAGACGCCGATGCTTGAACTTCGACTTGGAGACCGGGGCCGGGATCGAACCGGCGTAACGGAACTTGCGAGGACCGCGCCTAACCACTCGGCCACCCGGTCCCAAGTCGCGGGGCCGTGCGGAGTTTGACTTTTCAGGCTGGCGGATTTAGGGTGCGACCCACCCCGCCGTGCCCTGTTGTCAAACTCTGCACGGTTTTAAGAGCGGCCCCAGTTCCCACAACTGGGGCCGTTTCTGATTCGTTCTTACTAGATATGGGGGATCGAGTCTAGGAGAAGTTGGGACTATTCCCTATAATCCCCCATTAATGTTGGCGGCCGGTCTTGGCATGACGTTTGCCGTTCCGACACCATCCATCGCCGCAGACCAATATTCGGTTGCCGTCGGAACGCTCGGCGGAACGATGGGGCGGCTCGGTGCCGGCCTGACCGATGTGGTCAACAAGAACCAAACGGCTATGAAGTTGAGCGTAACGCCGGGTGGCGGCCGCGCCAATCCGGCCCGCGTCAGCACCGGTGGCGCGGATTTCGGTTATTCCTTTACGAACTTCACGTCCACGGCCCTTGCCGGCAAGGCGCCGTTCGACAAGAAGTATCCCAATCTAAGGGTCATCGCGCGCTTCTGGAACGCCTGCTACCACCAGTACGTTGGGAGGGACGTCTATGATTCCGGAATTCAATCCTGGGAAGACATCGTTGCGTCCAAGAAGCCTCTCAAAATCGCCCTGGTCAAGAAAGGCACCAGTTCGGAATATACCGGGAGCGTCCTCGTCAAGGCCCTTGGGTCTTCCTATGAAAAAATGGCGGCCCGGGGCGACAAGCAGACGTTCACGGGCACCGGCGCCAATTCCCGCGCCATCCGGTCCGGCCAGGTTGATATCTACTTCCACAATTCCGGCGATCCCAATGGCGCCGGTATCCAGGCGGCGCTGGGCCGTGACCTGACGTTCCTCAAATTGACGCCGAAGATCAAATCCATCCTGACGGAAAACGGCTATTCCCCGTGCACCATCCCGGGCGGAATCTATAAGGGCAGCGACAAGCCGACCGAGTCCATGGGGCTTTCCGGCGTGCTGCTGACCACCGACAAGATGGATGAGAAAGCGGTGTACAATATTTTGAAGATCGCGGCCGCCAACAAGAAAACCCTGGGCGCGGTCCATAAAATCTACAAAGACTGGACGCCGCAATTTGCCGCCCAAGTCGGCAGCTTGCCCCTGCATCCGGGCGCGTCCAAATTCTTCAAAGAAGTCGGCGCCATCAACTAAAGGCGCCGTAGGCAAATGGTTCAGGCCCCCCGTGCGGATAAAGACGGCACGGGGGCCCTGCCTCGCATGACGGATAAATCCGAACATTGGGCGGTTTCCGCGCTGATCACGATCATCGCCGTGGGAATGTCCCTCTATCACCTGAACATCGCCTGGACGGGCGGGTACGAATTCGTCTTTCAGCGCTCGCTCTCTTTCCTTTTCGGGGTCGTGCTGGTCGTTCTGGTCTACCGGCCCAAAGACGGGTCCGTTTTCTCCAACGCCTCGACCGTCATTCTCTTTGTCCTCGCGATCTTGGCAATTGGCTACCCCGTGGTGGAGACCGATTACCTCAACGGCCGGTTGTTTTATGTCGATCCCCTTAAACCTCAGGACTTCGTTCTAGGCTCGATCGCCGTTCTACTGACCCTGGAGGTGGCGCGCCGGACCATCAACACGGCCCTGCCGCTGATTGTCGTCTTCTTTTTGATCTACACGTTCTTTGGCGCCTATTTCCCCTGGGAATTCGCCCATAAGGGCGCGAGCTTCAAGGACATGATCGACCATCATTACCTTGCGCAGGAAGGTTTGTGGAACCTGCCGCTGGGTGTGTTCTCCACCTTTATCTTTCTGTTCATCCTGTTCGGCGCTTTTCTCGACCGCATGGGCGCCGCGGACTACTACGTGCGGCTTTCCATGGCGGCGGCGGGGCGGTTGCGGGGCGGACCCGCCAAGGCGGCCGTGTTCGCGAGCGCCATGACCGGTTCCATCACGGGCAGCGCCAACGCCAACGTGGCGACCACCGGCCCCTTTACCATTCCAATGATGAAGAAGTCCGGTTTCAAGCCCGAAACCGCGGCCGGTATCGAAACCGCGGCATCGACCGGCGGGCAGATCATGCCGCCCATTATGGGGGCGTCCGCTTTTCTGATCGTGGAGTTTACCGGCATCAGCTATTGGGAGGTGGTCAAGGTCTCCATCCTGCCGGCGGCGCTCTATTTTCTGTCGGTGTACACGATCGTGCACCTGGAAGCCCGCAAGGGCGGCCTGGAAGGTCTCTCCAAGGACCAGTTGGAACGGACCTGGGATGTGTTCAAGGAGGGTTGGTACTACTTGTTGCCGCCCATCCTGATCATCATCGTTCTTATGCGCGGCCAGAGCGTGCCGTTTGCCGGCGTGATCGGCATCGCCTCGGTCATCGCGCTCGGCGCCTTAAAAGGGCTGGTGGACTTCTATGCCGATTCCCGGACGCGGCAAGTCGGGTTGCAGGATTTCCTCGACCTTATTTGGCGCGGCGCGATGAACATTGTGAAAGCTCTGGAGCAAGGGGCGGTTCGCTCACTGCCGGTGTGCGCCGCGGTGGGCGCGGTGGGCATAGTCATGGGGGCCCTGTTCCAGACCGGACTTGGCTTGAAGTTTTCGTCCCTCGTTGTCGCGCTCGCCGGCGACAGCCTCCTGCTCGCCATCATCCTTGTGGGGATCGCGTCGTTCGTTCTGGGCATGGGCTTGCCCACCAGCGCGGCTTATATCGTGCTCTCCGTCATGGCGGTGCCGGCGCTGCTGGACATCGGCCAGCCTTGGGGGCTGTCGCTGCTGGCGGCGCACCTGATCGTCTTTTGGTTCAGCCTGGACAGCTGTTTCACGCCACCCGTCTGCGTGCCCGCCTATACGGCGGGGGGCATTGCACAGGCCAATCCGAGCAAGGCCGCCTGGGCCGCTTTCCGAACCGCCAAGGGCATGTACGTCATTCCATTGATGTTCGGCTTCACCTCTCTCTTGCTTCTGGACCAGCCGTTTGCTCTGGCACAGACGTTTGCGTTCGCCGTACTCGGCTTTTTGGGGACCGGCGCCGTCATCGTCGGACATATGTATGTGCGCCTGGGGGTGGTCGAGCGCACCGTTCTCTCCCTCGCGGCCCTCGGGCTGTTTTGGCCCAATCTCATGTTCCAGCTTGCGGGCGCCGTCGTCTTCGCGGCAGTCTTCATCAGCCAGCGAATTCGGTACGCGAAGCAACTGGTGTCCGATCAGGCCCCGGCGGAATAGGCTTTCCTGGAGGAAGAAAATGAGTGGACGAATTTCCCTAATCGACCTGGAGACGGACGACGTGTTCGCCCAGCTTTTGTTCGATGGGGCGACAACGATGCTGGGGCGGGTGCCGAACTCCCACCGCATCGCGGCCCATGCGCCTTTCATGCAGCTCATGCTGACGCCGTTCACGGCGGTGATGCAGCGGGAAGGCGGGGGAAGTTGTTTGACGTCCAAACTCAAGGAGATGGTCATCATCAAGACCAGCCACACCAACGGGTGCAAATACTGACTGGCGCATAATACGTCGCTTGGTCAAGCGGCAGGAATTACGGATGAACAAGTCCAAGTCATCGGCTCGGACGATTATATGAAATCAGACCTCCTCAATGACCGTGAGAAAGCCGCCGTTCTCTGGGCGGAACACGTTACCAGGAATACCGCGCGCTCGCGGGATGACGTTTTCGATCATGTCCGATCCATCTTCGATGAACAGGAGATTGTCGAGCTCACCATGATTTGCGGCCTGTTCAACTTCCGGAACCGCTACATGGACTCTCTTCAGGTTCCGTTGGAGCCCATGGAGGAAGTGGACAAGATCAAGACGTCCAACCGGCTCAACACGGACAAACTCCGTGACTACCTCCAGTTCGTCCTCGACAATTGGCCCGAGGAGTTCCCGGAGCCCAATCCGGACGACTAAGACCTTCTATATGTGATCGAGTTTGAAAAGCCGCTTGGCGGTGCCGTTGAGGACGCCTTCGATCTCTTCCTCGCTCAATCCTTCGACGCTGAGGAGGTGAGCCACGGCGTTCCGGTTGGTCATGCCGAAATCATGGTCCGTACCGATCATCAACTGGGAAATACCGACTTCATTGATGAGGTGACGGAGGTTCTCCGTGCCGTAGACCAGGGTATCGTAGTAGAGGTTCCTGATATATTCGCTGGGCTTCCGCTCCTCGAGCCCACGCCCGCCCCGGTCCGCGCTGTTGTGCCCATGGTCAAATCGCCCGACGTAGGAGGGCAGAAACCCCCCGCCGTGGGCGGCGGCGATCTTGAGACCGGGAAAGCGGTCAAGGGTACCTTCGTAAATGAGGTGAGCCAGGGCTGTGGCGGTTTCCAGCGGGTTGCCGATCATATTGTGGAGAAACCCCCGTCCTTCGAGGCGCGGGTTCGAACCCCGATAGACCCGGGGGTGAATGAACACGACCACATCCAGTTCCTCCGCCTTGGCCCAAAACGGATGGAACTTGGAGTCCGATAGTTCCTGGCCCATCACATTGCCGCGAATCATGCAGCCCCGGTGTCCCAAATGTCTGACTGAATTCTCAAGCTGTTCCGCCGCCAGCCGCGGATGCTGCAGGGACACGACCCCCAGCGGCACAAACCGGTCCGGATGGGCGGCGCAGACCTCCGTCAGCGTCTCGTTTTGAAGTTTGGCGACGTCCCGGGCGAGGTCGTACTCGGCCCAGGGAAAATGCTGTTCCGTCCCGATACTAAGGACTTCCAGGTCCGTGCCCATGGCATCCATCTGCTGGAGGCGAACCTCGATGTTCTCCGTTTTTTTGAGTTGCCCTTCATAGGGATTTTCGCCGTCGAGCTCCTCGCGGCCCTCCACCATCGGCCAGACATTGGAGAGCTGGCAATGTGCGTGCATGTCGATAACGGGCATCCGCTTGCCGTTCACCGACACAGGCCGGGGCGTTTGGGATTCCAGCGTGGACGGATTGTTTTCAAATGCCGGCTTGCCGGCATGATAGTGAAGGTCACATCCAACCATTTGCACGTTGTCCGTGGCCCCGGACGACGGTTCCGACATGTCGTTCTCCTTATCCTGGCCGGCTGGTCTGTTTCAATTCGTATCGCGGCATGCCTGCCGGTGGTCGTGCGATACCTTCCGTCATCAGTGCGCGGATATTCCTGAAAACCGTGATTTAGGCGGCCGCCTGCTTGGGGATCCCGCCGCGCCTGACGAATTCGTAGCGTTCGTCCAACAGAGGTGAGAGCGGCCGTCGCTGACTGTCCGGAAGACCAATCCACATCCGCAGCAGGTGGCGTTTCAACTTCGGGTCGTCGTAGTCCTCGTATGCCTGGCGGGCATGCATCACCGTCAGATTGTTGATCAACTGGATGTCACCCTCCTGGAAGTCCATTTCCAGACGCAATTCCGGCCGGTTGGCGATCTCCTGAACCACGTCCAACGCCTCGCGCTGTGCATCGGTCGGTGCAAGGTGGTCTCCGTAACGCATCGTCGAGTCTATGAACGCTCGATTGGTGAAACGGGCGCTGAGCTTGCCGTCGGCAACGGAGAACATCGGCATGTCGTACCAAGGCTGGCCGCCATCGGGATGATCACCACGCCAATCCACATGAAACATTTCGTAAAGCGGGTCGATCAGGTCGGGACGTTCCGTCAGCAACGCGTTGTAGACCGCGGGCGCGCTCACCAGATAGCTCGCGCCCCCGGACTTGGCTCCGCGCATGCAGAACAGGCCGATTATGTCCGTGGGAAGCTGATCGCAGTGAAAGTCCAGCCTGTTTCGGGTCTGGTAGCCCCGGGCATCGGGATCGCTGAGATCGCGGCCTTCATCGGTCACATGGCCGAGCAAATGGCCGCGGCCGTTCTGAGACACCGGATGACCGATATGTACACCCAGGCCCCAATATAGGAGTTGGCAATCCTCATCAGAATAATCGTCTCTCGAAATTCCGCGGATGAGGGCAACGCCGGTGCCGTGCAATACCGAATCGATCATCGCGCTCAGACGCAGCTTGAACGCCGGCAGGGGGAATATATCAGCGCCAAATGGAATTGTGGCGCCGGCCTCTTTAACGTTTACAAGCGCGCCATCGATTTCCGCCTTTTCTTCGTCCGTGAGATGCCAGATCCAAGTATCGGTTTGCTGCATCTCGGAACCGACCCAAGCTTCGTCGGAAACTATTTTCTCTCGAAGTATTTCAACCATCGTCTCGCTCACAATTCATCAAGCCGGTTATTCGCAAAAAACCTGCCGCACTTCCAGTTCCACCCGGGGCGATACCGGCGACATGCGTGAAACCTTATACACGATACGCGCCCGGCGCCATACAGGACCCGCACCATATGCGAAGTTCGGAGCGACGAGTTGACGGCCGCTCATTGAATTAGATGCCCGAGCGGCCGGAAACTGCTCTAGTGTAGTCACCATGAAAACCGGATTTGTCTGGGACGAGCGGTGCATGTGGCATGACACGGGGCTTTATTTCGGGCCCCATGAAGGCAGCCCCTGGGTCGAACCCATTCAAAGCCCGGAGAATGCGGACGGAAAGCGCCGGATCAAGAACCTGATCGACCGATCCGGCCTTGGATCCCGCCTCCTGGATGTGGACTGCGTCGCGGCTTCGGCGGACGACATCCTCCGGGCGCACACCCCCGGCTATCTGGCCGAGGTTCAACGCGTAAGCGATGCCGGCGGCGGCAACCTCGCCCGGCGAATGGGAACGACCCGTGTCGGCAGCCGTGGGATCGAGATTGCCTTGCTCGCCGCCGGAGGCGCCCTCTCGGCCGTCCGTTCGGTTCTCGAGGGGGACGCCGACAATGCCTATGCCCTGATCCGGCCGCCGGGACACCACGCGGAACCCGATGAGGCGCTTGGCTTCTGTATCTTCGCCAATGCCGCCATCGCCGGTCTGTATGCGCTTGAGGTGGGCGAACTGGAGCGCATCGCATTCGTCGATTGGGATGTTCACCACGGCAACGGGACGCAAGCGGTCTTTTGGGAAGATCCAAGGGCATTGACCATATCCCTTCACCAGGAGGACTGCTTTCCGCCGGAGACGGGGGGCGTAAATGAAACCGGGTCCGGGGACGGAGCAGGTACCAATCTCAATATTCCCCTCCCGCCCGGTTGCGGGGAGGCCGCCTATCTGGCGGCGTTCGATCAGGTGGTGCTGCCGGCGCTCACCCGCTACAGGCCTCAGCTTGTCATCGTCCCGAGCGGTTTTGACGCGGGCTTTCACGATCCGTTGGGGCGCATGATGCTCACCAGCCACAGCTTCCGCAAACTCACCCGCCGGATCATGGCCGCCGCGGATGAATTGTGCGGCGGGAGACTGGTCATGACACACGAAGGCGGGTATTCGCCGCACACGGTGCCCTTCCATTGTCTCGCCGTCCTGGAAGAAATGGCCGGGTTTCGGACCGAAGTGATCGATCCCTATTCTCCACCGGATACGGGTGAGCCCGGCGAGCCGTTGGCTCATCAGGCCGAAGCGATCGGCCGTGCCGCTGGCCTGGTCGACCGGATTCCCGTTTAGGCCGGAAGTCAGGCGGGCTCGTTGCCGAATATGATCGTCCCGGCCACCGAGAACATGCCGCCGACACCGTGTGCGACCGAAACCTGCGCGCCGGGCACCTGGGCCGGAGCGATTCCCCGAAGCTGCCGGATGCTTTCCTGCATGGCGTACATGCCGTACATGCCCGAGTGCATGTAGCTGAGGCCGCCGCCATTGGTATTGAGGGGCAGTGAGCCGCCCGGCGCCGTATTCCGGTCAGCCACGAAGGCCGCGGCTTCACCGGGTTTGCAGAAGCCCAGATCCTCCAGGCCATAGAGAGGCACGTGGGCAAAGGCGTCATAAATCATCAGGTGATCGACATCATCGTGGGATATGCCGGCTTCGGCAAAGGCTCGTTCTCCCGACAGACGGAACGCCTTGGATGAAATGAAATCATCAAGCTGACTCACCATGGGGCCCTCGGCGCTCTCGCCCGTCCCCAGGATATAGACCGGAGGGTGCGGAAAATCGTTTGCCCGGTTCGCCGAGGTCAGGATCAGGGCGCCGCCGCCGTCCGTCCGGAGGCAACACATCAGGAGGGTGAACGGATAGGCGACCATGCGCGAATTCATGACGTCATTCACCGTAACGGGGTCCTTGAAGGTGGCGCGGGGGTTCAAAGCGGCCCATTCCCGCTGAACCACGGAAACAGGCGCCATGTCCTCCGGCCGCAGGCCATGGGTCCGCAGATAGCGGAGCACCGGAATGGTGAACATCGTGGGAGGAAGGCTGCCGCCGTAGGGGACTTCGAACTGGCCCGCCAGTTTGCCGCCGATAAACTCCGGAAAGCCCTTGGCCTCGACGCGGGAACGGCCGCTTTCCCCGTGGGTGATCAAGACGGTCGTGCACAGACCCGCCTCGATTGCCGCCATCGCGTGCCGGACATGGAGCATGAAGGAGCTTCCGCCGATCAACGTGCCATCGAGCCATGCCGGCGTGATCCCCAGATACTGGGCCAGAACATCTGGCGCCTCGCCGGCCGCGGCGATGCCGTCGATATCCGCCGCGGTCAGGCCGGCATCGGCCATCGTGTTGAGAGCGGCATCCGCATGCAATTGAAGTTCCGATGTTTCGGGGATAACCCCCATTTCCGTCGTTTCCGCCGCACCGACCACGGCCACCGTTCCTCGAGCCATGACGTCACGCCGCCGGTTTGAAGAAGGGGAGGGTGATTTCGTCGTTTTGCGCTTCAAACGTCACTTCGAGCGGCATGTCGAGAGTGAGCGCCTCCGGCGTCTGGTCGCAGGCGACGATGTTCGTCATCAGCCGGGGACCCTCCTCCAATGTAACGACGGCCACCGAGTAGGGCGGCTCCAGGCCCGGTGCCGGGATATGACTGATGACGTAGCTGTATAGGGTCGCCCTGCCGCTGGCCGCAAAGGCGGAAACATCCCGGCTGCCGCACTTGGGGCAGAACGGGCGTGGCGGGAAGTATATCTTCCCGCAATCGTCACATTTCTGCAGACGAAGCTCTCCAGTCCGGGTGCCCTCCCAAAAGTGAGTTGTTTCCGGCGTCGGCCGGGGCAGTACACGCTCCGTCTGATGAGTCATCGCATCCTCCGTCAAACATTATTTGATTTCTTGATTAATTATCAGTTTGTCAAATATATACTGATTTTATGCGGTTGTTTCCGCAGCTCATTTCATGATATCGTATTTTATTGGTTAACTAAACAATTAATTAGACTGTGGCCGATAAGGGAGCGGATGCAGCGACATGAGCGTTGAGCGGCCGAACATACTGTTCATCATCACCGACCAGCAGCGGGCGGATCATCTAAGTTGTGCCGGAAATCCGGTCCTTAAAACGCCGCATTTGGATTCGCTGGCCGCGCGCGGCCGCCGGTTCGAGAATTTTTATGTGAATTCCGGCATTTGCCAAACCAATCGGGCCACGATTATGACAGGCCAGACCGTTACCCAACACGGCGTTCGGGTGAACGGGATTCCGATTTCACTGGACTCCGTGTGTTATACCCACCTGCTTCGGGCCGGCGGGTACGAAACAGCGCTTTTCGGCAAGGCCCACTTCCAAAATATGACCACCGACCGGCCCAGCTTCCGGCAGGTATCCGAAGACCTCGCCCCGCCGCCCGAAGACCTGCGTGACTCCCGCACTCGTATCCGCTCGGGTCCGGAATATGACCGGGAGCTGAACTTTCAAAACTCGATAGATCCGAGGGCCGATGAGCGGGAAGGTGACTACTACGGGTTTGAGCGCTTCCGTGTTTGCACCTGGCATGGGGATGATGTTCAAGGACATTACACCCATTGGCTTCGGGAACGGTTTCCCGATGAGGCCAAAAATCGTTCCAGCGTGAATCCGGAGCCCGACCCGCGTTACAACGCGCCGCAAGCCCGGAAACCCCGCATGCCGGAGGAACTCTATCCGACCAACTACGTCGCCGAGATGACTCTGGAGTATCTCGATGACTACGTGAAAAGGGGCCGGGATAAACCGTTCTTCGTCCAGTGCAGTTTTCCGGACCCCCATCATCCCTTCACACCGCCCGGGAAGTATTGGGACATGTATGATCCGGCGGACATCGAATTACCGTCCTCCTTTTACCATCGGCCTCATGACCAGACGCCTATCCTGGCGCGCATGCATCAGGAATTGGCCGATGGAACGGCGAACAGGGACTGGGTGCGGCCCTACGCCGTGACGGAAGACGAGGCAAAACAAATCACCGCCCTTACGTACGGCATGGTCTCGTTCATCGATGACAGCGTCGGACGGATATTGGCGAAACTGAAGGAGCACGGCCTCCACGAGAACACGGTCATCATCCTGACCAGTGACCACGGTGACTGGATGGGGGACCACGGGCTGATGCAAAAGGCGCTGCTCCACTACCAAGGACTTATTCGCGTGCCCTTTATCTGGCAGGACCCCGATGACGAGGCCGCCGGACAAACTCACGGCGAGATCGGCTGCTCACAGGACATCCCCAATTCGATCCTGGCCCGGGCCGGATTGGCGCCTTCGGCAGGCATGCTGGGAGAAGACCTGAACAAAATCATGTTCGACGGAGAGGCCTCGCGGCGGGACGGTGTGGTCGTCGAGCAGGCGACCTCGCTTCCTTTGCCCGGCCGCGACCTGCCTTTGCGGGTAAAGACCTACGTCGACCGCGACTGGAGGGTTTCCTATTACGCCGGGGAAGACTGGGGAGAATTATACGACCTCCAAAACGACCCTGGTGAGATCGTCAATCTCTGGGCCTCCGAGGAGCATAAGGTCGTCCGGCTCGAATTGATGGAGCGCATGCTGAAAAATATCGTTCACTATGAATCGCGGACGCCGCTCCAGGTCATGACCGGCTGAATTCCATGGTTACGGCTGAAGATACGCTCAAAAAAACTCCCAACCGCAAGACCGGCAACAGGACTCGCTGGGCCCGGCGGGGCAGGCCGTCATTGACCGAGACGGCAAGCCGGGAGAGCTCCCGGGAGCTGTTGCTCAAGTCCGCGATCAACGCTTTTGCCAAGCATGGCTTCGAAGCGGTAACCACGGGCTTGATCGCCGAAAATGCCGGCATGTCCCAGTCCATGGTTCACTACCACTTCAAAACCAAAGAGCAGATTTGGCGGGCGGCCATCGAACAATTGATGCGGGACCTCGGTGAACGGTTTCCCCTGGCGAAGGATGAATTGAAGGACCTGGACCCCGTCAGCCGTCTCAAGGTTCTGGTGCGGCGCTTCGTGAAAATGAGCGCCCTGGATGTCAGTCTCAGCCGGATCATGGTCCACGAAGGTACGACACCCGGTCCCCGCCTCACATGGATCGCCGACAAATTCCTGAAACAGGGTTTTGAGCCGTTCGACGAGACTGTGACGGCAGGCATCGCGACCGGCCAGATAAAGGATCTGCCCGTTTACGCGGTGACCCACACGATCATCTCCGCCGCCGCCATGACCTACTGCCTGGCGCCCGTTGTCGAGGCCACCCACGGCGTCGATCTGTCGGCTGCCCGGACAATGGACGAGTTGGCGGACAGCGTATTGAACATCCTGTTCGACGGCCTTCTCGCCCGGCCGGATCCGGACGGAGCAGCCCGGTGACGGGACTCGGTGGATAGATGTTTGCCCAAGCTCTCGCCAGAACCGCCCAGATATTCGGTGATCGCCCGGCGCTGATCAGCCCGGCCGGCCGGCAGACCTGGGAGGAGTTCGCCGGGCGGATACGGTCGGCCGCCCGCGGTCTGCGGGACCTCGGCCTGGTGCCGGGGGACAGGATTGCGGTCCTCGCCGCCAACTCCCCGGAGCACCTGACCATGATGTACGCGGTACCGTGGATGGGCGGCGTGCTTGTTCCGCTGAACACGCGGCTCTCCGGGGAGGAAATGCGGCAGATCGTTGACGAAGCGGAGGTCAGGGGCCTCGCCGGTGACGGCGCCAACAAGAATGCCATAGCCTCTCTCGCCCGGGCCGTTGGCCCGGATCTCGTGCTGATCGATCTCGACGGACAAGCCGGCCGGGGGCACCGGCTCGAGGATATGGAAAAAGCGAACGGCCTCGAGCCCTGGCGGGCGGACATGTCCGAACTTGCCGCGCTGTATTACACCGGCGGAACGACAGGCCGCCCCAAAGGCGTCATGGTCAGTGACGGCGCATTGACGGTTCAAACCCTCAATCTCGTCAATGATCTGAACATCTCATCGGAGACGGTGTACATCCACGCCCCTCCCATTTTTCATTTGGCGGGTGCGGGTGTTTCACACGCATGCTCTTTCACCGGGGCCACCCATGTATTTCCGGCGGACCTGTCTCCGGAAACGTTCCTGGAAACGGTATCCGACGAGAACGTGACCCTCGTCAGCCTGATCCCGACGATGCTGGCCGGCATGATGGAGTCGCCCGATGCGGGGGATGCATTTAGGGCCGTTCGCACCATCGTCTATGGCGCGGCGCCCATATCCGAGGCGCTGCTGCGCAAAGTCATGGAACGGTGTCCGGATGTGGACTTGATCCAGATTTACGGGCAAACGGAATGCACGGGCCCTTGCCTCATTTTGCCGCCCGAGCGTCATGTGATTTCGGGACCGTTGGCGGGAAAACTAAGTACCGCCGGGCGGGCAAATATGACCAGCGAGGTCCGTATCGAAGGTGAAGCCGGACAGTCCGCGCCGCCCGGGACGGCCGGCGAGATCCTGATCCGGGGTCCGTCGGTCATGCTGGGATACTGGAAACAACCGGACATCACCGAAAAAGCGTTGAAGGATGGATGGCTCCACACCGGTGACGTGGGTGTCATGGATGAGGATGGGTTTGTCCGGATTGCCGACCGCCTGAAGGACATGATCGTCACCGGGGGTGAGAACGTATATTGCGGCGAGGTGGAAAACGCCATCAGCGATCATCCCGAGGTAAGCGCTTGTGCCGTGGTGGGTATTCCGGACGAGAAATGGGGAGAACGGGTCCACGCCGTTGTCGTGGTGAATCAAGGGGCATGCCTGACGGAAGAAGCGCTCCGGGACCACTGCAAGAGCCTCATCGCCGGATACAAATGTCCCCGGAGCGCGACCTTCACCGAAGAACCGTTGCCCTTGAGCGCCGTCGGCAAGGTCCGCAAGGACCTTATCCGGGAACGGATCAAGGGATAAAGGAGGAAGCATGATCCAGGACACCATGCCGCGAAGGCTGTTTTCTCCCGAACACGATATGTTCCGGGATCAGGTGCGGCGCTTTATCGATGCCGAAGTCCTGCCCTACCACGACCAGTGGGATGAAGAAGGGGTCGTTTCCCGCGAAGTTTGGGAGAAGGCCGGTGCCGCCGGCATGCTGTGCCCGACCGTCCCGGAAGAGTATGGGGGCGCCGGCGCCGACTACCTGTTCAGCGTCGTCGTGATGGAAGAAATGGCCCGGGTCGGCGCCTCCGGCCCGGGCTTCAGCATTCACTCGGAGATGGCCGCGCCCTATCTGGAGCGCTTCGGCAACGAGGATCAAAAATCCCTCTGGCTCCCGAAGTTCGTCAGCGGGCACGCGATTTCGGGCATCGCCCTGACGGAACCGGGTGCGGGCAGCGATCTCCGCCGGATGTCCACGAGCGCCAGGAAGACCAATGCCGGGTATGTATTGAATGGCCAGAAGGTCTTCATCTCCAACGGCCAGATTGGCGATGTGTTCTTCGTTGCCGCCAAGACCAAGGACGAATACGCCACCGATAGCATGTCGCTGTTCCTGGTCGAGGCCGATACACCCGGTTTCACGCGGGGCAAAAACCTGAAAAAAATCGGCGCCAAGGCGCAGGACACGTCGGAACTGTTTTTCGACAATGTCGAGGTGCCTCATGAAAATCTGGTAGGCGGAGAGGAAGGGCAGGGATTCTTCCAGCTGATCCACGGCCTTGCACGGGAACGGCTGACCATCGCCGTTTCGAGTCTCGCGAAGTCGGAGGGGGTTTTTCGTGACACCGTCGCCTATGTCGCCGACCGGGAACTGTTCCACAAGAAACTGACCGACTTTCAGAACACCCAATTCAAACTGGCCGAAGTTCACACGGAACTTACCGTCGGCCGGTGCATGGTCGACCGCCTGCTGGAAGAGTACGTGGAGGGCGAACTAAGCGCGGAAACCGCAGCCGCGGCAAAACTCTGGACCACCGAAATGCAGGGGCGGACCGTCGACACCTGTCTGCAGTTGTTCGGCGGGTGGGGCTATATGTGGGAATACCCCGTCGCCCGCGCCTACGCCGAGGCGCGTGTCGAGCGGATCGCCGGGGGATCATCGGAGGTTATGAAATCCATCATCAGCAAATCGCTGTTCAAGAAAATGGATATCAGGGCTGATTTCAGCTAGGGGACGAGGAACCGGGATGTCGGTCATTAATATCGAAGACTGCGGCGAGGGCGTACACGCGATCGTATTCGACCGTCCCGACTCGCCCCATAACTTCATGAACCGTGAGGTTGTCGGCGAACTTCATGAGGCTGTGAGGAACCTGGCCGCCGACGCCGGCGTAAAGGGCGTGGTTATCGCCTCGGCCAAGAAGTCCTTTCTGGTCGGCGGAGATCTGAAGGAATTGCAGGCCCTCAAAGGCCCCGCCGATGCGGCGTCGATCATAGAAACCGTTCAATCCTGCATGCGGGATATGGAGCTCGCTCCCAAACCTTTTGTGGCCGCGATCAACGGCCTGGCATTGGGCGGCGGTCTGGAGATCGCGCTCGCGTGCACCTACCGAATTGCCGCGGATGATCCGCGCCTCAAGCTGGGTTTGCCGGAGGTCTCCCTGGGCCTTATTCCCGGCGCCGGCGGCACCCAGCGGCTCCCCCGGCTCGTTGGACTGGCGGCAGCGTTGCCGATCATGGTCGAAGACCGGCAGATCACGGCGGCCAAGGCGCATGAAATCGGGCTGATCGACCTGATCGTCCCCGCCGGCGAGCTCATGGATCGAGCCAAGGAGGCCATTCTTTCGAACGCCGCGCCGGCGGACCAGCCCTGGGATCGGGACGGATTCTCCCTGCCCGGGCCCTCGCTTCGGTCGCCGGAGGGAGAGGAGATCATGGCCGCGATGTGGGCCAAGGTCCGGCGCAGAAAGCCCGGTCTGGAACCGGCGCCTGAAGCGATCATGGAGGCTGTCGACGGCGGTGTGGCGGACGCCATCGACGACGGTTTGTCTTTGGAACGGGAAAAGTTCGCGGGTGTTGCGGCCTCCAAGGTCGTCAAGAATAAAATCCGGACGCTGTTCCTGGGCTTGAATGCCGCCAATGGGATGAAGGACCGCCCGAAAGATGTCGCCTCGTTTGACATAAAAAGTGTGGCGGTTGCCGGCGTGGGCCAGATGGGATCGGGCATCGCCTATTGCGCCGCGCTGGCCGGATACGATGTCTATCTGTTGGAGGCCGACAAAGACCGGCTTGAAACGGGAACCGCGTCGATTGCCAAACGGGTTCGGGGCGCCGTCGAGCGCAATCGCATGAAACCGGATGCCGCCGAAGCAATGCTGGCCCGCCTGAATCCTGCGACGTCCTATAGCGATATCGCCGATGTCGACATGGTGTTTGAAGCCGTCTCCGAAGTTCAGGAAGTCAAGGATCAGGTAACCGCCGCTCTGTGTGCCGTGATCCGCTCCGAAGCGCCCATCGCCAGCAACACCTCGACCATACCGATTTCCACCCTCGCCCGAAGCGCTGCGAATCCGGAACGCTTCATCGGACTGCATTTCTTCGCACCCGTTGACCGCATGAAGCTGGTCGAGGTCATAAAGGGCGAAGAGACCGACGAGAACACGCTGGCCCGGGCTCTCGACGCGGTAGCGGGCATGCGAAAGACGCCCATCGTCGTAAATGACGGGCTCGGTTTTTTTACCAGCCGCGTGGTTGGGGCCTATACCGGTGAGGCGTTTACGCTCCTGGCCGAGGGGCTGTCACCCGAACTGATCGATGACGTCGCACTGAAGGCAGGCTTGCCCATCGGACCCCTGTCCATGGCCGACATTACATCCCTGACGCTGCTCAAGGACATCGTTGCCTCGATCTCCGGCGATGGATCCAAAACGGGGCTGCGAGGGCTCAGACTAACCGAAGCCCTCGATAAACTGACCGGGGCCGGCAGGACGGGCAAATCCGGCGGCGGCGGTATCTATGATTATGATGATACCGGCCGGCATGCATGGCCGGGCCTGCCGGAATGTTTCCCGCCGGCAGGCGGGGAGCTTGAGCGCGACCTCATCGAGAAGCGTCTTCTCTACGCCCAATCGTTGGAAGCGGCGCGGGCAATCGAGGAAGGCGTGATACAAGACCCGATTGACGCCGATGTGGGATCCGTCCTGGGGTGGGCGTTTCCATCCGCCTATGGCGGGGTAATCGGCCTTATCGACACCGTGGGAGTTTCGCGGTTTGTCGTGGAGTGCGATGAGATGATGGAGCGATTCGGGGGACGTTTCGAAGCGCCTCGAATTCTGCGGGACATGGCCGCTCGCAACGGAAAATTCTTCGCGGGTTAGCGCCGTGGGTCCGCTGGCAGGCTATCGGATCGTGGAATTGGGCGGCCTCGGCCCGGCGCCCATGTGCGGTCTCCTGTTGGCCGATCTGGGGGCCGAGGTCATCGTCGTCGAACGTCCGGGTAAAGCGGAGGTGAGTGCGGACCCGGCGCTGGCCATCGAGCGCCGCGGCAAGCGTTCGATCGAACTGGACCTCAAGGAGAGCCGTTCCGTCGACATCATCCTGAAATTGGTGGAGACCGCGGACGGACTGATTGAAGGATTCCGCCCGGGCGCCGCGGAGCGGCTCGGCGTGGGGCCGGAGGAGTGCCTCGCGCGGAACCCCAAACTTGTCTACGGCCGGGTGACGGGTTGGGGACAGGATGGTCCGCTCGCCGAAACCGCCGGACACGACATCAATTACATTGCGCTTTCGGGCGCACTGCATGCCATCGGGCCGGCGGACGGCGGGCCGCTGCCGCCATTGAACCTGGTGGGCGATTACGGCGGCGGCGCCTTGTATCTCGCCTGTGGGCTTTTGGCGGGCCTCCTGGAAGCGCAGAAATCCGGCCGCGGGCAGGTCATCGATGCGGCGATGGTGGATGGAGTCCTGTTTCAAATGTCGCTGTATTTCACCCTGGCCGCGATGGGCAGGTGGCAGGAAACGCGCGGGCGCAATCATCTCGACGGCGGCGCGCCTTATTACCGGACTTACGAGACCAAGGACGCAAAGTTCGTTTCCGTCGGCGCCTTGGAGAACAGGTTCTACGAGGAGCTCGTCCGGAAACTGGAGTTGGATATCGGCGACCTGCCGGATCGCCACGATCCCGCCAACTGGCCGGTCCTTTCGGAAATATTTTCGAGCGTCTTCGGATCAAGGACCCGGGCTGACTGGTGTGCGCTGCTCGAAGGCACCGACACTTGTTTCGCGCCGGTCCTGCCCCTGTCGGAGGTATCCGGCCACCCTCATATCAAGGAACGGGCCGCTATTGCGGAGCGCGCCGGCAGGGAACAGCCAAGCCCCGGACCCCGCTTCAGCCGGAGCCGGCTCACTGCGCCGAATCCCCCGGAGGCAAAAGGCGCCAGCACGGAGCGGATTTTGAAGGAGCTTGGTTTCTAACCAACCAACGCGGCGAAGAAAAAGGCCCTGGCGCAAAAACCGAGCCAGGGCCTTCCGTATGGTTTCAATTCGTTCAGAGGTCTAGGTGCCCGTCACTTTGCGCAATCGGGGATTTTATGGCCGGCCTCTTCCCAGGCCTCAGCGGCGCCGGGATGGAATCTTACCCCGCCATTGCAGATGCCATGCACCTTATTGTCGGCCGTGTCGAACCGCTGACCCTTGGCAAACGGCACCTTCTTCAGAAGGTTTGGGAGGTTCTTGATATAGGCCGCCGTCAGAGCCTTGGCGATTGCCTTGTCCATGCTCTTGTTGACGAAATCGCCGCCGGTATTCGCCACGGTCCGGAACATATTGTCCTCGGAGATGATCCTGGCTTTCGGCCCGTAATGCGCCAAGTCGCTGACCGGGAACATGGCCGGGGCATTGCCGGGCGCGTTCAGGTATTTCTGCCAGGCCGGCCCTTCATATTTGGCCTTGGGGACGGAGACGATGTTGATCTTGCCGGCCGCCATGTAAATCGGCATGTATTCGGCCGGGTTCGTGCCTGGCCGGACAGCAGCATCAACCGAACGATCAAGGAAAATCGAGGTGGCCTGTCCCCAGGCAACCTGCTTGCCGGTGTAGTCCTTGCCGTCCTCCAATCCGGCGGACAACCGGATGACCTGGCGTGCCGCAACCAATGCGCCGCCGCGCGGCGGTCCATTGTGGACGTTTTTTCCCTTCAGTTTGTCGAAACTATCGATCCCGGTGCTTTGGAACGCGATCAGGTAAATCGACGCCAAATGATACGGGTATAGCAGCCGGAGCTTGTCCGCGAGTTCCTTCCCTTTCTCCTTCCCAAGTCCTGAATACGGTCCTAGTCCCTTGGACATCAGAAACTGCAAAATCATTGCGCCGGCCGTGATATCGGTTCGCCCCTCCGCGACATCCCGCATGGTCTTGGTCAGGGTCTTTCCGTTTTGTACTTGGATCGTGGCGATCTTGTTCGTTGCCGCGACTTCGGCCAGATTCTTGGCCGCTATGTCCGTTGATCCGCCCGGCGTCGCGGCCGTCATTGTGAGCTTCAGGTTTTGCGCCTGTGCGCTCCCGGCAACGAAGAGCGCCGCCGCGCCGGCAAGTAATAGAGATTTCACGATTTTTCTCCCTGTCAATTCGGTACGATATATTCAAGATTCTGTTGTGTGGCCGCATAGTCTACCACGGACAATCCGACGATAACCCATATCTTAGATGACAGGGATACACTTTGGCGATCCCGAAATCATTGGGTTGTCCCCGTTGGAACGACCGGGAATTGTTCTAGGGTCTGTACCCTGTTAGGCGGATTCCGGGTAGGCGGTCAGGCCTGTCTCTCTACTGAAATGCCGGCATGACGCTTTCCCGGAATCGGGCCAGGGAGGCCATGGCGTCCTCGTGGGCCATGTCGCCGAAGTAGAATTGGCAGATCATGTAGTTAATCCCCAGTTCTTCTGCTTGCTTGGCGATTTGGTCGCCGACCGAGTTCGCGTCGCCGACGATGTCCGAGCCCGCGTCCATGGCCAATTCCACGTCGTCCACCATCATGCGGGAGAAGGACGGGCCTTGGACATCGTTCTCCCGCCAAAGCTTGGTCAGGCTGTCGTGCCATTTCTTATAGGCGGGCCGGGCGATGCGCATGGCGTCCTCATGGTCCTTGCCCACAATCACATGCCGGGAGACGCCGATGGCCGTCCCGCCCTCGAAATCATCCGAGGCGATGTGGTGGGGGCCGTCAGTGGCGTAGTTTTCCTTATAGGCGGCGATACAGGCCTTGGCCGGTTCCATGGCGCCCAGGGTGACGAAATGATACCCCCCCTTGCCCACATAGGCTGCGCTTTCCGGGCTGGAGGTCGGGTACCAGATGGGCGGAAACGGTTTCTGATAGGACTGCACTTCCATGGGCACATCCTTGTAGTCGAAGTGCTTGCCTTCGTGCGTGAGGTGATCATGGGTGAGACCGTTGATCACGGCATCCAGCGCCTCCAGGAATACCTCCCGGGAAGTTTCCGGATCGACTTTGTGGTAATTCAGTTCGAAGGGCGAAACGCCGCGGCCGACGCCAATGTCCAATCGGCCATGGCAGAGGTGGTCGAGAATACCGATCTCTTCGATCAGCCGAAGCGGAGAGTAAAGGGGGAGCAGGTAACAAAGCGGGCCCAGCCGGAGAGTCGTCGTCGCATTGGCGACGGCGCCCAGATATACCCCCGGCACCGGCACGAGATTGAGGGGCGTCGCATGGTGCTCGGCCACGTGATAGCTGTAGAACCCGGCTTCCTCGACCGCTTTCACATACTCGAGGCGTTTGTCCAGAAGCTCCGAGAGCGGGAGCCCGTTCGTGTCCACATGGTCAAAGATGCCAAATTTCATCCGGTCGACCCCATTCCATTTGTTCTGTCGGATTAATGCCCCGATGCGGCGTCCACGCCCGCCGCCGGATGGGCCCCGATGAGCACGAAGGCGATGCGGCAAGGCTCCGTTCCCCGGTTGGACCAGGCGTGGTTGTTGCCCCGCTGCACCACCACGTCACCGGCTTTGAGGAGCACCTCGTCCTCGTCCACCATCATGTGGATCTCGCCGCTCATGATGACGGCATAGTCGATGGAATTGGTAATGTGCATACCGGGATGACGGCGCACTTCCTGCTGAATGGCGCCGGCCCCGCCGATATAGGCGGCTCCCTCGGCATCTCCCCGGCTGCCCTCCGGGGCAAACTCGACGATACGGAAAATGGAACCCGTCTCGGGCGGCGGAATGCCGATCTGCCGGTCCGCGGCGTCTTCCGTACCGTCATTGCTGGCGGGCGTATCGTCGGTGACCCAGAGAAGGGTGCTGGTGATCTCCTTGGTGGGGGTGCGGATATTGGCGGCTTCGCCGTCATAGAGGATGACCGCCTTGCCGTCCTCATCGTGTCCCGCCACAACGCGTCTGATGCTCATCTCAGTTTATCCCTTTTTACAACCAAGCCTCGGCCAGCCAGCGGCCGACGGCGACGAGTATTTCATCTTCCCGGTAAAATCCCATCACCTGTACGCCCAGGGGCAGTCCTTCCGCCGCCAGGAGGGGCAGGTTCACCGCCGGCACGCCGGTGACGGAACACGCGTCCCCATAGATGGGATTGCCCGTGGTGGTGACGTCCGGGGCCGGACCGGCGGAGTTCAAGGTGATCAGGGCATCGCCGATTTCCGAAAGAGCGGCATGCCGGTCCCGGAGCGCCTGGGCGTCCGCGCGGGCGGTCCGGTAGTCCTCCAACGTGGCCGGCGGGATGTCTTCCAGGCGCTTCCTCGTCCGGTTTCTCAACTGATCCGGATGAGAGTCCAGGTAGGCATGCATGGGGTATCGGTTCTCCCATCCCCGGAGGGTGTCGGAGATGCGAACGGTGTCTTCCAAGGCCCGCTCGTAGGCGTCGACCATCTCGTTGTTTCGGCGGTTGTGGACGGTTATGTCCGAAGCGCGCAGGCGTTCGACATATTCTTCGAACGCGGCCCGCGAGCTCTCCGGCGTCAACGGCCAGCCCGGCGTTTCCAATTGAATGAGCGTCTTGGGTTTCCGCGCACCGGGCAGCTCGGCCGGGCCGTCCAGCGGCAGCCGGCCCGGCTCCCCGCCCCCCGTTTGAGACAGGTGCCGGGTGGTGATCCAACTGTCGGCCAGACTGCCGGCCAGGATGCCCAGATGGTTGATCACCCTGGAAATGGGTGAGACCCCTTGCAGATTGATGGTGCCGAGGGACGGCTTGAAGGCGAAGATGCCGCAATAGGCGGCGGGCCGGAGAACCGAGCCCCGAACCTGGGTTCCGGTGGCCGCGGGGACCATGCGGGCGGCCACGGCGGCGGCGGACCCGCTCGACGACCCGCCCGGTGAACGGGACAGATCCCAGGGGTTGCGGGTCGGTCCCGGCGGATCGGCCGCGAATTCCGTGGTCGCGGTCTTACCCAGGATGACCGCGCCCGCCTTGCGCAGCCAATAGACGGGGGCGGCGTCCATATGGGGCATGAAGCCCTTATAAATCCCGCTCCCGAACTCCGTCGGCATGTCGCCGGTTTCGATCACGTCCTTCATGCCGAGGGGCATGCCGTCGAGGGGGGAGAGGGGCCTGCCGTCCTTGTAGCGCTCGCCTGCCGAATCCGCGGCCCGGCGGGCGCCCTCCAGATCGATATGAACAAACGCTTGAAGCGCCTCGTCGTATTCCAGACGGCCGATACAGCGTTCCAGATACTCCCGGGGCGTGTCGCCGCGGTCCAGAAACGCCGGTCTCGCGGAAGCAAAATCGAGCAGTTTCGCCGTCTGCGGATCATATGCTCCGAGGAGGCTGCCGGTTAACTCAGACATGGCTCTGGCCCGCTCGATCGTGTCCAGACATGTGAGTATATGTCCGGAAAACAGGCCCGAAAAGCCGCTTCGACATTGACCTGAATAGGGTTGCATGATGGAGTTTCACCGGCGGGATTGTCCCGCCGGAGGACGACGGATGGACGCGCAAGACATCAATGCAATGGTCATCGACAGGCCGGAAGAGGGCATCTTCAAAGTCCACGCGGACGTCTACCGGTCCCAGGACGTTTTCGAGCTGGAGATGAAGCATATCTTCGAAGGCGGCTGGATGTTTCTGGGCGTCGACTGCCAGGTGCCCAACCCCCACGACTTTTTCACCACCTATATCGGCCGCCAATCGGTCATCGTTTCAAGGGACCGGGACGGCACGGTCCATGGCCTGATCAATGCCTGCCGCCACCGGGGCTCGCTGATCTGCCACACGGAAACCGGCAACAGCAAAGTTCACGTTTGCCCCTACCATGCCTGGGCCTATGACAGCGCCGGGCGGAATGTGGGCCTGACGACCAAGGACCAGGGGGCTTACGGCGATGAGTTCGATTCCGAAGATCACGGCCTCCGCCCAATTCCGGCTTTCGACTCCTATCGCGGGTTCATGTTCGGCAGCCTCAATCCCGATGTACCGCCGTTGGGAGAGTTCCTCGGCGACACCAAAGTGTTCATCGATCTCTGCGTGGACCAGAGCGAGGAAGGTCTGGAGCTCGTCCCCGGCGTCGTGAACTACACCTATCACGGCAACTGGAAGCTTCAGATCGAGAATTCCGCCGATCTCTACCACTTTATGCCGACCCACCAGACCTTCGTCCAAATCCTGAACAGCCGCTCCGCCAATGACGACCATGCGGATTCACCCTACCGGAACCGGGCGGAAGGCGATGTGATCCGGGGTTCCATGGTGTTCCCCAATGGCCACAACCTGATGTTCGGCGGCGGGGACAAAATCGAAGCCCGGCCTCTCTATCTGGAGATCGACAAGCTGAAGCAACGCATCGGCGATCCGCACCTGAAGTGGATGTTCTATACGCGGAATGCCCTTTACTTCCCGAACATGCAGCTTTTGGAAAACGCGTCCCTGCAGATCAGGGTCAACCGCCCCGTCAGCGCCAACCGGACCGACATCACCACCTATTGCATCGCGCCCAAAGGGGAATCCCCGGCGGCGCGGGAACTCCGCATCCGGCAGTATGAAGAGTTCTTCAATCCAAGCGGCTTGGCCACGCCCGACGACACCTCCATTTTCGAGGACATTCAGGACGGTCCCGGCGCCGACATGGTGGAATGGAACCAGGGGTATATGCGGGGCCTGGCGGCGGTGAGCCATGAGCCCATCGAAGATGCGGCGGAACTGGGGCTTAATCCCATCAGCTCCATCGTCGGCTCCCTCGGCCTCGGCGACGAAACCATTTTGCACGGCCCGATCCGGGAATGGCGGGACCGGCTCATGGCGGCTCTTTCCAAGGAAGCGGGCGCGGACAAGGCGGCGGCGGAATGAGCGGCCCGGAATCGATGTCCGAAGCGACGGAGCTTCTCTACCGGGAAGCGCTTTGCCTTGACGAGCAGCGCTGGGACGACTGGCTCGACCTCATGACGGAGGATGTGGAGTACTGGGTGCCCAGCTGGAAGACGGAGCACGAGACCACGGACGATCCGGCAGGTGAGATTTCGCTGATTTATCTGACATCCCGCGTCAGGCTGGAAGAGCGGGTGACGCGCATCCGGTCCGGCAAATCAGCCGCGTCCCTGGTGCTGCCGCGGACGGCCCACGCCATTTCCAACGTGCTGGTGGAGGACGGGGCGCACGCGGGGGAACTTCTGGTGAACTGCGTTTGCGTCACCCACGTTTATGATCCGAAACGCCGGCGGGAGAACCAATCCAACTGCCGCTACGCCGTGCGGCTGGTGCGGGAGAACAATGTCTGGAAGATCGCCGCCAAGAAGATCATTTTGTTGAACGACAATCTGCCCACGAAACTCGAATTCTATATGCTTTAGAGCAGTATCCGGCCAGATTGAACCATTTGACCGGGATTAATTCGTGTCGTGGCCAGCCGCGCCGCCACCGCCCCGCCCGGTCTGAGAACGAGTACGAGATAGGCCTCGGCCCGGCTGGTCTCGAAACCCAG
>JAJECC010000055.1 GCA_022822205.1 Rhodospirillales bacterium | reverse complement strand
ATAATTACGTCATGGCCGGGCAAGGACCCGGCCATCCACGTGTACCGCCGGCCGCCAGACGTGGATGCCCGGATCAAGTCCGGGCATGACGGCTTGGTTTGTGCCGTATATCCACTCGTCATACCCCGCTTTATGCGGGGTATCCACATTTCCAGTTCCTGAACCACAGAGACGGTGAGACGGTGAGGAGCACCGGGATTGAAACCTCTCCTCTAAACCTCCGTGTCTCCGTGGTGAATATCCCGGATGCCCCGCACGGAGGCGGGGTATGACGGGTTTGACATAGTATTGACGGCTTGCGGGTGAGTGGGGAGCGGCGGCGGTCTAGTCGCCTAAACCGGCTGCGTGCCCTCGACCATCAGGTCGCGCCGCATTTCCTCGGCGACATCGAAGATGCGGTGAAACACCGCCGGTTCCTGAGCGCCGGAGATGGACAGCTCTCCGTCGACGATGAAGGCGGGGACGCCCGAGATGCCGAGACGGTGGGCGCGGGCGTTTTGCTCGCCGATGTCGCCGATATCCAGATCGCTGTAGATGTAGGCCCGCAGTTGATCCACGTCCAATCCAAGACGTTCTCCGATCCGGAACAGAACCGAGCGGTTTCCGATGTCCCGGCCGTCCAGAAAATAGGCGTCGTAGAGGGCTTCGACGGCGCCGCCGGCTTTCCCTTGCCGGCCGGCGAACCGGACCAGCCGGTGCGAATCGACGGTGCTCGGGGTCCGGCGGATATTGCTGAATTCGAAGCCGATGCCGGCGGCCCGGCCGGCGGCGCTGATTGCGTTATTGACCCGGCGCGAGCGGGTTTCGCCGCCGAATTTGAGCCGCATGTAGTCTTCCCGATCCATGCCTTCTGCCGGCATGTCCGGGTTCAGGAGAAAGGCGTGCCAGCTGATATCGGCCTGGATGTGCGGACGCGCCTCCAGCGCCGCCTCCAACCGGCGTTTGCCGATGAAGCACCACGGGCAGATGGTATCGAAGACGATGTCGATCCGCATGTCCCGGCGGCCCCGGTCTGGCGTTGTTCTTGTTCGGGCGCATTCAACCACTAGAATTTGATCCGGACAAGGCGCGGGCGTCCGCGCGTCAACAACGGAAAGCGAACAGGGGTGGCATCAGGCAACAGGCTGGGGGGGATCGGCCGGGCGTTCGCCAGCCGGAATTTCCGGCTTTATTGGACCGGTAACATTACCTCGGTTCTCGGGTTCTGGGTCCAGCTGGTGGCCATCGGCTGGCTGGTTTGGAGCCTTACCGAAAGCGAGTTATGGCTGGGCCTGGTCGCCTTCGCGGCGCGGATGCCGGGGGCTGTGTTGGCGCCGTTGGCGGGCGCGGTCGGCGACAGATTCGGGCTTCGCCGCACGGCGGTCATCGCGCTGCTGATCGGCGGAACCAATTCCGTCGTCTGGTTCATCGCCGTTCTCCATGGGCTCGAAGATGTCCGCTGGTTCCTGGTCTTCGCATTTATTCAGGGCGTCGCTCTCGGTTTCGATCTGCCGTCCCGGCAGGCGATGGTTCCCAGCATAATCAACAGCCGCGAGGATTTGTCCTCGGCCATCGCCATCAACACCACCTCGTTCCAAGCCGGACCGTTCATCGCGCCGATCCTGTTTGCGCTGGTGGTTCGGTTTCTGGACATCTCCGCGGCCTTCCTGCTGAACGGTCTCACCTTCTACTTCTTCGCCTTCATGCTCAGCCGTCTCGATCTTCAGGAAAGACGGGCGGGGCGGGGCGGCGGCATTTTCTCGGATATCCTGGATGGCGCCAGATACATCGGCTCGCAGCGGGGCATCCTGGTGGTGGTGCTGGTGATGGCCTCCGCGCACCTTTTGGCCCGGCCGTATATCGACCTGCTGCCGGCGTTCGCGGAAATCTTTTACGGCAAGGGCGACGACCCCACCGGATATACGATCCTTCAGTGGACCTCCGGCGCGGGTTCACTCCTGGGGGGGTTCTATCTGGCGATCCGCGGCCGGAACAGCGGCATGGGCCGGTACATGGTTTGGGGGCTTTTCTCGATCTACGGCGTGCTGGTGACATCGGCGCTGACCGCCAACTTCGCCGCCGGGGCGGTGCTGCTGTTTGGCGCCGGCCTGTCCATGATCGTCGTCGCCGTGGGGTCGCAATCGTTGGTTCAAAGCGCCGTGGACGTGCAGATGCGCGGGCGGGTCATCAGCCTGACCACCGGCATCGCCGTCGGGCTTCCGGCGGTGGGATCGCTGCTGTTGGGGGCGGTGGCCGAATGGGCGGGCCTGCAGCCGGCAATCGTCGGTGCGGCGCTGGCCGGGCTGGCGTGTTGGCTGTTGGCGCGGCGCGCCCTGTTGCGAGAAGCGCCCGGTATGGAAGCCGGCCGGGCCTGAGTTACGCGGCGGCCCGCAGCTTCAGCTTCATCGCGATCACGTCGTAGATGTCGAGACCGGTGATATCGGCAATCTCATGAAAGGGGAGGGACGTTTCCTTGAGGAGCACCGTCGCGTGCGCGATCGGGTTGCGCCGCGACCGGCTGTTGGGGCGCCGGGTGCCGAACCTTTCGGTTTCGCTTTTGTCACCGCCGTCGAGACCGCGTTGCCGGGCCGCGGTGACGGCCTCTTCCCAGCGTTTCTTCTCGGCCTCCTGGGCCGCCGGATCAAGTGGGGTCCGTTGCCAGCGATCCGCGGTCTTCCGGTCCGGCCGGTAGACGAACGGGCTGACGAATTCCCCGTCCATTGCCGACTGCCGCCCCGGCTCCCGCTGACGATCCGGCCGCCGGGACGCCGCTTCCTCGAGGCTCATGTCATGCCGTTCGGCCAACCGCTTGGCCGCCGCCAGGGCATTGTCCCGCTCGCCCGGGAACGGACTGCTTTCCGCCAACTCAAGCAGATTGCTGAGCCGCTCCCGGTCGGTCTCGGTAAATGGCAGGGCGATGGTCGCCTCCTCCATGACAAGCGGTCATGTTAGCACTTCCCGCCTTGACGGGAAATGTGGGGCCGCTACGCCAGAGGCTAGGTGTCGAAGCCCGGGGCAACCCGGTGCGCCATGCGCAGGCAGGCCGCCCAGTCCTTGTCCTCCGGCGGCAGTTCGGCTTGACGCTCCTTGATCTGCTCCAGCGCGTATTCCAGCTTTTCCGGATCCGGCCGGATAAGTTCGGCGCCGCCGGTCATCGCCGCCAATTGGCCTTGGCAGGCCAGGTCCAGAAAATGATGGGAAACGAACGCGGCGCCCACGGATGCGCCGCACACAAGGGCGCCGTGGTTGTGCATGAGCACGATGTTCTTGCCGCCCATGTCGGCGAAAAGAGGCTCCCGAAGCTCCACGTTGAACTCGAAGCCGTGGAACGCATGGTAGGCCAGGTCATGCCACAGGCTCATCGAATACTGGTTGATCGGCAGCAGGCCCTGTTTCTGGCTGCAGATGCCCATCACCGCCGGCGTGTGGGTGTGGAACGCGGCGTTGACGTCGGGCCGCGCCTGATAGACGCCGCCGTGGATCACCTTGCCGCCGCCGAACAAGGGACGGCCATTGTCATCCGCCGGGTTGCCCTCGAAATCGTATTTGACCAGCGAAGAGGCGGTGACTTCCTCGAACATTTCGGTGAACGGCTTGATCAGCATGTGATCGGGTTCGCCGGGCACGCGGACGGTCAAATGGTTGTAGGTCAGGTCGCTGCCATGGACGTGGGCGATCAGGCGATAGGCCGCGGCCAGGTCGACGCGGGCTTTCCATTCGGCTTCGGAAACGCTTCCCCGGATATCGCCCCGGCCTGCGACTTCGCGTACGGTCATGATCCGCTCCCCCTTTGGCGGCAGGCCGATCCGATGCGGCCGGTGAGCACGTTAAAGCAGTTTCCCGCCGAATTGAACCGTTTGACCGGAAGCTGCGCTAACGCTCCAGCTTGCGCAGCCATAGCGCCAGGATCACGTTGAGGACGGTGCCGAGGGCGAGGGCGGGGCCGGCCAGCGCCCAGCCGCCGCTGATGGTGACGACCGCCGCGACCGCCGGCGCGCCCAACAGCTGGCCGAGCTGGGAGCCCTGCATCCAATAGCCGTTGGTGGTGCCGAGCTGATCGGGCGAGGGGGCGTGCGCGGGCGCCCCGGAAGTCAGGCTCGCGGGCTGCATGCCGCCAAGCAGGGAGAAGGCGAGGCACAATCCGTAGCGCACCGCGTCGGGCAGGCCTTCGGGAAAAAAGGCCAGCGCGGTCAGTCCCATGGCCAGGGTGCCGGCGGAGATCAAGGCCCAGCGCGGCACGCCCCTGTGCAGCAGGACGCTGCCCAGCCAATTGCCGCCGATATTCATCATCACCACCAGCGCGGTCATCAGCGAGGCGACCCCGAGCGAGGCTTCGCGCTGCTCGACGATGAAGGTGGGCAGCCACGCCATCACCGCGGTCCATTGCGCCGTGTAGGTCAGAAAGCAGCCCATGAGAATATTGGGTCCGGGTCTGGAAATGGTCAGCCCGATATCCCGGAGGAAGGAGGTCGTCCGGCGGCCTTGGGAGCTTGGCCGGGCGCGGACGAACAGCAGCATGAGGGCAAGCATCGCCAGGCTGAGGCCGACGACGCTCCACCACAGACCCCGCCAGCCGATCGCCGCAATGATCGGCGGCGAGGCAAGGAGCGCGATGGACATCCCGACGGGGACGCCCATGCCGTAGAGGCCGACCGCCAGGTTGCGGTCCCGGGGCGCGGCCAGTACGGCGATCAGCGACGGCGTCGCCACCGCCAGAACGATGTAGGCGGCGCCCTCGATTACCCGGGAGACCAGGAGGGACGTGCTGTTTTCGCCGACCGCGCCGAGGACGCCGCCGACGGCAAACGCCACCAGGGCGCCCTTGATCATCCGGGAATGGCCGAGGCGGTCGGTAACCAGGCCCGCGAAAATCCCGCCCATGGTGCCGATGAGGGCGAAAATCGACACGATCCAGCCGGCCATGACCAACCCGAC
>JAJECC010000111.1 GCA_022822205.1 Rhodospirillales bacterium | reverse complement strand
GGCATGGTGTGGGTGATCAGATCGTCGATGTTGATCTTCCCGTCCATGTACCAATCGACGATCTTCGGCACATCGGTGCGGCCCTTGGCGCCGCCGAAGGCGGTCCCCCGCCACACCCGGCCGGTGACCAGCTGGAACGGGCGGGTGGCGATCTCCTGGCCGGCGCCCGCGACGCCGATGATGGTGCTCTCGCCCCAGCCCTTGTGACAGCATTCGAGGGCGTCGCGCATCACGTCGACGTTGCCGATGCATTCGAACGAATGATCGGCGCCGCCGTCGGTGAGGTCCACCAGATACGGAACCAATTCACCTTCCACTTCCTTCGGGTTGACGAAGTGGGTCATGCCGAACTTTTCCCCGATGTCCTTGCGGTCCGGGTTCAGATCGACGCCGACAATCATGTTGGCGCCGACCAGCCTGGCGCCCTGGACGACGTTGAGGCCGATGCCGCCGAGGCCGAAGACGATGACGTTGTCGCCGGGCTGAACCTTGGCCGTGTTGATGACGGCGCCCACGCCTGTGGTGACGCCGCAGCCGATGTAGCAGATCTTGTCGAAGGGCGCGTCCTCGCGAACCTTCGCCAGGGCGATTTCCGGGACGACCGAATAGTTGGAGAACGTGGAGCAGCCCATGTAGTGAAAAATCGTCTCTCCGTTCAGCGAGAACCGGCTGGTGCCGTCGGGCATCAGGCCCTGACCCTGCGTGATCCGGATGGCCTGGCACAGGTTCGTCTTGCCCGAGGTGCAGTACTCGCACTGGCGGCATTCCGGGGTGTAAAGAGGAATAACGTGGTCGCCTTCCTCGAGGGAGGTCACGCCCGGCCCCGTCTCGACCACGACGCCCGCGCCTTCGTGTCCGAGGATCGCCGGGAAAATACCTTCCGGGTCCTCGCCCGACAGGGTGAACGCATCCGTGTGACAGACGCCGGTGGCCTTGATCTCGACCAGAACCTCGCCCTCCTTGGGGCCGTCCAGATCGACCGTTTCGATGGTGAGGGGCTCGCCGGCCTTGGTGGCGATGGCTGCGCGGGTTTCCATGGATGTCCTCCCGGGTGAGCTGGTTTCGTCCGAAGATACTGTGGGCGAGCCGCCTGCGGGGGTCAAGCAGGCTGGTCCGGTGTTGGGACAGGTCCCAAATTCAACCGGGCAAACTTGACCACCGGGGCGGAAATTGGCGACACTCTCGCCGACAGTGGAGACCGGCCAACGGGCACACGAATGCCGGGCCGGGACCTGATGGGAGACAGTGCGATGCAGCTCAATACCGACAAACCGTGGCCCCACAATGCCTGGTACCACGCCGCCTGGAACAGCGAAGTCGAAGCCGGCGGGAAGCCGCTGGCGCGGATGCTGTTGAACGAAGACGTGGTGATCTACCGGGACGTCCAGGGCGCCGCCCATGTGCTGGAGGACCGCTGCTGCCACCGGGCGACGCCGCTCAGGCTCGGCGAGGTGGTGGAGGACGGCATTCAGTGCGGTTATCACGGCCTGATCTTCGACGGCGACGGCAAATGCGTTCACGTCCCCGGCTCGGACGTGATCCCGTCCAGGGCCCGGGTGCGCTCCTACCCGGTGGTGGAGAAGAACGAGATCATCTGGGCCTGGATGGGCGATCCGGCGCTCGCCGACGAGAGCCGGGCGGTCGATTTCCCGTGGAACGACGACCATGAGAACTGGCCCCACATCCACGAGCTGCTGGAGATCGAGTGCAATTACAGCCTGCTGATCGACAATTTGATGGACCTCACCCACATTCCGTTCATCCACCGCAACACCATCGGCGGCGGCGATCAGTCGGGGCAGGTCAACGCAACCATGGACGTGACGCCGACGGCGACCGGCGTTCACTACATCCGCTGGATGCTCGATATCGAGCCGCCGCCCACCTACAAGAAGGGCGCCGGCTGGGCCGACGACCAGAGGTGCGACCGCTGGCAGGAATTCGAATATGTCGCCCCGGCGACGGTCAAGCAGTGGACCGGGGCGCTCGAAACGGGCCGCGACGCCTACGGGAGCCGCGACGGCAAGGAGGGCGGGTTCAATCTCCGCCTCTATCACGGCGTGACGCCGCGCACCGAGACGTCGTGCTACTACTTCTTCACCGCCCACAACGGCTATGCGCCGAAGGCCGAGGGCGCGACCGAGAAGCTCAACAAGGACATCGTCTTCACCTTCCACGAGGACCTCGCGTTCCTGGAGAACCAGCAGGCCTGCATCGGCGCCGCGCCCGGCCGGGAGATGGTCAACACCAAGCACGATGTCGCCCTGGTCCCGGCCCAGAAGGCGCTCGAAGCCATGATCGATGCGGAGGCGCCCCGCAAGGAGGCGGCGGAATAACGCTTTCAAATCTAAGGGGGGAGCGATGCTGGAGCTCTATTACCTGGAAGAGGCCGACAGCATCTGCTCCAACCGGGTGCTGATGACCCTGGCCGAGAAGGGCATCGACGACTTCGTCCGCCACAGGATCGTCCTGATGAACGGCGATCAGTTCAAACCGGAATACCTCAGGCTCAACCCCAAGGCCCAGGTGCCGACCCTGGTCCATGACGGGAAGCCGATCCGCGAAAGCTCCATCATCTGCGACTACGTCGACGACCTCGCCGATGCGCCGGCGCTCAAACCCGCCGACCCGGGGCGCCGCGCCGAAATGCAGGAATGGATCAAGGATTGCGACGAGACCGGCTATCAGGCCACCGCGTCGATCAATTTCGTCACCAAGTTCCGCCTTTCCGTCCCCATCGAGAAGATGGAGGCGCGCTGGAAGCAGGTCACCGATATCGACCGGGTGCACCGCCAGCAGTCCTGCGTCCGCGAAGGCTATGACAGCCCCTATGTGCTGCGCGCCATCGGCGGCTGGGAGCGCATCTTCGCCAAGATGGAAAAGACCCTCTCGGACGGGCGCCCCTGGGTCATGGGGGACGATATCTCGCTGGTGGAAACCACCCATGCGCCGTTCATCCGGGTGCTTCACATGCTCCGGCTCCTGCATTTGTGGTTCGAGGGGCGGCCCAACCTGCAGGCCTGGTGGGAGCGGATCGCCGCCCGGCCGAGCTATACCCAGCTCGACGAATACGAAGGCCAGATGGAGGACGACGACGCGCCCCACGCGGTCGCCGGCCGCGAGGGCGAAGCCGACGTCAAACGCATCCTCGGTCAATACCGGGAAATGATGAAGGGCCGGGGGCTCGGTTAGAGTAAAAACGTCAGGTTGGGGATCGCCGTATCCCGGTTGAGCAGCACGAGCCGCTTCCGGGCAATCTTCCACGCGCCGTCGACCAGCCGGAGCCTGTGCTCTCCGTGCGCCGCGAAGGCGCGCTGATCGCCCAAATCCAGCTGCCGGTCGTCGGCGGCGCCGGCACGGATTTCATGGATGATCTGGGACGACAGGATCGTGGTCTCGGTTTCCGTTGCGTCCCCGACGATCACGTTGGAGATCAGGTGGTGGGTGGTGCTCGGCGGGTCCTGGGCCGGGAACGAGGTCCGGGTCAGGCGGTAGACCCGCTCGCGCCGCCTCAAGTCGTCGTCGTAGATGATGGAAAGGTGGTCCGTCGGGCCCGCGTCCCTGTCGATGGGCAGCCAGTAGATGCCGTCTTCAGTAAACAGCTCCAGCCAATCCTCGAAACGGCCTTCGTCCAGCAGGCGCGCCTCGGCGTAGAGGAAATCCTCGGCCTCGGTCCTGGTCAGCATGCAAATTGCCCGGTGGCCGAAGCATCCACCCCCACCCCAACCCTCCCCCGTCGAGGGGGGGGGGGAATAGTCGCGGACTTCATCTTCGAGTCCCTCCCCCCTTGACGGGGGGAGGTCAGGAGGGGGGTGGCCCCGGCAACGAAGAGAGGCTTCACGCCGTCGCCATCCATCGCTTCCATGCCCGGTGGAGCGCCCGCTGGGGGGCTTCGTCGGTGCTGTCCGCCGTCCTGACCCCCTTGTTGTCCATGGTCTCGCGCGCCATGCCGCGGCTGAGCAGCAGCCAGTCCACTTCCTCGGCCTGCAGCCCGGTCTGGTTGAAGGCGAAGATCTCCACGTCGTCGGGAGAGCCGAAGCCCGCGGGCCCGAAAAACCGCTGATAGGACTTCAGGCGGAAGTCGTTATAGGCCTCGGACGCGCCCTTCAGCTTGTAGAACGAGATGGAGACCTCGGTGCGGTCGGGCGCGATGGGCCGCCAGGTGCGGAACTGCCCATGCAGGATGGCCAGCGAGGGGAAGATCACCAGGTTCATGGAGTTCATCATCTCGTGCGCCCGGCGGAGGCCGTACTCGCCCTCCAGCCAATCCACGTAATCGCCGAACCCGCCATTGCGGAGCCCCGCCAGCCCGTCGGCGGTCATCGGGCTTTCCCAGATGCCGTGGCCGTTCTCGAAGCCCATGGAGCGCCCGGTCATCCGGTGTTCGAAGATGTCCTCCAGGTCGGCCTCGGCATAGGCGCCGTGCATGCCGCCCTTGTTGCCGAACTCGGCGATCAGCTTGAAGAAACTCTCATGCACCGTATCGCCGTGATAGCCGTCGGTGGAGTTCTCCGCCTGGAACTTCCAGTTGCCCCGGTATTCGGTGCGGTGGGCGCCCTGCACCACCTCCACCTCGCCGCCGGGCGCCCGGTCCAGGTGCGTATCGAGGAACGGCTTGGCCTCGCCGAGATAATCGAGGAAGCCGGGCGCCGCCGGATCGAGGTTGGCGAAGATCAGCCCGCGGTAGTTTTCCACCCGCGCCACCGGCATCAGGCCGAACTGGGACTTGTCGAAATCGTCCGGATAGCCGCCCTTGTGCTTGGCGATGCCCTGCAGCGACCCGTCGAGGCCATAGACCCAGCCGTGATAGCGGCACCGGAAGCGCGGCACGTTGCCCCGTTCGGCCCGGCAGACCACGCTGCCCCGGTGGCGGCAGCGGTTGAGGAAGACGTGCAGCGCGCCGGTCTCGTCCCGGGACAGCACCACGGGCCTGAGCCCCATATAGGCGGTCTTGAAGTCGCCCGGATTCGCGACCTCGCTCTCGTGGCCGATATAGATCCAGGTCCTGGCGAACAGCTCCTTCATTTCGAGCGCAAAGATGTCCGGGTCCGTATAGAGCCGGCCCGAAACCCGGAAGTCGTCCGGGGTCTCGGCGATCAGACTGTCGAGATCGGCGGTCGGCAAATGAGTGTCCACGATCCCCTCCCTCAAGCCGGAATTGTCGGCAAACCCGCCCGCCGGGTCAACGGGGGAAGGTCCCTGTTCCCGGATTTCACCACGGCAACCGTTCGCCGTCGAAGTTCCAGTAGGTGCCGGTATCGGCGATAGTCAATTTATCGAGCACCGCGCGCATGCCCTCACAGGCCTCCTCGACCGTGTTCACGGCGTTGGGACCGCCGAGGTCGGTCTTGGTCCAGCCGGGCGCGATGGAGACGACGATGACGCCCCGGGGCTCCAGCCACGCGCCGATGCCCCGCATCATCATGTTGAGCGCCGCCTTGGAGGTGCGGTAGGCGTAGCGGCCCCCCATCCAGGTGTTTCCGATGCTCGACAGCCCAGACGCCATCATGGCGATGATCTTCCTGTCGCTCGCCGCCACGTTGCCGGCGAAGGCGCCGGTGACCCGGCCCTGTCCCAGCACGTTGACCTTCAGGACCTCGGCCCAGACGTCGTAGTCGTAGTTGGCGGGATCGGGGTCGTCCTTGCCCTCCAATACGCCGGTGCCGTAATTGTCGGCGATGCCGGCGTTGTTGATCAGCAGGTCGATAGCCTCCCCGCCGATCCGGTCGGAGACGGCGTCGATCTCATGCTGCAGGGTTACATCCATCCCGTGGACGCTGAGGTCTCCGGACAGATTCTTCAGTTCGCGGGCTTCATCGGGGTTGCGGCAGGCGGCATGCACCCGCCAGCCCTCGGCGAGATACTGACGCGCCAGTTCGAGGCCGATGCCCCGGTTGGCGCCGGTGATGAGTGTGGTCGGCATGCGGAGAGCTTAGCAAATTGGCGCCCGCCGCCGGAAGTTATTCGTACCGCAACGCCTCGATGGGATCGAGACGGGACGCCTTCCGGGCCGGATAAAAGCCGAAGAAAATGCCGACGACGGCGGCGAAGCCGAAGGCGAGGACGATGCTTTCGGGCCTTATCACCGTCGGCCAGTCGCCGAGGCTCGATATACCGATGGAACCCGAGAGACCGACGGCGATGCCGATAAGGCCGCCGATCAGGCTCAAGGTCACCGCCTCGATGAGGAACTGGTTCTGGATGTCCTTCTTGCGCGCGCCGATGGCCATCCGAAGCCCGATTTCCCGGGTCCGTTCGGTAACGCTGACCAGCATGATGTTCATGATGCCGATGCCGCCGACGACGAGGGAGATGCTGGCGACCGCCGCCAGCAGCAAAGTCATGACCCGTGATGACGAGGCCCGCGCCTCCAATATGGAGGACAGGTTGCGGACATAGAAGTCATCGGGTTGACCGGGCCTGATTTTATGGCGCTGACGCAGAAGGCTGGTCATGTCCCGCACCGTGTCGTCCACCTCGTCCGCCGAGTGTGATTTGACGTACATGGTGGAAACCAGGCGTCCCGACAGCCGGCGCCCGCCGATGAGCCGTTTCTTGGCCGTCGACAGGGGCACGAAAATGGTGTCGTCCATGTCGGTGCCCCGGGGAGTCTCGCCCTTGGGAACCAGGGTGCCGACGATGGTGAACGGCACGCGCTTCACGCGGATTATCTGGCCGATGGGGTCGTCGCCCGGCTCGAACATGTTCTCGGTGATGGTCTCGCCGATCAGTGCGACCTTGGCCGCGCCCTTGACCTCCTGGTGGGAGAACCAGCGGCCGCCGTCGATGACCCAGTTCTGGGCTTCCTGATATTCCGGCGTCACGCCCATGATGGTGGTCGACCAGTTCCTGTTGCCGAAGATCAACTGGCCGGCGCCGCGAACGACGGGCGCCGCGACCTTCACGGAATCGATTTCGGTTTGTATGGCGATGGCGTCGTCTTCGGTGATGGTCGGCCGGGAGCCCCGGGCGCCGCGGGCGCCGCCGGACGTGGTCGTACCGGGCAGGACGAGCACCAGGTTCGAGCCGAGACTCTTGATCAGCTCATCGACCCGTTGCTGGGCGCCCGCGCCGACGGAGATCATGATGATCACCGCGCCGACGCCGATGATGATGCCGAGGGCCGTCAGGACGCTCCGCAATAAATTGACCCGGATCGCCCCGAGCGCGGCGGCGATGGAATCCGCATAGGTCATTCCGCCGCCTCCGGAACATCCATGCTTTTCAGGAGCGCGTCCGCATCCTCGCGGGTTTCGGTTCGGGTGTCGGAAATCACCATGCCGTCCTGGAACCGCACCACCCGGTCGGCAAAACGGGCTACGCCCGCTTCGTGGGTGACCAGCACCACGGTCATGCCGGCCTCCAGATTGAGCCGCTGGAAGATCGCCATGATCTCGATCCCCGTCCGGCTATCGAGCGCGCCCGTCGGCTCGTCGGCGAAGATAAGCTGCGGATCGTTGACCAGGGCCCGGGCGATGGCGACCCGCTGCTGCTGACCGCCGGACAGCTGGGAAGGCTGATGATCCATGCGGTCGCCAAGCCCGACATCGTTGAGCACCCGCGCCGCCGCTTCACGGCGTTCGGCCTTCTTCAGACGGGCATACATCAAGGGAAGCTGGACGTTGTCGGCGGCCGAGGTGCGGGCCAGAAGATTGAAGCTCTGGAAGACGAACCCGATCCTGGTGTTTCGCGCCTCGGCCAGTTCGTCGGGTTGAAGCCCGGACATATCGACGCCATTGAGGAGGTACGTGCCGCTGGTCGGCGTATCGAGACAGCCCAGCAGGTTCATCATGGTCGTCTTGCCCGATCCGGACGGTCCCATGATGGCGACGAACTCGCCGGCGGCGATGGTCAGATCCACATCGCGGAGGGCGTGGACCACGTTGTCGCCGAGGATGTAGTCCTTGGAGAGACCCGTCACCTGGATAAGCGCGTCGGTCATGGCGATTAGAGCCCGAAGCGGAAGAAACGGTTGGAGCCCGCCTCGACCGACCGGTTGATGCCGGTCAGGACCACATCGCCCTCTTGGAGCGGCCCCCGGACCATCTCGGTGGACTTGCCGTCGCCGACGCCGATGAAGACCTGGACCCGCTTCGGTTCGCCATCCTCCAGAATCCAGACGTGGGCGGGCGTGGCCGGGTTGGCCCGGCGTTCGGTGATCCGGGCGCGGAACTTCTGTTGCTGCGCCGGATTCAGAAGGGCGAGAATTTTTTGGCTGTTGTCCCGGCGCATCTTGCGGAGCGTTTCGCGGAGTTCCGGACCGCCGCCGGCCTGGCGCATCGCCCGCATGCGCTGGACCATCTGCCGGTTGAGGTCGCGCACCTGCGATTTCTGCTCTTCCGACAGACCAAGAAATTCGGCCAGCTCGTTCATGCGCTTCTGCGCCGCTGCCCGCCGGGCCTGAGGATCACCGCGGGGACCTCGGGCGCCGGGGCCGCGCGGACCGCTAGGCGCGGCGCCTGTTGCCGCAATCTGTTCCTCGCCGGGCGGGGTGAATCGCAGCGCGGTGTTGGGGATGCGCAGTACGTTCGTGCGATCGGAGACCTTGACCTCGACCGTCGCCGTCATGCCCGGCAGCAACCGGAGATCGGCGTTGTCCACATTGATGACCACCGTATAGGTGACGACGTTCTGGACCGACCGAGGCTGCTTGCGGACCTGGGTCACGGTGCCCTGGAAGTTCCGGCCGGCAAATGAATCGACGGTGAAGGTCGCGACCTGACCCGGGGCAATCTGGCCGATGTCGGCCTCGTCGATATTGGTCTCGACCTGCATGTCGCGCAGGTCCTGGGCGATGGTAAACAGGGTCGGCGCCTGTAGACTGGCCGCCACCGTCTGTCCGATATCCACGTTACGGCCGATGACCACGCCGTCCACCGGCGAGCGGATGAACGTGTTGTCCAAATTGACCATGGCGATATTCAGCGCCGCACGTTTCTGCTGCACCTGGGCGCCGGCATGGACGATCTCGGCCTCGGCCACCGAGACGCTCGCGTTGCGGGCCGCGACCGTCGAGCGGTGCGCCGCCAGCCGCGCTTTTGCCGAGCGAATTTGGGCGACCGCCGAATCATAGGCCGCTTTCGCGGAATCGACGACGGAGACCGCAACCACCCCGCGCTCCCGGAGGAGCGCCTTGCGGTCGTATTCCCGTTCCAGGTCGGCGGCATTGACCGTCGCCCGCTCGACGTCGGCCTGATAAGCGGCAAGGGTGGCGCGCGCGTTGTCCCGGTTGGCCCGCGCCTGAAATAGCGCGGCTTTCCTGGTGGCAACGGTGGCTTCGGCTACCGCGAGTTCCGCCGCCGACTGCTCTACCTTGGCTTCAAGGCTCTCGGGATCGATGCGGGCAATCACCTGGCCGGCCCGAACAACCGAATTGAAATCGGCCTTCATCTCGGAGATTTGGCCGGAGATCTCGGAGCCCACCTCGACCGTCACCACGGCGTTGAGTTCACCTGAGGCCGAGACGGATTTGAGGACATTGCCGCGGTCAATCGTTGCGGTCCGGAACTTGGTCTCGCCGTTGCCGGCTTCGCCGCTGATCAGTCCGAATCCGGTTGCGCCGACGGCCAAAACGGCGATGAATGCGATGGTGAGTTTGCCTGCGGTCATAGCTGGTCCCGAGATGTGCTGCTCCATGTCCGTATACATGGAGAAACGTCGGCAGCGTTAGTTTCCGTCGCGCTCGCGCTGTTGCCGGCGTTCCCGGAAGCGGCGGAAGCGCTCCTCCCGGTGCTCGATCATTCGGCCGACGTAGGCGCTCAACTCCTGGCGCTGCGCGTCGGTGAGCTGTTCCGAGAGCGTGGCCAGATGGCCGTGCATGCCGCTCTGCGCCTGTTGGGAGTGCGCGCGAAGATCGGCCAGTGCCTTCTCCAGCGCGGCCCGGTCATAGGGCTGGGCGGCCAGCGCCGCTTGCGCGGCCTCGTGCAGTTCGCGGAACCGGCGCCGCGATTCGCGGATTGCCGCCCTCCGTTCGCGCATGATGGCCCGGGATTTCTCCCGCACCTCGTCGCCCAGCAGCCGTCCGGCCCACGGCGCCGAGTAGACGGGCGGTCCGCGAAACGCTTGGTGTTCCTTCGATTTCCAGATGCCGGCGCCGATCACCGCAGCCAGGAAGATATTCAAGGCCAGCGAAATGAAGAAGATGATGGCCCAGCGTTTAGAAGTCATTCTCTTGTCCCACATCGGCGGGCAGGTTGCCGGCGATCACCAATACGTCCTCGCCGAACCCTTCGACCACCTGCTCCTCGACCGCCGTGCCGGACGGCGAGGCGATGCCGAGGGCGATCCCCAGACAGGCCGCGGCGGCCAGGCCCAGGGCCGGGCGCCAGATGGGCCCGAACGGCCACAGCGCCTTCAGGAGATCGCCGTTGGCCGCGGCCGGGCCGCCGGCAGCGTCCGACAGCACCCGCGCCTTCAATTCGGGAGACGCCAGCACCGGCGGCGCTTCGCGCAGGACGGCGGTCAGGGCCTCGGCCTCGGCGAGCATGGCTCGGGCGCGATCCGATCCCTCGATCAGCCGCCCCGCCGCGTCCCGCTCGGCCAGCGGCCAGGTCTCCAGATCCGCGCCCCAGCGGTCCAGCAGATCGGCGAATTCTTCGGGGCTCATGCCGTTTTCCCGATTCCTGCCTTGAGCCAACTAAATATCTCCTTTGAGTTCCGGCCGCAGCCCGGCCAGCGATTTCTTCAGACCCCGGCGCCCGCGCGCCAGTAACGATTCGACGGCCTCGATACTGATTTCCATGATCTCAGCCGTCTCGATATTGCTCAATCCCTCCTGGTGGACCATCACGATCGCCGCCCTTTGACGCTCGGGGAGCTTCCGGATGGCATTGTTGATCGCGTTGGCCAACTCCCGCTGATGGACCTCGGCGGCCGCACTTTTGGCCGGATCGGGCGGCTCGGGCACGGCGTCGATGGAAACCGGCTTGGCCTTTCGGAGCCGGTCGATACACAGGTTATACGTGACCTTGTGCAGCCAGTGAACCACGGGCGCCTCGGCCCGCCACTTGGGCGCCTGCCGCCAAAGCCTGAGGAAGGCTTCCTGAGCCACGTCCTCGGCCTCGACCGGGTCACCGAGCATCCTGTATCCATAGCCGACAATCCGATCCAAATATAAATCCACGATGATACGGCAGGCCTCGGACTCCCCCTCGCCGATCCGGCGGACCAGCGCGGCGTCGCTTTCGGGCGTGGGGTGGTTCATCGGTTTGCTCAGGGACTCGCTTGGTATGGAGATCGTGGCGTCGCGGCAAGTCGTACTATCTACTTAAGGCTTACCCCGAAGTCGATCCCGGAAAGCGGTCCCGTCGGTGCGCCGAACCGGCGGCACCTGAGCCTGATCCCGCCGAATGGCCCCTTGAACTCCCCAAACCATTCGAAACCCATGTTCGTATCGTACCTGTCTAACGCCCGTCCCCTCCAAATCCGTCGCCCCGGACACGAAAAGCCGCTCTAATCACACAATATTATTGTTATTATGGAGGCATTTACACATCAGTTTGTGCAAACTATAGTGCCGCTCCACTCTTGACGGATTTCCGCCCATGAGCCACCAGATGGTGACCGCAAACCGGCTGAGCGACGGCGCCGTGGTCTATTTGACCGGCGACGGCGGCTGGAGCACGTCGGTGAACGATGGTCATTTCGTCACCGACGGCGAAGCCGATGCACTGTTGAAATCCGCCGATAAATTCGTCGACGGCTGCACCGTCGTCGACACCTATCTTATCGCCGTGGAGGCCGCCGGAACCGACGTTCGGCCGATCCGGTTCCGCGAACAGGTACGGGCCAAGGGCCCGACCATCGCGCTGACGGGCAGCGGCCGCTAGGCCAGCCCCAGGAAGCTTCGCCATGAACATGATGTACAAATACGACGAATTCGACCGAACCCTGGTCAACGAGCGGGTGGCGCAGTATCGGGATCAGGTCGCCCGCCGGGTGCGCGGTGAACTGACCGAGGACGAGTTCCGGCCGCTCCGGCTGCGCAACGGCCTCTACATGCAGCTTCACGCCTATATGCTGCGGGTTGCCATTCCTTACGGGCTTCTGTCGTCGACGCAACTCCGCAAGCTGGCCTTCATCGCCCGGGAATATGACCGGGGCTACGGCCATTTCACCACCCGCCAGAACATCCAGTACAACTGGCCCAAGCTGGAGGATACGCCGGACATCCTGGCCCACCTCGCCGAGGTGGAGATGAACGCCATCCAAACCAGCGGCAACGCCAACCGGAATGTCACCTCGGATCCCTTCGCCGGCGTCGCTCGGGACGAAATCGAGGATCCCCGGCCTTACGCCGAAATCATCCGCCAGTTCATCACCCTTCACCCGGAATTTTCGTTCCTGCCGCGCAAGTTCAAGATCGCCGTCACCGCGGCCGAAACCGACCGGGCGGCGATCAACGTCCACGATATCGGCATCCGCATGGTGAAGAACGAAGCCGGCGCCGTCGGCTTCAAGGTGCTGGTCGGCGGCGGGCTCGGACGCTCCCCCTTCATTGCCAAGGTGGTCCGCGGATTCCTGCCGAAGAATGAAATCCTCCGCTATTTGGAGGCCATTCTGCGGGTCTACAACATGGAGGGCCGGCGGGACAATATCTACAAGGCGCGGATCAAAATCCTGGTTCACGAACTGGGCGTCGAGACCTTCACCGAGAGGGTCGAGGCCGAATACGCCGATATGGAAGACGACGACCGCCTGACCCTGGATCAGGCGGAACTCGACCGCATCAAGGCGTTCTTCGCGCCGCCGGACTATGAGGACCTGCCGGACGACGCGCCCGAGGTGATCGCGGCATCGGAGAAAGAGGCCGGTTTCGGGCAATGGCTCAACCGAAACGTGGCCGCCCACAAGCAACCGGGCTACGCCATCGTCAATCTGTCGCTGAAGCCGTTGGGCGAGGCGCCGGGTGACGCCACCGACGATCAGATGGATGCGGTGGCCGACTTGGCGGACGAGTTCAGCCTCGGCCACATCCGGGTGACCCACCGCCAAAACCTGGTCCTCGCCGATGTGCGCCAAAAGGACCTGCCCGAGCTGTGGAAGCGGCTGACGGACCTCGGCTTCGCCACCCCCAACATCGAAGCGATCGGCGACATCATCAGCTGCCCGGGCATGGATTTCTGCTCCCTGGCGACGGCGCGCTCGATTCCGGTCGCCATGCGCATCGCCGAACGGTTCAAGGAGATCGAGCGCCAGTCGGACATCGGCGAACTTCGGATCAACATTTCCGGCTGCATCAATGCCTGCGGCCATCATCACGTCGGCCACATCGGCATCCTCGGGGTCGAAAAGAACGGCGAGGAGTTCTATCAGATCACCCTTGGCGGATCGTCGGACACGGACGCCGATATCGGCAAGCGGGTCGGGCCCGCCTTCGCCTCCGAAGACGTGGTCAATGCCGTCGAGACGCTCGTCGACACCTATCGCTCCGAGCGCCGGGACGGTGAACGGTTCCTCGACACTTACCGCCGGGTCGGTGACGAGCCCTTCAAGGACGCCCTCTATGCCGCTCATTAGAGACAAGGCGCTTTCGGAGGACGAGTGGGTTTCCATCGGCGAGGAAGACCCGCTGCCCACCGACGGCTCGCCGGTCATCGTCGGGCTCAAGTGCTGGCGGGATCGGGGCCAAGCCATCCGCGCCCACAATGGCCCGTTGGGCATCCGCCTGGACAGCGATGAAGCACCGGAGGAGATCGCAGACGACCTGGGACGCTTCGACCTGGTGGCCTTGAATTTTCCCAATTTCAATGACGGCCGGCCGTTTTCCCATGCCCGGCTGCTCCGCGAGCGCTATGGCTTCAACGGCGAAATCCGCGCCACCGGCGACGTTCTGCAGGATCAGCTGTTTTTCATGCTGCGCTGCGGGTTCGACGCCTTCGAATTGAGGGAAGACAAAAACGCAGACAGCGCCATCAAGGCGTTCGGCGATTACACCGTCGCCTACCAGCCCGGGTCGGACCATATGCGCGCCGCCTACAAGGCCCGCCTGAAGGGCTGAATCAGGGGCCGGCCTGGACGGCAAGCGCCCGCGACACCTAAACCCTTGACGCGCCCCTTCGAGTGGTTCATTTGATCCGCCCCCGGGGCAATCGTCCGGGGCACTCTCCTATCGAACGGGGCACATCGTGGAAGCTAAATCATCCAATCTGGTTGCCGTTCAGCACCGGGTTTCGAACGACGCACGCTGGAAATCCAACGAACACAAGGGAGGGGTCTTGTGGTTTACGGGCCTGCCCGGTTCCGGCAAATCGACCCTGGCCATCCATCTCGAACAGCGCCTGTTCGACGAGGGATATCAGACCTACATGCTTGACGGCGACAACGTCCGCAACGGCCTCAACCGCGACCTCGGCTTTTCGCCCGAGGACCGGACGGAGAACATCCGGCGGGTCGGCGAGGTCGCCGCGTTGTTCGCCGAGGCCGGCACGGTCGTCGTCACCGCCTTCATCTCACCCTATCAGGCCGATCGCCACATGGCGCGGGATGCCGCGGGGGACGCCTTTCACGAGGTTTACATCAAAGCCGATGTCGCGACCTGCGAAGCTCGCGATCCGAAGGGGCACTACAAGAAGGCGCGCGCCGGCGAGATTCCCGAATTCACCGGTATTTCGGCACCCTATGAGACGCCTGAAAACGCCGAGTTGATTGTCGACACCATGTCGCGCTCCGTTGAGGAATGCGTCGAACAATTGGCGAGCTACGTGGCCAATTCATTCAAGCTCTAGGCTGCCGGACCAAGCCGCCTATTCCCAGTCGCCGGGGAACTCCCGGTCCACCGACCGGTATCGGTACTGAATGCCGATGAAGACCCCCTTCAGGGGCCTCAGGCAGGCCATGGACAAGACGAAGATCACCGGCGGCCAGACGACCATATGGACCCAGGTGGGCGGCTGGTAGACCAGTTCCAGCCACGCCACCATGCCGGCGATAACGAACCCCAAAAACAGGATGATCAAGACCGCCGGCCCGTCGGCGGCATCGTGTCCGCCGTAGTCCAATCCACAGACATCGCAGATATCGGCGACCGTCAGATAGCCGCGAAATAGCCGGCCCCGGGCGCAGCGCGGGCAGCGCCCGGCCATGGCGGCGCGAATAGGACTGCGGGTGGATTTCTCCGGCGGAAACGCCGCGCTCACGGCTGCAGGTGGCCGAGGGGCGATGATCCCCACCAGTAGACGTTAATGAACAGGAACAGCCACACCACATCGACGAAGTGCCAATACCAGGCCGCCGCTTCGAAACCCACATGGTGATCCGGCTTGAAGTGGCCGTTGCGTCCGCGGAAGTAGCAGACCGTCAGGAACACCGCACCGATCAGCACGTGGAAGCCGTGGAAACCCGTCGCCAGGAAGAAGGTGGAGGGGTAGATGCCGTCCTGCAGGCTGAACGCGGCGACCGAGTACTCGAAGATCTGGAATCCCAGGAAAATAAATCCGAGGATCACGGTGATCAGCGTGTAGTTGAGGAAACGGTCCCGGTTGTTCTCGATCAGCGCATGGTGGGCGATGGTCAGGGTCGCCCCCGAGCTCAGCAGGATCAGGGTATTGAGGAACGGAATATCCCAGGTGTGGAGCACCTCGATCCCTTCGGGCGGCCACGCGCCCGCCACCAGGTTCAGGATCGGCAGGCTGGAATGGAAGAACGCCCAGAAGAAGGCGAAAAAGAACATCACCTCGGAGACGATGAAAAGCAGGAAGCTGATCCTCAGACCCACCTGTACCGGCGGCGTGTGGAGGCCCGGGGTCTCGGCTTCCAGGATGACGTCCTTGAACCAGACCACCATGGTATACATCACCAACACGACACCGAGGAGAAATCCCCAGATAAAGCCGGTATGCATGTAGATGATTCCGCCGACAGCCATCACCAGCGCGGAGACCGAGCCGACGATCGGCCAGGGGCTCGGATCGGCGACATGCCAATGATGGGGTTTGGAGGTTGCGTCACTTGCCATGGATCGCTGTCCTTCTTCTTAACTCTTGCTGTCGGAGGCCGCCGAAGGGGCGCCCCGATCCGCCTGTATCCGGGCCGCTTTCGATTGATCGTCGGCGGCGTAGAACGTGTATGAAAGCGTGATCGTCGAGACGTCCGCCGTATTGGCATCCGCCACCATGTCGGGATCGACAAAAAAGGTGACCGGCATGACCACGGACTCGCCGGGATTCAGCACCTGTTCGGTAAAGCAGAAGCACTGAATCTTGTTGAAGTAGGAGCCCGCCTTGAACGGCGCCACATTGAACACCGCCGTTCCGACGATGGGTTTGTCGGAGAGGTTCGTCGCCTCGTAGAAGGCGAGCATCTCCTGCCCCGGCTTCAGTTCGACGCTCGATTGAACCGGACGGAACCGCCACGGCAGCTGAATGTTGACGTTGGCGTCGAACTGCACCGTGATCAGCTTGTCGGCAATCCCGCGGGGCGCCGCCTCCGCCGTCCGGGTGGTGCCGCCGAAGCCGGTAATCTGACAGAACGTCCGATAGAGCGGCTCGGCGGCAAACGCCAAACCGACCATGCCCGCAACGAAAACCGCAAGCGACAGTGCGGTGGCGCGGTTGCCGGCCGGGCGCCGCTTGGGGATTTGCGGGTCCGCGCTCAATCCCGTCTCCTATTCGGCCGGTTGCGGACGCATGTCCGGCGTCTGGTCGTGGGTGTGGAACGGCGCCGGCGACGGCACCTGCCATTCGAGCGTCGTCGCGCCCTCGCCCCACGGATTGGCCGGAGCCTTTTCGCCCGACCGCAGGGTCTGGATGACGATATAGAAGAACAGCAGCGAGGCGGCGAAAGAGATGTAGGCGCCGATGGAGCTCACGAAGTTCCAGCCTGCATAGGCCTCCGGATAGTCCGGGATACGCCGCGGCATCCCGGCCATGCCCGAGAAGTGCTGCGGGAAGAACAGGATGTTGACGCCGATGAACATCAGCCAGAATTGGATCTTGCCCAGGCTCTCGTTGTACATCTTGCCGCACATCTTCGGGAACCAGTAGAAGAAGCCCGACAGGATGCCGAACGCCGCCGCGATCGACAGCACATAGTGGAAGTGCGCGATCACGAAATAGGTGTCATGGAAGGCGATGTCGACGCCGGCGTTCGCCAGGGTGATGCCGGTCACGCCGCCGACCACGAACAGGAAGATAAAGCCCATGGCATAGAGCATCGGGGTCCGGAATTCGATGGACCCGCCCCACATGGTCGCCAGCCAGGAGAAAATCTTCACGCCCGTCGGCACCGCGATCACCATGGTCGCAAGAACGAAGTAGGCCCGCGTCTCGACGTTGAAGCCGACGGTAAACATGTGGTGCGCCCACACGATAAAGCCGATGAAGCCGATGGCCGCCATGGCGTAGGCCATGCCGAGATAGCCGAAGACCGGTTTCTTGGAGAACGTGGAGACCACATGGCTGATCACGCCGAACGCCGGAACGATCATGATGTACACCTCCGGGTGGCCGAAGAACCAGAACAGGTGCTGCCAGAAGATCGGATCGCCGCCGCCGGACGCCTCGAAGAACGTGGTCCCGAAGTTGCGGTCGGTGAGCAGCATGGTCAGCGCGCCGGCGAGAACCGGAAGCGCCAGCAGCAGCAGGAACGCGGTCACCAGCATGGCCCAGATGAACAGCGGCATCCGGTGATAGGTCATGCCCGGCGCCCGCATGTTCATGATGGTGGTGATGAAGTTGATGGCGCCGAGAATCGAAGAGGCGCCCGCCACGTGAAGACTGAGGATCGCGAAGTCGACCGCGGCGCCGCTATGGAAGGTCGCGTTCGATAACGGTGGATAGACCGTCCAGCCGGTCCCCGCGCCGCCGGCAACCAGAGCCGAGGTCAGCAGCAGCAGAAGTCCGACCACCAGGAGCCAGAACGAGATATTGTTCATCCGCGGGAACGCCATGTCCGGCGCACCGATCATCAACGGGATGAACCAGTTGCCGAACCCGCCGATGAGGGCCGGCATGACAAAGAAAAACACCATGACGAAGCCATGGGCGGTCACCAGGACGTTGTAGAACTGCAAGTCCTCGATGTACTGCAGGCCCGGCGACTGAAGTTCCAGCCGGATCATAAACGAGAACACGCCGCCAATGAGCACCGCGACCATCGCCGCGACGAGGTACAGGGTTCCGATATCCTTGTGGTTGGTCGAATAGACCCAGCGGCGCCAGCCTGCCGGCGCGCCATGATGGTCGTCGTGGCCGTGATCGTGTGCGGCTGCGGCATCAGACATGGATATTCCTCTCTTCTATCTCTGGCCGCGCCTACCGGCCGGCGGTAGTGCCCCGGGCGCCGATCCGGGCGACATCGACCGCCGGTTCATCGACACGGGCGAACTCTTCCTTGGCCTTTTCGACCCAGGCCGCGAACTCCGCCTTGGAAACGATGTCCACGGCGATGGGCATGTAACCGTGATTGACGCCGCACAACTCGGAGCACTGACCGTAATATGTCCCCATGTGCTTGGAGGAAACTTCGATCCAGGCTTCGTTGATGCGTCCCGGCACCGTATCCATTTTGACCCCGAAGGACGGGATCGCCCAGTTATGAAGCACGTCGTTGGCGGTGAACAGCAGCCTGATGCTGGTGTCCGCCGGCAGCACCACATGGTTGTCCACCTCGAGCAGGTAGAGCGACTTCTTATCGTCCGGCAGATCTTCCTTCTGGGTCAGATTGGCGTCGAAGGTGAAATTCCCGTGATCGGGATATTCGTAGCTCCAGAACCACTGATTGCCGATGACCTTCAGGGTCATTTCCGGGTCCTGGGCCTTGTCCATGAAGAACAACAGCTTCATCGACGGCACCGCGATGACCACCAGGATAATGATTGGAACGACCGTCCAAATGACCTCCAGCGGTGCGTTGTGCGTGGTCTTGGACGGAACCGGGTTCGCCTTCGCGTTGAACTTGATGGCGATGTACAGCATCAGCGCCAGGACCAATATGACGATGGCGATCTCGATCACCAGCAGCCAATTGTGAAACCAAATGATTTCTTCCATCACCGGCGTCGCCGCCTTCTGGAAATTCATCTGCCACGGATGAGGTTGCTGCGCCATGGCGCCGGCGGACGAAAACAGCCCAACAGCGAATACGGCGACCATGGAAATCCAACGAGACATATTCATGTAATTTCGGTTCCTCGGTTGAACGGCGCAGGCGCATTTGCGACGGGACGATAATCCCGGGATCCAATAATATTCTTCGGAAACTGGATCAGCCGATGCGTCCTTCCAGACATCTTTCGGCGCCCCGAACGGGCGACCCTCCTTGATCATCCCTATACCCGATATGACCGGGGCGGTAAAGGACATCCACACCAGGAGAAGTGGGAATATTCGGCGGAATTTCAAGCGTTTTCGCGAGCCGGCAACAATTGCATGAGGTTCCGGCCGGGTTGGCGCGCGGCCGTCGGTTGCTCCGCCCGATGGGCGGTGCTACATCTCGCCTCCCCGAGACATCATCAGGCCTCCCGTTGGACGGTCCATTGCTGTTCCGGCGCCGTATCCATCGATAATCACCGAAAGAGTGACCGACCCGTGACGCCCCGCTCCAAGCAAATCGTGTTCGCCGTTATTCTTGCGCTCGCCGCCATCGGCATGTTCGCGGCGACGGTGATCAAGACCGGCTGGTTCTCTTAAGGGGCGCGGGCGCGCATGGCGATCCAGGTCCTCCCCCACTTGAACGCCGGCCTGAACGCCGTTGCAACGATCCTGCTGCTGATCGGGTTTATCCTGATCCGCGGCGGCCGGAAGGACGCCCATCGCGCCGTCATGATCGCCGCCGGCTGCGTGTCGGGCGTGTTCCTGATCAGCTACGTAACGCTGCGGTTCTTTGCGCCCATATTCGAGTTCCAGGGTGAAGGGCCGGTGCGTGTCTTCTACTTCACGCTGCTCGCCACCCATGTCGTGCTTGCCATCGCCATCGTGCCGATGGTCCTGATGACGGTGTGGCGGGCCTTTCGCGGCAACTTCGACGGCCACCGCGCCGTTGCCCGCTGGACGTGGCCGGTCTGGATGTATGTCTCGGTTTCGGGCATCGCGGTGTACGTGATGCTCTATCAGATTCACCCCGTCCAAACCGCTGGCCTCTGAGGGGCGCCGCCGATGTTGATGGCGCCCGCCTTCGAGATCCTGCCGCAAGGAAGCGGCCGCCGGCTGATGCGCGGCTGGGCGGCGCTCGCGGTGGCATCCCTGGCCTTGGCCGGCCTGTTCGCCGTGCTGCTGGTGCTGTCCAGAATGCCGGTTGTCTCCGAAATGGTGCCGTGGCCCGCGGCCTTTTTCGAGAAGGGACTGGTCGCCCATGTCGCCCTGTCCTTCGCCGCCTGGTTCCTCGCCGTCCTCGCCTGCTTCGCCCAATGGGCGGCCGCCTCTTCACCGGCCGGCGGCCGCACCCGGCGGCTGGGCGAGGCGGGATTGGTGCTGGCCGTCACCGGGACGGTGGCGATCGTCACCCCGGCCTTCTTCGACGGCGAGCCGACCCTCAACAATTACATTCCGGTGATTATCGATCCGGTTTTCTATGGCGGTCTGGTCCTGTTCGGGCTCGGTATCCTGATTGCCGTACTGCGCATGCTGATGGCCTTTGCCCGGAGCCCCAACCTGCTGGGCGCCGGCACGCCCATGATCATGACCGCCGGAATATTGTTCGTTGCCTCCATGGCCGGGTTCCTGCTGGCGGCATGGCGCCTCGACGGGGTTCCCGTCGACCACGATTTCAATGAGCGCCTGATGTGGGGCGGCGGCCATATGCTGCAGTTCGTCAATCTGGCGATGATGCTGACCGCCTGGGGGCTGCTCACCGAAACCATGGCCGCCGGTCCGTTGGCCGGTCTCCGGCTCAACCGGTGGGCCGCCGGCCTGGCCTTTGTCGGCGGCCTGGCGGGGCTTGCGTTCTTCGGCATATTCGATATTCAGACCGGGGAATTCCTCCAGGCCTTCACCGATCTCCAGTATGCCCTCGCTCCGCCGGCGCTGTTGTTTTTCGGCGCGGCCGCCTGGGCCGGCTGGCGGCGGCGCGACGCCGTCGATTGGACGGGGGTCGCGGGCCTGAGCCTCATCAGCTCGGTTATACTGTTCGCCGTCGGCGGCGCTTTCGGCTTGTTCGTCGATGGCGCCGATACGCGAACGCCCGCTCACTATCATGGGGTGATCGGCGGCATCAATCTCGCCTTCGTGGGGCTGTTCTATACCCGCTTCCTGCCGCTGGCCGGCCGGGACGCGGGTTCGGCCAAACTGGCCTCCTGGCAGATC
>JAJECC010000178.1 GCA_022822205.1 Rhodospirillales bacterium | reverse complement strand
CGTGAGGATCTGACCCCTAGCGCTCCCGCAACATCGAAATATCTGATGCCATAGGTCTCAAATAGTGTGAATACGGTTCGCCTCGTTAGGTGACCGCCGCTGAAGTTTGGCACTTGCCTGATGTCAAAAATGAATCCAGGTCTGACCTCCTCCAAGAGCTTCTGAAAGGTTGAAGAGTTCATCTCAGAGGCCGTGATGAACCCAAGCGTTTTGTCAGACGCGTCAGAGAAGAGAGACGATTGGCTGCCCAATTGTGTTTCTTGGGCAACTTGTGCTTCGTCTGCTTCTCTCTCGTCGGTCTCAACTAACCGCAAATACGGAAGCTTTTCGGCCCCACCAGCCATCACTCAAATTCTCGTGTCAGTGTCACCTCAAAATCTGCATAACTGGTTTTTGAAATGTCGTAGGGTGAGCCCCACTCTGGAGAGCTAACAGCTATTTCCCCTGTATTCTTGTCCTTCAGACTACGGTCCTTTTGAAATGCTCGTCGGTACATTCTCGGAGCGACGCCGGTAAAGGGCCTAAACAATACCTGGCTCCCGCCTTCGCTAGGGGGCGTCCAAGGTCGAGAGCGATCATTGAGTATGGAGTCGCTGTGCAAGTCGAAGGCTTTGCTTTTGGGATAAGGTTCGATGAATTGAACCTCGTCTATCCCAGCCGAGACGATGTGCCGGGCGCAGTAGTGGCAGGGAAATGTCGTAACATACAACCGGCATCCAACCGTGCTACTACCCTTCCGTCCGGCGTCTAAGACGGCGTCCATTTCAGCATGCACGGCCCGGCTAAACTCCAGCAGTTCACCAATTCTGCCGGATTTCAATTTTGCTACTAATTTAGCCTTGTCCACATCGTCCCGCAGACTACCCTCCAATTCTCCAAGGATTTCTTCCGCGATAGATGTCTGCTCTTTGGTGTTGCTGCAATATCGTTTGTGTACATAACAACGATCATCAAAGTGGCCGTCACCAAACTGTTCACCATAAACGCCACCGCCGGCCTTTGGGACTTCGTTTGCTCCTGTGGCGACGATGTTGCCTTCTTTATCCAGTATTGCCGCCCCGACCTGGCGGGAAAGGCAGGCGCTACGCATCGCGGCTCCGCCGGCAGCGTACATCGCTGTTTCGTCAATTGTTGGACGTTCAATGTGTTCGTGAGTGACGACTCGAATCAGCCGGAGCAGGTGGTCATTAATGTCCCAGGCTGGGTTCGGTTGTGATGGGTCGTCTTCAATAAATCGAGCTGCGGTGTTGTCTATGAAAAAATCTGCCAAATGAAATGCGTCTGAGACGTGCTGCCCATAGTTCTCTCGCGCTTTAGCGTCCCGATCCATGAATGCCTCAGCGGCCTCAGCGCCGGCATCTCGGTACTTCTTGCTAATTCGACTTCTGCGGGCGTTCTTTTCGCAGACAACACCTATCAGAACAAATGCATCCCCATACACTTTCCGCAATAATTGTACCTCAGCGGGATGCCGAATAGAGTCGATGATATACGCCCGAGGATTTCCATCGGGAACAACTGGTTGATCCTCCTCAACTGTCTCCTCTTGCAACTCGGCTCGTCGCTCACGAACTTTCAATACTGCTCCTCGCGCCACCGCTGCCAGGTCACCCGTCGCCCTCATTTTATCCCCAAGGTCTTGTAATTTTTCAACGTCGACAACTAGTCGATTAGAATCAGCCGGCACTGCTTCACCGTGTCGGCAAGCCCATTCCTCGATGACCTCGCGAGCCTTTACTATGGTGCATTGGTACTTTTTCCCTTCAAACTCTTGCCGCGCCAACACGTCAGCCAAATTCTCACCCACTTTGCTAGTGCCAGAACCGACATGCCCGACTATGCCAAATACAAGCTCTCTGGAGGCCAGTTGCTTGCTCAGCTCTTGAGAATCAGCCGTTGACCCTGTCTGTAGTGCTTGAACTCTCGCCGTGGATGTCATTGCCATTGTTAAAATTCCCGATTTGCCTCATTGACGATGTTGAGGAGGACCAATGCCGCGTCAAACTCGAAAACGAATTTTGTGGGGCAGGTGTCGCGAGGACCTCCTTGGTCTGGTAATCGCACACGAGATCAGAGCGAATTATCGCGGTCGATCCAGAGGATGTCCTTCACAAATCCTATTATACTCGTGTTCGTGATTTGTTCAAAGAACTGGTTACGTGCAATGTCTACCCGATCAGGTGTGGGGCATGACCGTATCAGTTGTGTCTAAGTTTTTGGCCAAATAGTGCCGCGCTCGACACCCAACCACTTATTGTGCGGTTGCCGTGTTCGCCGACGACAATTACTCGGTACCATTGTACGTCAGACATGAATCGAATTGAATTTACGCGAATCACTCTACCCATCGGCGCGTAGACGCCGTCACCTTCACGAGCGAGCCCTTCTCAACGAGCTGGGATAGGACAAACCGCTGCTCGGCCGTCAGGGGGATGGATTTGCTTGCTTCCGACATTACGCGACGCTCCGCACTTCACCCCGCCAGCGTGGATCGCGGGTCTCGATGCCGCAATTGAAGAAATTTCCAAGTCTTCGCTGTAGCCGGGACCGTTCAGACCATGCCTTTCCGTGGCACGGCGCAACCGCGGTCAGGCGCGCTTCACCCAGACAATTGGAGCCGCCCAAAGCAGAGTCTGATTCTCGATCGGCGCCGCGTTGTAGGATACGAGCGTATAGGTATTGGCACGGGAACCGTGGACGAGTTTCTTGATGTAGCCCTCGTTCTCGGTCGTCTTGAGCACGCAGTCCCTGTTGAGGGCCTCCTGCATATCGTTACCCCGGCGCCGTCGCCGCAAAGCCGTCTCCCATCGCCGCCAAAGTTTCCGAATGGGGAAACTCGAACGTCCAGGCCTATGGCGGAGGAGCGCTTCGCGGGCCCCAAATCGATCTCACCGGCACCAAATACAGAGTGAAATCCTCAAGGGTTGTCGCGCGATATTTCCCTGTTTTTTTCAATGTCTGCGTTCGGCGGTTGCCGGGCAGCAAGTCAGGTTTAGTCGAATTCCGGCGCCACGCCTGGCGGCATGGAAAACCCGAGATCGCCACGTTCGATGATAGGCTCCTTGCCGCCGTTTGCCTCAATCATGCAAATTTGGCTTATACGGGCTGCTTCATCTACCTTGACCGGGTCACAGATTTTCACGATCTCGCTCATCAGCTCTTCCATAACGTCGGCACAGTCTGGGTCGGTCGAACGGTCATCTACTTCATCCGGATCATCCCTGAGATTAAAGAGCTGATCGGGATAGCCGACGTAGTGGACCAATTTCCAGTCGCCTTTGCGCAACATGAACGCCGCCTTTTTCGACCCCATTGCATGGTATTCCGAGAACACCGCCCTGTCGGCTTCTGCTCCGCTGATCAATGCGTCGACACTTGTGCCAGGCGTGCCCTCCGCCAACGCGTCGCCCGCACCGACCGAGTCCATGATGAATGGGTATATGTCCAAAAGGCTGGTCGGTGTGTCAACGACCGTACCCGGCGCAATGTCGTGCCCGGACACAATCAATGGCACGGCCACGGATTCCTCGTACATCAGCGACTTACCCCAGGCTCCTCGTGCACCCATGTTGTCTCCGTGATCGGTTACATAGATGGTGCGCGTGTCCTCCAGGTGCCCGGTTTGCCCAAGCGCATCCAGAACCAGACCGACTTGTTCATCCATGAATGAAATTAGCCCCAAATAACCCGCTTGGGCGCGCTTGACCATTTCGGGCGACTCGAAGAACTCGTCGTACGCGAAAGTATCGCGATAGTCGTCTACATATGGGTGGATCGGCGTTTTGCGTAGGTGATAGTGTTTGGGCTCGGGCAGGTCCTGATTGTAGTAGTGGTGGAAGTGCTGCGATGGCGCGGTCAGGGGAAAATGCGGCGCCACCCAAGATACGAAGAGTATCCAGGGCTTGTCCTGATACTTTGGCGCTTCCTCGTGCAGCCAAGTGATAGCATCGGATGTAATGTCGCGGTCATAGCGCGTGTAGACTGACTCTCCCGGTCCTGCCATTTGGGCCATCTTCCATGATGACCCGCGCTTGACCATATCTTCATCCCGAATGAGGCCGAGCAAATCGCCTTTCGCCTCAACCATGTGCATTGAAATTCGTTCATCCGAAAAACCGTTATCGTCCTCCGAAGATCGAAAATGGAGCTTTCCGATCGAGACGGTTTGGTGCCCGCGATCGCGAAGTTGGCTGTGCCAACTAGGGACCGAGCCATCAAATGACGTGGCATTGTCCCAGGTTCCAATCTGGTGAACGTACTTTCCCGTTGCAAAGGCAGCCCTCGCAGGCACACAGACCGGGCAAGGCGTATAGGCGTTGCTGAATCGTGCCCCGCCGGCCGCAAGCCGGTCCAAGTTCGGCGTTCGCACGATTTCGTGCCCATAGCACCCAGTTGCCGTGCGAGCATGCTCATCCGACATCATGATCATCAGGTTCTTGGGCTTCACGAGACTAACCTCTCAGGTTTGATTGCCAAGAACCGCCCATGAGAATGCAAATTCGGATGCGTACCGCACTGAACGCGTTTCAAAATTTGTATCGATCTTGCCACCGCGAACCATTCGCGATAAAAACAAACTAATGCCATGGGTACTATATAGTTATAATTCTATATAGCTAGCTAGTTTTTTTTACGTACACGCCCTTTCTCGCACGAGGAGGCTAGCTTTGAATGAGTGAACGGACTGCGCAGTTGGATCCTGTTCGCGCAGCGCGAGTTCTTATGGCGCTTGACGAATTCTTGCCCATAGAACTGAAGCAGTCGGATTCGACATTGCCCAAGTACGTGCGCCTCGAGAATGCACTTGTTCGCGCGATTGAAGCAGGGGTCATGGTCGAAGGCGACAAGCTCCCTAGCGAGGCAGAGTTGACCGCGATCTCCTCCTTCAGCCTTGGAACCGTTCAAAAGGCGCTGCGATCCATGGTCGACGCCGGCCGTATCGTTCGAAAAACTGGCGTTGGCACCACCATTCAGACAAACGCAAAAGGCATGCGTCACCCACTGCATGCACGATTCAGCAGGCACGACGGTCCCTTTTTTCCCGTCTTCGCAAGGATCATCGGCCGCGAAAACGAGCAAGGCCAAGGTCCTTGGACCGATGTGCTTGGCGACGATGCGGCCATCATTCGGCTCGACAGACGCCTAGAAATCGGAAGAGAGTTTGTCGCTGTTTCGAATTTCTACGTGGATGCCGCGAAGTTCCCATTTTTTAAAGACCGACCGGTAAATCAGTTTGCCACCGAGAACTTCAAACTTCTGGTGGAAAACGAAACTGGCCGTAAAGTGCGCCGTCTGGACCACAAGATCACGTGGTCCAAAGCCAAGCCGGAAGTATCCGGTCACATCGGCGTCGAGACGGGTGATCAGATTCTTGAGATCAAGTTGTCCGCTTGGGACCGATCAAACGATCCTCTTTATTACCAGATCCTCCACATCCCACCGAACGAACTCGACCTGACAATAGAAAGCCTGGTTTGAGGCGTCGATCACGGTCGTTGATGTCACCGCTCGATTTTGTTGGCTTTCAAGTTCGCTCTCCTCAAGCCGGCTCGAATGCGGCCGATGTCCTGGAAACGGGCGAGAATTAAAGCACGTCGACACCGGCCCGGGCGCAAATCTCGTCTTCCTCGCCCGTGCCGCCGGCAACGCCGCAGGCGCCGACGACAACTTCATCGCGGATGATGGGCACGCCGCCCTGCCCGAGCATCATGTGACCGCCCTCGGCCGCGACGATGCCGCGCGCGACCGGGCGGTCGGCGCGCTCGGTCAGGTCCCCGCCCGGCAAGCCCCAAGCGGCGGACGCCATCGCCTTTCCCTGGCTGGCGAAACTTCCGGCCCACGCGGCATGGGTCATGCGCTGGAACGCGACCAACCGTCCCCCGCCGTCACAAACCGCGACATTGATCCGGATGCCGAGCTCTTCCGCCTTTGCGATCGCGCCCTGAGCAACCTTGTTCGCTTCATCGAGAGTGACCTGCATCGAGATGTTCCTCCGCTTCCAAAGTGTTGGGTCAACGTTCCCGTCCGCTAAACACGCTCAACAATTTCGACCCAATTATCTTCCGGATCGCGCACACAAAAGTAGCGCTGGCCCGTTCGTCCTACGGTGATATTTATCTCTATTTCAACGCCGGAATCCTTGAGGTCTTCGAGAGACCCTTCCAAGTCCGGTGTCGACAATGCGATGTGCCGCAAGCCGGCGACCTTGAGGTCCAGACTGAGATCATCCCTCGCGTTTGATGGGCTCGTACCTTCTCGATTCCAGAAAAGCTCCAGCGTAACGCTGCCCAGTTGTAAGCGCTGGACCGAGAGGGATCCATCGGGGGCGTCCCACTTTTCGTTTTGTCGAAATCCAAGCCGCTCATAAAACGCCGACATTGATCGCAAGTCTTTTACAACGATCGCAGTGTGATGAAATTCATATGAAGACATAACATCCCCCTTCCGAACGGAGCGTAGCTCGCGGGCAGCATCCTCGCGAGAGGTCATTTGTGAACACTACTATTTGGGCTGGCGAATTTAAAGCTATACATAAATATGACTATGCAGTAAGGTGAAATTTGGAAGAAAGGTCGTTGGCTCGGGCACGGCGGGTTGGGTCATAGCTGGCCGATTGCCTTACTTACATTATTGTACGTACTTGATGGAATTAATGTTATCTAGCAAAGTTCTTCAGCCGACAAATCCGTGACTACTAATGATGGCATCCATGTTCATGACATTGCTACACGGTGTGGTGACGATTGAATTGCCGGCTGTAACCCGCAGGGCGAGTCGAATTCGGGGCTGTGACCAATATATGTGCCGAAAAATGAACCAGAGGATGGTCAACGGATGAGTAAGAATCTATCGCCGGATGTGTCTGAATGTCTTGAGCTTTTGAAGACAATGCATGTCATCCGCTACGCCGAGGAACAACTCGGGGATGACTTCGCGGCCGGCAAGTTGCCCGGCGGCGTCCACTTGTCGATCGGTCAGGAGGCCGTGCCGGCCGGGATATGCGCCCACCTCACCGATCGGGATCAAGTTTCCAGCACTCATCGGGGGCACGGGCACTTCTTGGCGAAGGGCGGCGAACCCAGACATCTGATCGCCGAGATCTACGGTAAGGAGGAAGGCTGCTGCCGCGGAATGGGCGGTTCCTTGCATGTTGCCGACTATTCGAAGGGGATCATTGGTGCGAATGGAATTGTCGGAGGCGGTATCCCGGTCGCCACCGGCGCGGCCCTGGCTAATCATTTGGACGATGACGGCAGCATGACGGTCGTGTTTTTTGGCGATGGCGCGTCAAACCAGGGCGTCTTGCAAGAATCCATGAACTTTGCGGCGCTTTGGAAACTGCCGCTTCTATATGTTTGTGAAAATAACCAGTTTGGCCAATTTTCCCCTACGGCAACCGTCACCGCCGGGGTCATTAGCGATCGGGCGAAGGCCTTCGACATCCCCGTCGAAGTCGTCGACGGAAATGACGTGCGCGCCGTTTGGCAGACGATGGCGGGGGTGGCCGAGCATATCAGGTCAGGCAAGGGACCGGTCTTCATCGAGGCCCATACCTACCGCATCAGGAACCACTTCGAACGCGAACACTTGGTCATCAAGACACCTTATCGGACGGAGGAAGAAGTCGAGAAAATGCGGCGCGAACGCGATCCGATCAAAATGCTGCAAGAGTGGCTGAAGGACGAAAATTTGGCCGATGAGGCGACGTTTCAGTCGATTGACGAGGACGCAAGGGCCCTCGTGGATGAGGCTGTCGCCTTTGGAGACGCCGGCACACCGCCCCCATTGGATGTCGGGGAAAAATACCAGTTTGTGGGGACATCCAGCTAATGGCGCGTACGAGATTCATTCAGGCAATCAACGATGCCATCCGCGAGGAAATGGAGCGGGACGAAAAGGTCTTCGTTTTCGGAGAAGACGTCGAAGCCAGCATATTCGGCGATACGGCTGGGTTGGCCGAGCGCTTCGGAAAGCGCCGCGTCCGGAACACGCCCATATCCGAAAACACCCTGACCGGCATGACGGTTGGCGCCGCCGCCTGCGGCTACCGCCCCGTGCTGCATATTATGTTCGCCAACTTTTTGTTCACCGGAATGGACGGCGTCGCGAACCAGTTGGCCAAGGCGCGGCTCATGTCCGGCGGCCAAATCGAACTTCCGGCCACGATTATCGCCAGCTACGGGGGCGGACGAGCCAATGCGGCCCAACATTCGGACACGCCGTATTCCGCGTTCATGAATCTCGGCGGGGTTCACCTTGTGGTGCCATCCAATCCGGCTGATGCGAAGGGACTGTTGAAATCGGCCATCCGGAGCAATGACCCGGTGCTGTTCTTCGAGCCCGGCGGCAGAGGCGGTGAGATGGGCGACGTTCCGGATGAGGAGTACCTTACGCCAATCGGCAAGGCCGCCGTCGTGCGCGAAGGCGGAGACCTGACACTCATCAGCATGGGGTCAACCATGCGCATGACAATTCAGGCGGCCGATCAGCTCGCGGAACAAGGATTGGAGTGTGAAGTCGTCGATGTCCGCACACTGGCGCCGCTGGACGAAGAAACGATTTGCGCCGCCGCCGAGCGCACCGGGCGGGTCGTGATCGTCGACGAGTCCCGCGAACGGGCCAGTGCCGCCAGTCACATAGCTGCGGTGGTTGCGGAAAAATCCTTCGGGCATCTGAAGGCGCCGATCAGGCGCGTGACGGCGCGCAATGCCGGTCTTCCTCTTGCACCGGCCAGCGAACAATATCTGCTCCCGAACGTCGATAAGATCATGGCCGCGGCTGTGGAAATTTCAGAGAACGGGAGAGCATCAGCATGAAAGCCACCTTAAAGCTGGCCCGGGTGGGAATGACCATGGAAGAGGCCACCGTCGTGCGCTGGGCCAAGCAACCTGGCGAAACGTTCGTCGAAGGCGAGGTCCTCTATGAGATTGAAACCGAAAAAGTGACCCAGGAGGTCGAAGCGCCGGGGAACGGATCCTTAGTCGAAATTCTCGCCCCCGAAGGGGCCGAGATTGCCGTGGGCGACGATGTTTGCGTCGTCGAATCGGCGTAACCTGTAATCAAGGGCGGCTCGTGAAACTCGAACCCAAAACCGAGGCGATGCTGGCGGGAGAAATGGGTGCGGCGCGAAAGTGGGCCGTTGAGCACCAACTCCAGGTCGGACGCATGTTCGACGCTTCGGATATGGTCGAAGTGAGCCAGGCCCATATGATGGCGGACCCTGAATCGATAGGCGAAGCCGGGGTAGCGTTGATCGAGGGTTTCGCGGCGCTGCCCGAAGCGGATCGGCGCGTGGCCATTCCCATGATTACCGATCCGCGGGGCGTCGACCTGAACTATTACGATCCCCTCGGCCAGACCGAAGACATGGCGAACCTGGAACGAAGGTTCATTGCCGCATGCCAATCGCTTGGCATCATGATGACGAATACCTGCATCAACTATCAGACTATCATGTCGCCGGTTCGCGGTGATCATGTCGCCTACGGTGACACCGGCGTGGTCATCTACTCGAACAGCATCTGTGGGGCACGGTCGAACTTTGAAGGCGGCCCGTCGGCTTTGGCGGCGGGTTTGACGGGCTACACGCCGCGGTACGGATTGCACCTCGAAGAAAACCGCCGGGCAACGCGTCGCTATGTGGTCGAAGAGCAACCGCGCGATCTGACCGACTGGGGCGTGCTGGGGGCGGTTGTTGGTAAGCGCGCCGGGTCGTATTGGGAAGTCCCGGTGATCGAGGGCATTGAAACCGTGCCGACGTCGGATCAGGCCAAGCACATGGGCGCGGCCATGGCAAGCTATGGCTCTACGCCGCTTTTCCACATTGTCGGGATCACGCCGGAGTGCGCAACAATTGAGGATGTGGACGGCGCGGGCTTGCACGGCGAAAAAATCACCAAGGATGAGCTCGACGAATTTCGCGGCGGCTTTGGCGCGAGCGGCGAAGAGGTCGACGTTGTGGTTTTCGCGGCCCCGCAGCTTTCTCTGGTCGAAATGGGAGAGGTCGCGGCGCTTTGCCGCGGACGCAAGCGGCATGACGACACGGCGTTTCTGGTCTGCACGCCGGCCGGCGTCTATGCCGACGCGAAATCGACGGGTTTTGTCGATGCGATCGAAGACTTCGGCGGACGGGTGCTGCAAGGGACCTGTTTCTACCAGCAATACGCTCGAGAGATCGGCGAAGCGAACGGTTGGACCCGGCTTTTGTCGAACTCCGCCAAGATCGTGAACATTCTTGGCGGATACGGCTACAAGCCGGCTTTGGCGACCATGGAAGACTGTGTCGCCTCCGCCGAAGCGGGAAGAATTGTCTAATGGTCAAAGTGCTCCGTTGCCATGTCGGAATAGGTCCCCGCGTCGAAGGCGAGGCGATGGTCGCCAATGATAATTTTTCGGCGCGCTATGATTTGGATCGGATTCGGGGAGTGTTTTCGCGGCCGGAACACGCTTTGGCCGGCCAAAGCTACGTCGACAAAATCCTTGTCCTTAACACCGCGAAGGGCGGGGTAGCCACGGCATGGATGCTCTACGAGATGAAGTCCCGCGGCATCGCGCCAATGGCGCTGTTGCTCAATTCGGCCAATTCGATCCTGGCGCAGGGTGCGGCTCTGGCCAACATGACCCTTTGCGATCGGTTTGATGCCGGAGATGTCACGCAACTGATAGCGACCGCGGACCGGGTCAGAGTCGATCCCGAAGCCGGCGAGGTGACGATGCTGAACGCGAGGTGATGCGGAATCTGCCTAGAGGGCGATGTGAGAGTTTGAGGAGATGCCAAGCAGGTGTTGAAGACCGTCGAAGAATCTTAAGTCGATTTCGACGTTGGCAAACCAAAATAGAGTAGCGGGAAACGCGACCCAAACAACCGCCTGAAAGCAAGTACCCAACGCATTCAGGCTTAACAGGCACGGAGAAGAGACGATGAAAGTTCAATACTTAACGCAAACTATTCGAAACGCTCGATTGCCGGCGCTTTCGGCGATCAGCGGAATTGCCTTTGCTCTGGGGTTGATTCTGCCATCCGGCGTCACCCCCGCAATGGCGCAGACCGATAAGTTGGTGCTGGCGCTGACGCCTCCGAGCGGCCAATCCACACGCTTCTGGGCGACTCCGCCCAGTTGGCTGTTCGATCCGTCCCTGGAGTCCCTCGTGGCGCAAGATCCGGTTACCGGTGCGTACACCGGCGACGGGCTGGCCACCTCCTGGGAGCACAACAAAGATTTTACGGAGTGGACTTTCAAACTGCGCAAGGGCGTCCAGTTCCACTACGGCTTCGGTGAATTCACCGCGGCGGACGTGGTGCACAGCTATGCGCTGCATACCGGCCCGGACTCAACGGTGCCGGGTGTTGCGCAGCTTAGAGGCGGCAAGGCGGAGGCCTTGGACCGCTATACCGTACGCTTCACCTACGACAAGCCTCGTGTCCGTTTGCTGTTCATGCATGCTGCCCGCGCGTTGATGAAGATCTACAGCAAGGCCCAGTTCGACAAGGAAGGATTGGCGGGCTACGACCGGCGCTTCGCCGGCACCGGACATTTCCGGTTCGTATCGCTGGAGCCGACGGCGATCCGTTACGAACGGGTAGACAATCACTACTCCGGCATCGTCCCGGACTTTCGGGAAATGGAAATGCGCTTTGTGGCAGAGAACGCGACAAAGCTGGCGATGCTGCTAGCCGGAGAAGCGCACATTACCGAACTGCCGCGCGAGCTGGTGGTCGATGCACTCAAAGCAGGGATGAAAACGGCGCAGTCTGCGAAGCCCACCATGCAGACGGACATCGTATTCAACGGTCTTTATTGCGAGTCCAAGGACCCCAATTGCCGGCGGGACCTGCCCTGGTTCGACGTACGTATCCGCGAGGCGATCAATCGATCCCTCAATCGCCAAGAGATGCTGGAAGTGCTGTTCCCCGGTGGGGGTGCATCCCTGGCGGCCCGACACTCGATGGTCCGCGGCAACGAGGGTTACGACCCGATGCTGGTGGAGCGATTTGAGGCGGAGTACGGGTACGACCTCGAGAAGGCCAAGCAACTTATGTGGCATGCGGGCTATCCGGATTCATTCAAGGACCCGACTATCACCCTGATTATGACAGCGATTCCCGGTCAGCCGGAAATCCCCCTGCAAATGGAGATGGTCCACCAATATCTGACCAAGGTCGGATTCAAGGTTAAATTTAAGGAGGTGGATCACGCCGGCGTCGGGGCGCTGGGTCGAGCCCGCAAACTGTACGCACTGAATCCGCTCCGCAACGCGCCGCCGCGGCCGACGGAGATAGCGTTCCGGGCGTTCTACAGTAATCCGGGCGGACCCTATCAAGGCTGGGAGGATGACTGGACTTCCGCGAGGATCAAGGAGATGGTCAACTCCGTGGATATGAAGGAGCGCGACCAGATTGCACGGCGGTTGTTCAATTATTTGTACGAACAATACGTCGACATCCCATTGTTCGAGGTGTTCACCCAGATTCCGTACAATCCGAAAGTCGTGTCCGGCTGGCAGTTTCCCGGCGCGACCACCTCGGGCTACAGTCACTTCCATCTGATCAAGGCCGCCAAGTAGAAGGCGGCCACATCAGAAGGAGACAATGAGTGCGCCGCTTCCTGGCCATCAGGATTGCACAAAGCCTCTTGGCGATGCTCGCGATCAGCGTCATAGCGTTCGGTATGACACACCTGAGCGGGAGCCCGGTCGACTCCATGCTGCCGGAGGACGCCGGACCTGAGGAAGCGGCGCAGCTGACGCGCGAGCTGGGGCTGGACCGGCCGATCCATGTTCAGTACTTCAAGTTCCTCGGCCGCGTCCTGTCCGGCAATATGGGCGACTCGATCATGTCGCCCGGAGCCAGCGCACTCGGGGTCGTCATGGATCGGATGCCTGCGACGCTGCTGCTCGGTGGGTTCGCGATTATCGTCAGCACGATAATCGCGATACCCATCGGAGTGCTGACAGCTGTCTACCGGGACACCGCCTTCGATGCGGCGGGTAAGATCATCGCGCTGCTTGGCCAGGCGGCGCCGCCCTTCTGGCTCGGGATCGTTCTCATCTGGGTCTTCGGCGTGACGCTGGACTGGTTCCCCACGTCGGGGCGCGGCGGCTTCTCCCACTTTGTGCTGCCGGCGATCGCCATGGGCTGGTTCCAGGTCGCCGCACTGATGCGCATCACCCGCTCGTCGATGCTGGAGGTCCTGGACAGCGAGTACATCAAGCTCGCTCGCGTAAAGGGTGTGCCGGAGTCGCGCATCATATGGGTGCACGCGCTCAGGAATGCGGCTATCGCCCCGCTCACGTACTTCGGTGTCATCGCCGGGATCATCCTCACCGGATCCGTGGTCATCGAGACGGTATTTGTCTGGCCCGGCGCGGGCCAGCTCGCGGTCGAGGCAATCCGGGCCCGGGACTTCCCGGTCGTCCAGGCGGTGGTACTGACCTTTGCAGCGGTGTTCATCCTGGCCAACCTGCTCGTGGATACGCTCTATGCCTACGTCGATCCGAGGATTCGCTACAGATGAGCAGCGACGAGCAAGAATCGGTGGCGCCAATCGAGCCGGGCTCCGAACGGCCCCCTGAACCTCAGCCCTCAAGCGGCCGTCGGCGCGCTCGGTGGCGGAATTATCCCGTCGTGTCGATCTTCATCCTGGTCGCTCTGCTCGTCTTTCCGGCGATCACCGCTGACTGGCTGGCTCCTCACGATCCGCTCCAGGGCTCCATCCCGGACCGCCGCGAGCCGCCCGTGTTCTTCGGCGGCACCTGGGAGTATCCGCTCGGCACGGACCGGATCGGACGCGACATCCTCAGCCGGATCATTCACGGGGCGAAGGTCTCGCTTTCGATCTCCCTGATCGGTATCTTCTTCGGGGGCGTGCTGGGGACGCTGCTGGGTCTGCTGGCCGGCTACTTCCGCGGCTGGCTCGACGCTGTCGTCATGAGACTCGTTGACATTTCGCTGGCGTTGCCGACCATCCTGCTGGCGCTGGTGCTTGCGGTCTCGGTCGGGCCCAGCTTCCAGACCGTGATCATAGTTGTGGTCTTTGTGCTCTGGGCTTTCTACGCCCGGCAAGTCCGCGGCGAGGTTCTCAGCATTCGTGAGCGTGACTTCGTGGCGCGCGCGCGCGTGGCCGGCAACTCGCACGCCAGGATCATCGTTCGCCACATCCTGCCGAACGTCGCGAACACCATAATCGTGCTCGCCACACTCCAGGTGGGGTCGGTGATAATCCTGGAAGCGGCCCTCAGCTTCCTCGGGGTCGGGATACCCAAACCCACGCCCGCCTGGGGCCTGATGGTTGCCGACGGCCGCCAGCTCATCGTCAGCGCCTGGTGGATCTCGTTATTCCCCGGCCTGGCAATCACATTGACGGTACTCGCGCTGAACCTGTTTGGAGACTGGGTGCGCGATCGGCTCGATCCGAAACTCACCCAGGTTTGAACGCCATGCCCCTCGGTGACACCATCCTCCAGGTTGAAAACCTGCAGACCCATATCGACACCAAGATGGGACTGGTGAAGGCGGTCGACGGCGTCTCGTTCTCGCTGCGCCGGGGCGAGACGCTCGGCATCGTCGGGGAATCGGGAAGCGGGAAGTCGATGACCGCGCTCAGCATACTGCGCCTGGTCCCCCGCCCGGCTGCACGGATAGTCGGCGGGCGGGTGATGCTCAACGGTGAGGATCTGCTGAGCTACGACGCCGAACGGATGCGGCGCGTGCGCGGCCGGGCAATCTCGATGGTGCTGCAGGATCCCCAAACCTCGCTTAACCCGGTCTACAGCATTGGCGGGCAAATCACGGAAGCGATCGCCAATCAACAGCGCAAGCTGCCGCGCCTCGAACTCCTGAAGCGGGCCGTCGCGGCGCTAAAGACGGTGCACGTGGCCGCGCCCGAGCAGCGGGTGCGCGATTATCCGCATCAGCTGAGCGGCGGCATGAAGCAGCGCGTGGTCGCCGCGATCGCGAACTCGTGCGAGCCCCAGATCCTGATCGCCGACGAGCCGACCACCGCACTCGACGCCACGATCCAGGCGCAGTACCTGCGCCTCTTGAAGGAAATCCAGCAGGAATCGGGACTCTCGATCATCTTCATCACCCACGATTTCGGCATCGTCGCGAACATGTGCGACCACGTCGCCGTGATGTACGGCGGACGGGTGGTCGAGTACGGACCGGTGCGGGCGATTTTCAACTCACCGGCGCATCCATACACCCGGGCGCTGCTCAGCTCGGTGCCGGCCGTCGACCGGACGGTTGACAGGCTCTATTCGATACCCGGCCAGCCGCCAATGCTCTGGGACCTCCCTCGAGGGTGCCGGTTCGCTCCCCGCTGCGAGTGGGCGGATTCGCGCTGTCATCAGGAGTATCCACCGACCGTTCCCAGTCTCGATGCCGGGCAAGCGGCGCATACCGCGAGCTGCTGGAAGCTCGAGGATATCGGGTTGGAGAACGTACGATGCTGAAGATCGAGGGATTGAAGAAGCACTTCCCCGTGACCGAGGGGTTGCTGTCGAGGGAAATCGGCAGCGTGCGCGCCGTGGACGGCATCGACCTGTCCTGCGCCCCGGGTGAAACCCTTGCGCTGGTCGGCGAGTCGGGATGCGGCAAGACCACGACGGCACGACTGGTTCTGAGGCTGGAAACCCCGACCGAGGGGCGCGCGCTGGTGGACGGCGAGGACGTCCACAGTCTTCGCGGCGCGGCGCTCAAGCGCTTCCGGACCCGCGTCCAGGCGGTGTTCCAGGATCCCTGGAGCTCGCTGAACCCGCGCATGCGCGTGCGGAACATCGTCGCCGAGACGTTATTGGTGAACGAACGCCGGAGTCGGCGCGAAATCGACGAGCGCGTCGCGAAGGCGCTGCTGGACGTCGGGCTGCAGCCCGAGCAGGCCCGAAACTTCCCTCACGAGTTCAGCGGCGGCCAGCGCCAGCGGATCGCCATCGCGAGCGCCCTGATCTCCGACCCCAAGCTGCTGATCCTGGACGAGCCGGTTTCCGCCCTCGACGTGTCGATCCGCTCGCAGATCATGAACCTGCTCAAGGATCTGCAGCAGCGATACGGGATAGCCTACCTGCTGGTGGCGCACGACCTGGGTACGACACGCTATCTCGCGGACTGGCTCGCCGTCATGTATCTGGGCAAGATCGTCGAGTACGCCGAGAAGGCGTCGCTGTTTCAGGAACCCCGCAATCCATACACCAAGGCGTTGTTCTCCGCCGCACTCTCCGCCCACCCGGACCAGTCGCGGAACGAGGTCATCCTTTCGGGCGAGGTGCCGTCGCCGATCGACCCGCCGAGCGGGTGCAGCTTCCATCCACGCTGTCCGCTCAAGGTCGGTCCCATCTGCGCCGAGGTAACGCCAAAGCTCAAGCCGGTGCAGGGCGCGAAGAACCACTGGGTGGCGTGTCATCT
>JAJECC010000002.1 GCA_022822205.1 Rhodospirillales bacterium | reverse complement strand
CAGCCAGACGAACGGCCAACCGGCCGGATGGAGAGGCGGGATAATCCCGGACATCTTCCCTCACGTTTTCCCAAGGGTGAAGGCGGGCATTCTACTCGCCAGCCCCGACGGCGTTAAGTGCCTATCTTTACAAGGGTTTCCGCCCACCAAGCCTGCGCATCCCCCTCACCCAGCTACGGCTAGGCGCGCGTCGCTCGCCAAGCCATCGCATCCCTCTCCCACCGGGGGAGAGGGAACGCACGGCAAACTCCCTCCCCTCGACGGGGGTGAAGATGAGGGTGGGGGTGAAGATGAGGGTGGGGGTGAGTCAGCCCTTCTCCATCCTCTCCGGGCTCCCGGTGGTGAAGACCTGTTCCCTGCACCTCACGCGCATTCCTTCGGCGACCGGGCGGACAAGAAAATCACCTCAATTGATCGACGGCAGACGGAAGACCTGTCCCGGATAGATCAAATCCGCATCCCGGATTTGCTTCTTGTTGGCTTCGAAGATCACCGTGAACCGCACCCCGCGGCCATAGGTGCGGCGCGCGATCCGCCACAGGCTGTTGCCGGGCTGAACGACGAACAATGTCCCCGGCGGGACGTCGGTCAACACGGTCGAGCGGGCAAAGATCACCTCGATGCGGGCCAGGACCTTGCCGGCGTCGTCCACCTGATCGGCGCGCACCGAATAGACCCCGGGCGCGACCGTCCGCTCCGGCGACTGCCGCCAGCGGCCGTCGGCGCCGGTCGGCGACCGGCCGAGAAATTCGTTGTTCAGATACAGGTGGACCCGGCCGTCGGGCGCACCGGTCCCGGAGACGTTGAGCCGCCCGCTGTCGTCGTAGTCCACCGCGTCGATGGTAACCGCCGGGATGACGGCGGCGGGCGCCGGCGGGGTCGGCTTCTGCAGCACCTGGGTGGCGCCGCCGCCCTCCGAGGGCACTTTGAGCGCCAACGGCCGGGACGGTTCTTCGCTCGGGCGGCCGGCAATGTCCTTTCCCTTTTCGGGCACGACCAGCACCACGTTGGAGTCCGAGGTGGCGGCCGGCCGGCCGCCGGTCGGGACGGTGCGGAGCGACAACTGCCGGTTGCCCGGCGGCAGCGGTTCGGCGGGGACGAAGACCCATTCGCCGCGGGCGTCGGCGGTCGCCTCGCCGATTACCTTGCCGCCGTCGAGAATCTGGACGCGGGCGCCGGGTTCGGCGCGTCCCGCCATGACCGTGTCGCCCCGGGGATTGATCCGGACGATGTCGAAGCTCGGCCTGGCCGGTTTCGCGGCGGCGGTCCCGGACGGGGGTTCGGTCCGGGCCGAAGGTGAGGGCGCCTGCACACCGGCCGGCGGCGGCGCCCGTTCGCCTTTGGCCGTGCCGCCGTCGAGAGTTTGGATGCGGGCGCCGGGTTCGGGGCGTTTCGCCGTGACCGCGCCGCCTGGGGGTTTGGTTCGGGCCATGTCGGAACTCGGCTTGGCCGGTGCCGCGGCGGCGGTCTCGGACGGGGGTGCGGTTTGGGCCGAAGGAGCAGTCTGCGCCGAAGGTGCGGTCTCGGACGGGGGCGCGGGCCGGGGAGCGGGTGCGGGCGCAACTGCCGGCGGCGCCTGTTCGCCTTTGGCCGTATCGCCGCCGGGAGCTTGGATGCGGGCGCCGGGTTCCGGGCGTTTCGCCGTGACCGTGCCGCCTTGGGGTTTGGCCGGGACGGCGTCCGGGTCCGGCTTGGCCGGTTCCGCGGCGGCGGTCTCGGGCGAGGGTGCGGTCTTGGGCGAAGGCGCGATCTCGGGCGGAGGCGGCGGCGCGGTTTGGGCCGGAGGCGCCGGCACCTGCACGCCTGCCGTCGGCGCTTGTTCGCCTTCGTCCGTATCGCCGAGGAAGCTCAGCGCAATCGCCGCGATAACGATCGCACCCCCGACAAGTGCCCATGTGAATGGCCGTGTCATCGCCTGTTGCCGCTGTCCCTTGTGATTGCCACTTGTGACTGCCCCTGGCCGGCGCGCCCGGCGCCGGATGCGTAAGGTACTCCGCCGCCGGAGCGGGCGCAATGCCCGCCCGGACACCGCCCCGACATCCCCTGGCCCCGCGCGCCCTATCCGGCGGGCAGATTGGTCAAGATCAGCAGGATCACGGCGCCGAGCGCGATGGGAAGCGCCCCCAGCGCGGCGACGGTCAGCGGAAAGACCCCGCGGGACAGCAGCAGGGGCTGCTTGACGACTTTCACGGCCGCCGAATCGGCGAAGAACAGGAATACGAAGACGGCAAAAGCCGCGATCGACGCCGGCCACGCGTCGGCGAGCCGCAGCGCGAGCGCGAATATGCCCCCGGTCCCGGCGAGCAGCAGGGTGACGCCGGCGGGGTAGGAGAGCGGCGGCCACGACCATAACAGGAAGCCGGCGAGCGCCGCGGTCAGGGCGACCGCCAGTTCCCGTTCCGCCGCCAGGCCGCCGATCCAGGTCAGGACGATCATGCCGATCCCGGCGGTGGTCAGCATCCCGGCGGCGACGGCCGGGGCGAGATTGCGGCGGCGCAGGCGAAGGACGGCGATGACCCAGACCGCGGCCAGGGCGATGGAAACGACGCTGACTCCGGGCCCGAGCCAGTAGGCCAGCAGCAGCCCGAACAGGATCATGGCGGTCACCTGGTAGGCGGCGGCCGGCCGCCCGGCCGCGTCGGCGGAGGCGTCCAGCGCGATCCCGGCCAGCAGCCCGATGAGCATGATATAGAGGATGGCGTCGCCGCCCGGGCCGGGCGGAAAGTCCGGCGCCCCGAGACGGACGGCCAGCATCCACATGTACACCACCCCGACGGCGGCGCCGGCCAGCGGCTTGCCGATCCGGCCGCCGGCGATCCAGCGAATGAGGCCGGCGAAGATGCCGGTGGCCAGAAACGGAACCGCCGCCGAGCGGATGAAAACGGAATCGAAGAGGTCCATGGGTGCCCGATACGCCGCGGCGCCCGGCCCTAGGGCCCGGGGAAGACCTGATTGGCGACGGCCGGGATGTTTTTCAGATAGTCGGCGACGGCGGCCAGATCCTCGGGCGTCAGCTTGCTGGTGCCGTTTTTGACCACCTCCCACATCTCGCCGTCCACTTCGCCGCCGAGGGGTGTCTCGCCCGAGCGCAGCAGTTCGGCGATCTCATCCGCGGTCCAGCCGCCGATCCCGGTCGTCCGGTGCGGGGTGATATTGGGAACCGGCTCGCCGTCGGGCCCGGCCTTGGTCCCGGACAGGTGCCGGCCGGCCCGCACCGCCCCCAGGGCATTGCGGGGCGTATGGCACTCGCCGCAGTGGCCGAGCGCCCGGACGATGTAGGCCCCCCGGTTCCACGCGGCGCTTTGTCCGCCGTCCGCCGCATAGGCGCCGGGCTCGAAAAACAGGTACTTCCACACGGCCATCAGAAAGCGGAACCGGAACGGGAACCTGATCTCGTGGGGCTTGTTGGGGGTCGCCGCCGCCGGCAGCGAGAAGATGTAGGCCTTCAGATCCCGCATGTCGCCGTCGGTCATCAGCGTAAACGACGGATAGGGGAACACCGGGTAGTAGTGGCCGCCGTCGGGGGAGACGCCGTGGCGCATGGCGCGGATGAAGTCGGCGTCCGACCAGCCGCCGATGCCGTGCTCCCTGTCGGCCGTGATGTTGGGTCCGAAATAGGTGCCGAACGGAGTTTCGAGGGCGCGGCCGCCGGCCAGCAGCTGGCCGCCGTTCTTGACGTCCGTATGACAGCCGGCGCAGCCCGCGGCGGCGAAGATGTAGGCGCCGCGCTCCGCCGGCTGGGCCGCGGCGGTACCGCTCCCGAGGCCCGGCGGTCCCAGCGCCGCCAGCAGCATCAGCAGGAAAATTGCACGGCGGGACATGATCCCGGGATATTAGCGCGTCGAACCGGCCCGAAAAGCGGATTCGCGCGAGACGGTGCGCCTACGATCTTGGCGCCCTGTAGACCCGGTGGCAGGCGCCGCAGGTGCCGCCGACGTTCCTCGCCGCCGCCTTCACCGCGTCCAGGTCGGCGCCCTTGGCCGCCGCGTCGAGGGCCCGGGCCGCGTCCCGGAGAGCCGCCAGCTTGACCTTGAAGTCGGCCATGTTCTGCCAGATTTCCGGCTTGGAACGGGTGGGCGGACCGCCGGAGCCTTCGGGGAACAGGGCTTCAAGGCGCGACGCCGCGCCGGCGATCGCCGCCGCCGGGCCGCGGGCATCCTCGACCGATGCCGCCTGGCCGACCCGCCGGAGCGAGCCGCCGAGGGTCTTCATGGCCGTGGCCCGGGCGTCGACGACGCCGCCCTGGGCGTTGGCCGCCCCGGTGCCGGGCGGGATGACGGAGGACGCCGCGATCGTCGCGGCAGCCGCGATTCCGGCGAAAATCAAATAACGAAACTGCATGAACCGGTCTCCCTTCAAGTCTGATCCGTTCCCCGACGCGAAACGATGCAGCGACTATAAGAGGTCGGCGCGGACGACCCCAGCCTTATTCCCCGCCCCTCACGCGGATTCTACCGCGGAGCCCCCCCCTGTGCTCCCCGTGCCCCGCCGCCGGCAAGCCCGCTGGAACACCGGGACCGGCGTGGTAGACTGGCCGGGTGAGAGACGTGACGAGCATAACCGTCTTCTGCGGCTCCAAGATGGGTTCCGATCCGGCTTACGCGGCGACCGCCGCGGCGCTGGGCCGCGAGACCGCCGGGCGCGGTATCGCCCTGGTCTACGGCGGCGGGCGCCTGGGGCTGATGGGGACCCTCGCCGACGCGGCGGTCGAGGCGGGCGGCCGCGTGATCGGGGTGATCCCCCGGTTCCTCGCCAAGCTGGAGGTGGAGCATGACGGCCTCGCCGAGCTGCACCAGGTCGGGAGCATGCACGAGCGCAAGAACAAGATGTTCGAGCTATCGGACGCCTCGGTGATCCTGCCGGGCGGCCTCGGCACCCTCGACGAGGCGATGGAGATCATCACCTGGAAGCAGCTCCAGGTGCACGCCAAGCCGGTGGTGGTGCTGAACGTGGCGGGCTACTGGGACCCCCTGAAGGCGCTCATCGACTGGACCATCGAGAACGGCTTCGCCCATCCGAAGGTGCGGGACCTGTTCTCCGTCGTCGATACGGTCGACGAGGTGTTCCCCGCCATCGCCGCCGCCCCCGAGCCCGACATCGTGGTGCTGAATAGTCATTTGTGACGTCATTGTATGATCTGGCCGGTGGCGCGTGGTTGATGGTACCGCCGAATCGTGGCACCACTCTCTAACGATCTCCGGCTCTCGCACGTAGTGATTGGTGCATGAACGACATCACCCAGGGCAGTTTATTTTCTGCCGATTTCCTGACGGAATCGATTCGGAATCTCGATGAATGGTCTGATATCAGCGAGGCGGACCTGAATGCCGCCGAATCCGGCCTCCGCGACATTTTCTCGGCGTTTCCTCATAGGCAGTCGCCGAACGAAAGCCAGACCGAAGACGACCTGATATGGCCGGTGCTGGGGGTTCTGGGTTGGGAGGCAAGCCTGAGGCAACAAAATCTGAGTGCCCGGGGGCGGGAGGACGTTCCCGACGGCTTGCTGTTCGCCGATCAGGCGGCCAAGACCCGCGCAAACCAGTTCGCCGAGGAATGGAGACGATATGAATTTGGTCTTGCGGTAGTCGAATCGAAGCGCTGGGCGAGGCCCCTCGACAGACGGTCCGGCCGTCGCGGCGAGGAGACGGCGCCTTCTACCCAGATGCTTCGATACCTGCGCCGGGTGGATGATCTCACGACAGGCGGGCTCCGATGGGGCATCCTGACGAATGGGGTGGTTTGGCGACTCTATTTTCAGGGTGCGCGGTCCGTCTCCGAGCAATTCTGCGAGATCAATCTCGCGGCCATCCTTGATCTTGAGGGCTTCAACGACGATCTCTTTGCATTGGACGAAGATCAGCGCCGGCATTGGCTCCGCGTATTTCTGCTGATCTTTCGCCAAGCTGCCTTCGTTCCCCATCCCGAGGACAATAGTACCTTTCATCAGCGCGCTCTCAACGAAGGGCGCTTTTACGAGGAACGGGTTGCCGCAAGCCTATCCGACCTTGTTTTCCGTCGTGTTTTTCCGACGCTTGTGGAGGCAATTGCCGCCGCCGACCGCGATGCGGATTTACAGCAGGTTCGCGAAGCCGCATTGGTCTTCTTGTACCGGCTTTTGTTCATTCTCTACGCCGAGGATCGTGACCTGCTTCCGATCCGAGACGATCGATATGACGACTATGGACTACGGGATCGTGTGCGCGGAGACATCGGACGCCGCTTGGATCGCAATGACGTTTTTTCCGACACCGCCGCCCGGTACTGGTCGGCCATCGACGACCTCTGCCGGGCTATCGATCAAGGGGACGGCTCAATCGGTTTGCCGCCCTACAACGGAGGTCTGTTCGATCGGGAGAGAACGCCGTTGCTGGCCGATGTCCGGTTGAACGATCAAGTCATGGCCGACGTCATCGATGCTTTGTCATTCGAGCAAACCCCGGATGGCCGACGCTTTATCAACTATCGCAATCTGGGCGTCCAGCAACTCGGCTCCATCTACGAAAGATTGCTGGAGCATGAAATTCACAGGGAGGATGACCGGATCAACATCCGCCCCAATATTTTCGCCCGCAAGGGTTCCGGCAGTTACTACACACCCGATGATCTAGTGGGGCTCATCATTCGCGAGACGCTGGGGCCCCTCGTCTCCCAGCGGTTGGACGCGTTTATTTCTCTCTGCGCGGAATATGAAGAGCTGGATCGGCCGGAAGACTGGAAGCTGACGCGCCTCAAGGCGCTCGACCCGGCCGAGAAGCTGCTGGATTTAAAAATTTGCGACCCGGCAATGGGATCGGGGCACTTCCTTGTCAACTTGGTCGACTATCTCGCCGATCAGGTGATCGCGGCGATGGCCGATGCCGAGGCCTTATTCGAGAATTACATGTCGCCGCTTGCCGGACGCGTTGACGCCATTCGCACGAAAATCGTCGCGAATGGCGAAGCCAATGGATGGACCATCGACGCGGCGCAGTTGGATGATCGGCATATCATTCGCCGCATGATCTTGAAGCGATGCGTCTATGGGGTCGACAAGAATCCCATGGCCGTCGAACTGGCAAAGGTCGCCTTGTGGCTTCACACCTTCACCGTCGGCGCGCCTCTGAGTTTTCTCGATCATCATCTAAAATGCGGCGACAGCCTGTTCGGGTCTTGGGTCCGCGGCGGTATTGATAGCGCGACGGAGCACGGGAGTCCCTTGCTCCTCCACGAGACCATTAGACGGGCAACCTCGGCGGCAGTCTCGATGCAGGCCCTGGAAAGTCTGACGGACGCCGAGATCGCCGAGGCGCACCGGTCGGCGAAGATTTACGCCGAGGTGCAGGAAATGACCGCGCCTCTCAATCATTTTCTGGCCTTTGTCCACGCCCTCGATTGGCTGGATTTAAGTGACCCCGAAGATACGGCCGCCGTACACGCTTTTTTCGATGGGCAATTCGGCGATCCCATAGAGATTGCCGGCGGCCGTTTGGAAATAGAGAACGGTCGTCCTGAGGCTGTTCGTTTCAGTTCCTTGTTGGAACTGATTCGGGAACTCGTCACCGACGAGCGTTTTTTTCAATGGCAGGTCGCCTTTCCCCGCGTTTGGACCGACTGGTATTCCAACGAGCTGGTCGGAGGGTTTGATGCCGTTATCGGCAACCCGCCATGGGATCGCATGAAGATGCAGCAGGTCGAATGGTTTGCAGTGCGCCGCACGGAGATTGCCATGGCCCAGCGGGCTGCGGATCGGCGGCGTATGATCCGGGATCTGGTGGATGCCGACGATCCCTTGGCGCAGGACTACGCCGTTGCCCGCGACCGCGCGGAGACTGCGGCTAATATCGCCCGCGGTTCCGGCGATTATCCATTGCTGTCCCGCGGAGATATCAACCTGTACTCTCTGTTCGTGGAGCGGGCTTCGCAGTTAGTGGGTGCCGACGGTAGAGTTGGTCTGTTAACGCCCATAGGAATTGCGACTGACAAGACCTCGTCAAGGTTCTTTTCGGGGCTCATGCGTGACCAACGACTACTGAGTTTCTATGCATTCGAGAATCGGGGTGGTTGGCTATTTCCTGATATTCATCATGAAGAACAACCCGCGGCACTCATATTCGGCGTCGAAACCGAGATAGCGACGGACTTCGATTACTGTGTTCGGATTTCGAGTTGGAATCAGTTCGGCGATCCCGACCGTAGATTTCGTCTCGATACGACAGCGATATCAAGGATCAATCCGAACACGGGTACGGCTCCAATATTTCGGCACAAACGGGATGCTCTGATTACCTCAAGAATCTACGAGGAGGTGCCCATTCTTGCTTCCTCTCAGAGTTCGGATCGGGACGATTGTTGGAACGTGGAGTACTCCACGATGTTTCATATGACAAATGATTCTAATCTATTCAGGACCCGCCGAGAATTGGAAGAGGAGGAGGGGGCATACCCAAAACCCGGATTTCGTTTCGGTAGCCCATCTGGAGATTGGGTGCCGCTATATGAAGGAAAATCGATTCAGATTTACAACCATAGATATGCAAACGTGAGAACCAATCCCTCCAACTTAAGTGGGCAAGGCGTCACTGATGTACTGTCTTTGGGGGAGTTAAGCGACCCTTCAAGAGTTCCTGAACCGAGGTATTGGGTAAACGAGAAGTCAATCCCAGAGAGAAAACTGAGTTGGGCGATTGGTTTCAATGACGTTTGCAACACAAACAACATGAGGAGTCTGATTGCCGCACTGGTGCCTGATGTCGCGTTTGGAAATACACTTCCGATTTATGCATTAAAGGAAGAGGCCGATATCCAGATTTTTCCATTGCTGGTTGGGAATTTTTGTTCCCTGGTTTGTGATTATGTTGCGAGACAGAAAATCCAGTCTCGACATCTGAACAAATACATAATCGAACAGCTTCCGATTGTACCTCCCTCCGGTTTTGAGCGGCGGACGTTCGGAAAGAAAACAGCGGCGATGATCGTTCGAGAAGCAGTTCTCGAATTGTCGTACACCGCTGATGATATGAGCGATTTCGCTCAGGATTTGGGGTGCGTTGACGAGACAGGAGATGTTTTGCCGCCGTTCCAGTGGGATGCTGTTCGTCGATTAAGCCTCCGCGCCAAACTGGATGCGTTGTTCTTCATCCTCTATGGGATCACCGACCGTGACGATGTCCGCTACATCTACTCGACGTTTCCCATCGTGGAACGCGAGGAAATTGCAGAGTTCGGATCGTACCGGTCCCGCGAACTCTGTCTCGCCTACATGAACGCCCTGGAAGCGGGCGACCCGGACGCTCACATCGACATTTAACCCTAAACTGCCCCTCCCCACCACCTCAGCCCGACATCGTGGTGCTGAATAGTCATTTGTAGGGACTCCCGATTCCCCCATCCCCTGCCTATATAAGGGCCCCTTTCAACGAAATCGGACTTCACGACACATGGGCTCTTTTATGACGACCAATATGACCACCGACATTTCCGACGACACGATTTCTTCCGGCGACTCCGGCGACGCCGCCTCGCCCCTCACCAATAGGGCGGAGGCCTTTTGCGCGGCCTATGCCCGCCGTCCCCACGGGGCGGATGCGGCCCGGGAAGCGGGCTATGGCGCCGCCGATCCCGCCCGGCAGGCCTCGCGGCTGCTGGTCCGGCCGGAAATTCGCGCCCGCATCGCCGAGCTTTCCGACGGCTGGGGCGATCAGCGCGCCGAACTGGCCGGCGGCCTGACCGGCAAGCTGGAGCCGGTCTATGACGCGGCGCTCGCCGCCGGCGACCTGGACACGGTGCTGCAGACCGTCGAGCTCCAGGCCCGGATACAGGGTCTGGTGCACGGCGGCGCGACCATCCGCCCGCGGAGCGGCGGGCGCGCGCCGCAAGGGGCGGGCGGCGGCGGGCCGTCCCACGAGGAGGTCCTGGCCAGCCTGGCTTGAATTGTTCGCCTAGGGAGGACACGGAGGTCCCCCTCACCCAGCTTCGGCTAAGGCGGGCTCCCGCCCGCCAAGCCTGCGCACCCCTCTCCCTCCGGGGGAGAGGGAATAATTTCTCCCTCCTCCTTGACGGAGGAGGGTTGAGGTGGGGGTGATCCGGCCCCCCCCTCCGTGCGCCCATGCTCTGGTGGCGAAACGACCGAATTGGAACGAAAAAAAGTCATCGAATGTCCATAAATGTCCATGAATGTCCATTCCGCCGAAACGCCGGCGGCCGGAATCATGTCCGGTGCGCGGAATCCCGGGTTGGAATTTGGGGCCCGCTTGCCCAATCGGGCCGGGCTGACTAAAAAAGGGGCCGCCCGGAACCGCGATGTTCCGGCGCCGGACTTAAGGATATCCAGGGACACCAAGGACGCCAGGGAAGAGTGACGAAATGAGCGACGGCAATAACGGCAGGCCCGCCGCCGGGCCCGACATCATCTACACCAAGGTGGACGAAGCGCCCGAATTGGCGAGCGCGTCGTTCCTGCCCATCATCAGGGCGTTCACCCGGCCGGCCGGGATCTCCGTCGGCACCAAGGACATTTCGCTGGCCGGCCGCATCCTCGCCAACTTCCCGGACCACCTGTCCGACAACCAGAAGCGGCCGGACGACCTGTCGGAGCTCGGCGAGCTGGTGAAGGAGCCGGGCGCCAACGTCATCAAGCTGCCCAACATTTCGGCCTCCATCCCGCAGATCAACGCGGCGGTGAAGGAACTGCGGGATCAGGGCTACACCGTCCCCGCGTACCCGGAAGAGGTCTCTTCCGATGAAGACAGGGCGGTGCTGGCCGCCTTCGACAAGGTCAAGGGATCGGCGGTGAACCCGGTGCTGCGCGAAGGCAACTCGGACCGCCGGGCGCCCAAGGCGGTCAAGGAATACGCCCGGAAGAACCCGCACCGGATGGGCAAGTGGACCAGGGAGTCCAAGACCCACGTCTCGACCATGGGCCGGGAGGACTTCTTCACCAACGAGCGGGCGCTGACCGTCGCCGCCGATCAGGCGGGCGATGCGCGGATCGAGTTCGTCGCCGGGGACGGGACCGTCACCGAGCTCAAGGGGGCGACGCCCATCCAGACCGGCGACGTGGTCGACGCCACGATGATGAGCGCCAAGGCGCTGTCGCTGTTTTTCGAGCGCCAGATCGCCGACGCCAGGAACCGCGGGGTGCTGTTCTCGGTTCACCTGAAGGCGACCATGATGAAGGTCTCGGACCCGATCATCTTCGGCCACGCGGTGAAGGCCTATCTGAAGCCGCTCTTCGACCGCCACGGCGCGGTTCTGGACGAAGCCGGCGTGGTTCCCGACAACGGTATAGGCGAACTCGCCGAGAAGATCGCCGAACTCCCCGGCGATGTCCGCGCCGACGTCGAACGGGATTTCAACGCCTGCATGGAAACCGGGCAGCCCATGTACATGGTCAACTCGGACAAGGGCGTCACCAACCTCCATGTGCCCTCCGACGTGATCATCGATGCGTCCATGCCGGCGCTGATCCGGGGCGGCGGCAAGGGCTGGGGACCCGACGGCGCGGAACACGACACCAAGTGCGTCATCCCGGATTCGTCCTATGCCGGGGTTTATTCGGCGACCATCGATTTCTGCAAGGAAAACGGCGCTTTCGATCCGGCCGCCATGGGCTCCATTCCGAATGTCGGGCTGATGGCCCAGAAGGCGGAGGAGTACGGCTCCCACCCGCAGACCTTCAAGGCGCCGGCCGGCGGCACAATCCGGCTGGTCGACGCGGGCGGCGGCACCCTGACCGAGCACCGGGTGGAGGAGGGCGACATCTGGCGCGCCGCCATCACCCGCGATGCGCCGGTGCGGGACTGGGTGAAGCTCGCCGTGACGCGGGCCCGGGCCACCGGGGTACCGGCGGTGTTCTGGCTCGACAAGGACCGGGCCCATGACGCCGAACTGATCAAGAAGGTGGAGGTCTATTTGAAGGACCACGACACCAAGGGCCTCAACATCCGAATCATGCGGCCCGTCGACGCCACCAAGTATTCGCTCGCCCGGATGAAGAACGGCGACGACACGATCTCGGTCACCGGCAACGTGCTTCGCGACTACCTCACCGACCTGTTCCCCATCCTCGAGCTCGGCACGTCCGCCAAGATGCTTTCCATCGTGCCGCTGATGAACGGCGGCGGGCTGTTCGAGACCGGCGCCGGCGGATCGGCCCCCAAGCACGTTCAGCAGATGCAGGAGGAGGGGCACCTCCGGTGGGATTCCTTGGGCGAGTTCTGCGCGCTGGGCGCATCGCTGGAGCACCTCGCCCAGGCCAAGTCCAATCCCAAGGCCCAGGTCCTGGCCGATGCCCTGGATACCGCCATCGGGAGGCTGCTGGACGAAAACAGGTCGCCGAGCCGCAGGGTCAACGAGATCGACAACCGGGGCAGCCACTTCTATGTCGCCCTCTACTGGGCGGAAGCGCTGGCGGCCCAGGACGCGGACGGGGACCTGAAGGCCCACTTCGCCCCCATCGCCGAGGCGCTGGCCGGCAACGAGGACAAGATCAACGGCGAACTGCTGGCGGCCCAGGGCAAGCCCGTCGATCTGGGCGGATACTACCATGCGCCGCAGGACGTGGTGGACGCCGCCATGCGGCCCAGCGCGACATTGAACGGCATCATCGGTTAGGACGGCCGGGTCTTTATCGAAACGGGGAGGTTTACATGGCCGAATTCATTCTGAGCAGCAGCGCCTTCGCCGACGGCGAGTATTTGGCGCTCGAGCAGGTGGTCAACGAGGAGGCCGGCTTCGGCTGCGCCGGCGGCAACGTCTCGCCGCAGCTCTCCTGGACCGACCCGCCGGCGGGCACCAAGTCCCTGGCGCTGACCATGTTCGACCCCGATGCGCCCACCGGGTCCGGGTTCTGGCATTGGCTGGCGCTCAACCTGCCGGCCGATCTCCGGGAACTGCCGGCCGGGGCCGGAACGCCCGGCGGCGCCATGCCGGAGGGCTGCGTCCAGGCGCGGAACGATTTCGGCTTCGCCGGCTACGGCGGGCCGTGTCCGCCCCGGGGCGATCATCCGCACCGCTATCTGTTCACCCTCTACGCGGTGAGCGAGGAGGCGCTGCCGGTGACCGGGGAGACGCCGTGCGCGGTGATGGGCTTCCAGCTCAACTTCAACCACGTGGCCAAGGCGACCCTGATGGGTCTCTACAAGCACTGAGCGGAACGGCATAAACGCCAGGGTACGT
>JAJECC010000045.1 GCA_022822205.1 Rhodospirillales bacterium | reverse complement strand
TTCCGAGGCATCCGACATTTGGATGATGCCCCGGCGGACTTGGTTGAGCCTTTCATTTGGCTTGCCCAACGCGCCGCCATAGACGATGTCCATTTTGATCTTGCCGCCGGATGATTTCTCGATTTCCGATTTGAAGAACTCATACATGCCGTTGACGGGATCCGCCCCGGGGAACCCTTTTTTCAGCATCAAGCCGGCCTTGATGTTCTGGGCGGATGCATCGGCAACCACACCACCGAGCAATAGTATTGCCGCGCTTGCGGCCAGAACTGTTTTCAATCGGTATTTCATTTCTCGCCTCCGCTTAAAGTTGAGTGTGAAGACCCAAGTTGTATTTGTTGGGGGCGATTATGGGAAGCCGTAGATTTTTTTGCTCCTTCTTTGGCGGGGTATCCGGCGTCTGGGGTCCGTACTCGATTGGGGGATTCCCGTTTTGCGCCCCCCTCCTCGCCCGGCGTCCGTCCTTATCGCCGCAACACGCCCATGGCGGCGCAATCGAGGCCGGACCCTGGTTGCCCAACGTGAAGCGCCGGCAAAAAAATCGGGGCACCGGATATTCCGGTGCCCCCAGTTTGCATTGGGAAATTTATCTGTTTCGGGAACCTAATTCGTCGGATTCGCCGCTTTCATTTTCTTGACGATCGTCCGCGCCGGAATACCGCCGGCTTCCGTCTCGGCGATGATGTCGCCGGCCGCCTTCATCAGGAGATTGGTCCCTTTTCGGATTTCCGCGTCGGAGAATCTGTGCAGCTCGTGGTTCTTCGAGTTGCGGACCAGATTGAAGCCGTCGATGCTCTCCTTGTCATAGACCGCCGAGCCGACCTCGCTGTGCTTCGGTCCGGTGGTCCGGTCGATGACCGCCTTGTGCGCCGCCGACAGGCCGTTGTACGAGTTCTTGTTCATCACCAGGAACATGGGCGAGGTGCCCCACGGCAATCCTTCGGTGAAGTACTTGGTGACCTCGATCAGCTTGAAGCCGGTCAGGGTCGTGGTCGAGGTCAGGACGCCGTCGAGCAGTCCCCGCGCCATGGCATTGTAAACCTTGGTGATGGGCATGGCGATCGGCACGGCGCCCAGTGATTTCAGCGTCTTCGCCTGGGCCTGCGACGGGGTGCGGATCTTCATCCCCTCGAGGTCGGAAATCGCCTTGATCGGTTTGTTCTTGGTCATGATGACCGGACGGTCAACCGACCACATGAACAGTAGCTTCACTTCGCCATACTCTTTTTCCAGGTGGCCCTCATAGGCCGCCCACAGCGCACGGGTGGCTTCGACGCCATTGTTGGCGATCCCCGGCAGCTCGATCAGCGATGTGCGGCGGAACTGGCTGGACGTGTAGCCCTGCAGGCCGAAGGTAATGTCCGCCACGCCGTCAACCGCGCGCTTGAACTGGCGCGGGCCGCCCTTGCCGAGCTTGCCGCCGACAAACATCTTGACCTGCAATGTCCCGTTGGATTCCTCGCCGACTTTTTTCACCCACGGGGTGAAGAAAGCACGGTTCATGGCATGTTTGGGGCCGGTGAAGGATGCGAGTTTCAGCTCGACGGTGCTGGCCGAGGACGGCGCCGGCGCGCCGGCCAGGCCGGCAATGCCGGCGGCGAATGCCGTCAGCATCAAAGTCGTTTTCATGGTCTTCATGGTGACTACCTCCTTGCAGGTTCGTTAGGAATTGATGCGCCGGGTAATTGTATTTTGACCCGGACTTGGTGAATACCCCTCCAATTGGTCTATCCGGTCGCCTCGATCATCGTGTTGGGCAGGAACAGGGCGATGTCGGGAAAAGCGATCAAAATCAGGATGCAGACGATCATCGCGATCCAGAACGGGATCACGCCCGCGAAAATGTGCCGGAGCGGCACATCGCCGGCGATCCCCTTGACGACGAAGACGTTGACGCCGACCGGCGGCGTAATCAATCCGATTTCGATGATGATGACGATCAATACGCCGAACCAGATGGGGTCGAATCCCAATTCGACGATCAGGGGATGCACGATGGGCAGGGTCAGCACGAGCATGGCGAAGCCCTCGAGGAACGACCCCAGCACGATGTAGGCCCCCATCAGGATGAGAATGACGGTGATGGGCGAAACGTCCAGCCCGGTCAGCAGGCTGGCGAGGTCCGACGGTATCTCGGTCAGCGCCAGGAACGGGTTGAAGACATGGGCGCCGATCAGGATGAAGAACACCAGACCCGTCGTCCGGATGGTCCGGTACAGCACGTCGGCCAGCGACTCGCGCGTCAGACGCCGGCGGTAAAGCGTCAGGAGAAACGACAGCATGGCCCCGACGCCGGCCGCCTCGGTCGGCGTGAATACCCCGCCGTAAATCCCGCCGATGGTGATCAGGACGATGACGATCATCGCCGTCGATTGGCCGACCGACTGCACCCGCTGCCTTGCCGAAGCTCTCGGGCCCGCCGGCCCCAACTCCGGATTGATGCGGGTCTGGATGTAGATCGAAATAATGAACAGGACGGCCAGCAGAATGCCCGGGATCACGCCGGCCAGGAACAGCCGACCGATGGATTCCTCGGTGAGGATGGCGTAGATGATGAAGCCGGTGGACGGCGGGATCAATATGCCCAGCGTGCCGCCCGCGGCGATACAGCCCGTCGCCAGCTTGGAATTGTAATTGTACCGCTTCATCTCCGGCAACGACACGCGCCCCATGGTCACCGCCGAAGCGACCGAAGAGCCGGACAGAGCGGCAAAGCCCGCGCAGGCCGCGATGGTTGCCGAGGCAAGCCCGCCCCGCCAGTGGCCGAACCAGCTATAGGCCGCGTTGTACAGGTCCCGGCTCATGCCCGACACCGACGCGAAGTTGCCCATCAGGATGAACAGCGGAATGACGATGAGTTCATAGTTGTTGGAGATGACGAAGGCTTCGTCGGCCAGCATGGATACGGCGGGCGACCAGCCGTTCATGACGCCGAAGCCGACGACGCCGACCAGCGCCATGGCGATTGCCACCGGCATGCGGAACGCCAGCAAGGTGAACAGGGCCGCGAGCCCAACCAGCCCGAACATGGTGTTAGTCATATTCCGGGGGACTCTCTATGCCTTTGAACGCCTGCCAGGCCTGCTTGAACAGGACGACGGCGAATATCGCCGCGCCCAGCGCCAGCGCCGCAATGAACGGGAAATAGGGTATCTCGATCATCTGGGTCACTTCGTTCACCTCGATGGCGCGGATGCCCAAAAGAATACTCTCCCAGGTCAGGAGCGCGACCAGCAGCCCGCAGACGAGCAGCACCACGGCGTCGCTCCGCTGAATGGTGCGCGGCTTCGCGAACGACGACAGCAGATCAACGAAGATGTGGCCCTTGGTCAGGCCCGTATACGCCAGCGAAAACGCGACCACGGGGATCAGCATGACTTCGGCGGTGTCATAGACCCCGAGGGGCGGGGCGTTGAAGACACGACGCATGAAAACGGAGTAGACGATCAGGCACATGAGCGCCAGGAGAGTCACTCCGCTGATCAGGGCCAGCATTTTGACGATGCGTTCTAGAATCGTGAGCCTGCCTGTTTGGACGGCGGTTATTGATTAGGTGCAAATATGCGAACGCCCGGTGCGTTGTCATCACCAAAAAACTCATCTGTCCGAATTCGGGAACAGGCTGCGGCGGCCCGTCTGCCGGTGAAGCGCAATCCGCCACTACGGCTCAGGTTGGCGGTCTTCGGCCGCCGGTCCCGTTGACAGAGTCGCCATCCGACGGCAAAGCTGTGGGCTTGCCTGTCCGGACCGAAAACCACTACGAACAGCTTCATGGAAGACATCGAGACACCTGTACTGATCGTCGGCGGCGGAACGGTGGGCCTGTTCCTCGCCGTCGAGCTGGGCGTAAAGGACGTCCCGTTTCTGCTTGTCGACGCCAAGGAAACGACGTCGGCGCACCCGAAGGGC
>JAJECC010000072.1 GCA_022822205.1 Rhodospirillales bacterium | reverse complement strand
AGATGACGATCGCCGACGACGGCGGGACCAGTTGCCCCAGCGTTCCGCCGGCCGCCACGCAGCCCGTCGCCAGGTCGGGCGAGTAGCCGCGCTCCCGCATTTCCGGCAGGGCCACGCGGCCGATTGTGACCGCGGTCGCCAGCGAGGATCCGGTCAACGCGCCGAACCCGGCGCATCCGCCGATGGTCGCCAGCGCAAGCCCGCCCCGCCGGTGGCCGATCAGGACATGGGCCAGTTTGTAGATGTCTCCGGAAAGACCCGCGACGGAGGCGAAAGCGCCCATCATCAGAAACAGCGGCAAGACCGCCAGGTTTCCGTTGGTCAGGAATTCCACAACCTCGGTGCCGATCACGCCGAGGGCCGGTTCGAAGCCGACCATGAGGATCGTCCCGATCAAACCGATCAGACCCATGGCCGCCGCCAATGGCACCAGCGCCAGGATCATGACCCACATGAACAGGAAGAAGGCGACCGCGATGGCCGCCTTGGAGTCGGGCAGAACGGACGGCAGGAACTCCGTCATGCCCTGCAGCGACATGTTCAAGCCGGCGATAACGGCCACCAACAGAGCGGCGATGATCCCAAACAGGGTTGGTGTGATCGGCCGGCCGCTCAGCCGTTGCGGTTCTCTTTCTCCACCGAAATCCCGCGGCGGAACGAATCCGGCAAACGCGTTCGCGACATCCGTCAGCAGCACGACGAACTGAATCAGCGCGCACACGGCCATCAGTGCGGTAATCACCCACATGAACGGCGACAGCGGCCACTCGAGGATCATCGTCGTCTTGCCGATATTATCGACCTCGACGGCGTGATGGCCGATGCGCCAGGCAAACACCAGGAAGATGAGGAGCAACAGGAACGAACCCAGGGGGTTCAGCCAGCATCGGGTTCGCGGACTGAGAACGCCGCCCAGCAGATCGATTTTCAGATGCACCCGCTGGGCGAGGCCGGCCGGAAACGTCGCCGCGATGGCGACCGCCATAACCATCTCCACGACTTCGTTGAACCCGACGATCGGCGCATTGAATACAAACCGGAGCGTGATATCGCCCACGGTCAAAAGGGAGATGACGAGCATCCCCAAGACGCCGAAAGAAGCAACGCGACGGGTGATCGCGATGCTTCTTTCAACGTAGTTGTTGGGCCACGAAGACATCAAAACCGGCTTCGCTTGATGCTGGCCGGCCTATTTGAGTTTGGCTATTTCTTCCTTGAATGCCGCGAGAATGGCTTCGCCGTTCGGCGTATTCTTGGCCCAACCGGTGTGGACTTTCAGCGTCGCGTCCGCCCAACGCTTCTCTTCGGCATCGGTGAGCTTGATCACCGTGTGGCCTTCCAGCGAGCCGTACTTCTTCTTCGACCCGGCCTGGATGCGATCCCAAAACGCGGAATACTTGCGAACCAAACCGGCGAAGGAGTTCGCGTCGATCGCTCTCCGGGCGTCGCCTTTCAGACCGTCGTAGGTCTCCTTGTTCATGATGACCATGCCGGCCGCGCCGCCCAGGGCGACGTCCGTGTGGTACTTCGTGACCTCGTAGAGCCGGTAGGGCTGAAACGCGGTCCAGGCGATGAACGTACCCTTGACCAGACCGCGGCTCACGTTCTGATAGATTTTGGGCGTGATCATGGACACGGGCGTCGCGCCCAGGGCGCCGACGGTCGCGAGCCGCATCGGCCCGGTCGAGCCGATTTTCATCCCCTTCAGATCTTCCAGGGATTTGACGGGAGAATTGGTGTGGAGCGCGTTCGGCGCGAACGAGAAGGCGGCCAGGAGTTTGACGTCCTGATACTCGTCGGAAATCAGCCCCCGCTCATAGAGCCGCCACATGGCCCGGGATCCGACCGACGCCGTCTCAAACAGGAGGGGCAATGCAACGATGTTGGACTTCTTGAACTTGCCGGGGACGAATCCCTGCAGGCTCCACCCGATCTGGGCCACATTGGTCTTCACGCGGTCGAAAAGGTTCTGATGGCTCGCCAGCACCCGGCCGGCAACCAGTTCGACATCCAGCGTTCCCTTGGAATCGGCCGTGACCTTCTTCACCCACGGACCGAATATCTGTACGTTGAGGTGCGCTTTCGGCGGCGAGGGTGAAGCAAACTTAAGCTTCATGGGTTCCGCGGCTGCCGGTGCGGCGAGAACGGCGAGCGCGAGAGCCCCTATCAATCCTGCATTTTTCATCTTGATTTCCTCCCTAAATATTGAATTTTGCGCATGGCATTATTGGTTTTGCGCTTGGACGAGTTCGTTATGCGGTCTGCGTTCGATTGAGATATCGCTCAATCCGACCTGACGGGGTAATTCTAGGACACCCTCGCGCCATTTGAGAAATTTTTCTTATTGATCAAATAAATTAATACCAGTGATGAATTGGCGTCAGTGCCGGGCGGCGACTCCGATAAGAACGTTCCGCGCCCAACGGTTGGCTGCATCGTTTGCTCGTGCTTCGTGCCACTGGCGGTTCAAGGTCACACCCGGCAGCTCGAAATCCGGTTCGACAATCTTGAGCGGCAGCGATCTGCAGGCCTCTACCGCCAATCGGCGGTGGACGGTGCCAAGATGGTTTGTGCCGCGTCTTGATGAACGCCGCCGGATGCTTGGGCACCGGCGTTCCCTCCATCTCCTCCAGGTGCTTCCAATAATTGAGACCGACGGAGAGGATCAGTTTCGGGTTCGGGACGGGCGGCAAGAGGTCCGCGTCCTTTAACCGGACAGTCTCGCCAGGCGCCTGTCGGCTGTCCGAGGCGACGGAGCGAACGGCGTTAAGCGCCTCCTCGCCGTTC
>JAJECC010000014.1 GCA_022822205.1 Rhodospirillales bacterium | reverse complement strand
TTCGGTGTCCCGCAGCAGCGCCAGCATGAAGTCCAATGGCATGAGGTTCCCCCGGTCCCGGCCATCGGCGCCTCCGTTTCCGGCAGGGTTTGGGGAACGCCCGGCCGGCTTCGGCGGGCGGGAATTGAGCTTTGGCATGATGGCCGGTCCACGGAATAAGGTGTAGAATTCCACAAAAAAGCGCCCGAGGGAGAACCCGCGGGCGCAAAACTTCCGATCATGGGAAGAATTTATACCATATCGGTCGCACCTGTCGCAAGCATTTTTTTATTTTTTTTCAAATTTCCTTATCTATTTGATTCACATACGAATTTACGCGGACGATTTTTCCCGGCGGCGCGGAGGATCAACAGGCGGCGTTTATTCGGCCCTGGCCGCCGGCAGGACGGGCACGCCGTTTGCGTTCAAATACACGGCGATCTTCTTGAGCGTCGCGATCCGTTTGCGATGCACGGTCCCGCGATGCACTCCCATCCGCCTGGAGACCAGCCAAACCGGCACCCCGAGCACCCAACTCCACAAAATCCGCACTTCTTCGAGGTTTAGCCAGCCAATCCACTTGATCAGAACCTCGTCCATGCGATCGATGGCCCCGGCGGTGGGCGGGCTTGGATTGTCCTTGATCGGCGTGTAGCCGTAAGCCTCCCGCGGATTCAAAACCACATCCGGCCACGAGCTGGACATGCGCCGGCCCGGGTGGGCGTCCGGCAAGCGCTTTAGAGTCTCCGCCGCCTCCCTGATCCGGTCGGCAACCAGAATTGAGGTCCATTTTTCGGACATGTTATGGGTTCCTTGGTGAAATTTGTATATTTACATCCATAATATATGGAATTATAAGATTATTTTCAACGTATTAATTTTCCCTAGGAATTAGGTCAAAAATCAGCTTTGTTAAATGTATGGATCATTGGTCAAAACGTTTGTTGCGCGCCCTTTCGTGGAAAGGCTGGTCCCAGCGCGAGCTGGCGCGACGGGCCGGCCTCGATGAACAGAAAGTCTACAAGTATTTGCAAGGCAAGGTGGATCAGCCGCGGGGCGACACCCTCCTGCGCCTCGCCGATACGCTGGGAGTCACCGAAAGCTGGCTTCGGTATGAAGTGGGGCCCGCGGTGGTCAATATTCCCGTCGTCGGCCGGGTGGCCGCCGGCGAAAGCTTCATCCCCTTCGACGATGCCCCGATGGGCGGCGGCTTCGAGGAAATCGAGTTCACCCTCGAAGATGCGGACCCCATCGCCATCGAAGTCCGGGGCGATTCCATGCTGCCCGTATACCGCCCGGGCGACTACCTGTTGTGCTCCCGCCGCCGGGGAACGGATATCCAGAACGCCCTCAACAAGGACTGTGTCGTCAAGACCTCGGAGAACGAGGGTTACGTCAAGAAACTGGTCCACGGATCACGGGCCAACACCTATACCCTGGTCTCCTACAACGCCGCGCCGATCGAGAACCGGACCCTGTTGTGGGCGGCGCCGGTGGTTTGGGTCAAGCGCGCTTAAGCCCCGGCGGCCCCATTCATTCCGGGACGGACGCCATGGTGGGTGACTGGCCGGGTGACTGGCGGCGGCTCGGCGCGCTCCACCGGCGATATGACGGTCCGGTCCCGGCGTCCGAACGGAGCCTGGCTCTCCACGGCAGCCGGGACGGGAAATCTTCGCGGCGGCAATTCGTGCGGTCACGCATCGGGTTCTGCCTGGAGGTTCTGCGGCCCGCTCTCCGCGCTGGTGTTTCGGACCGGCGCCGGCTCGCGGGATCCCGGCTCCTCGGTCATTTCGCGGATCTCTCGGCTTACGTTCGGCTGGCCTTGGCAGACTAATCTTTGAGCCGCGCCCGGGCCTGCTTTACCAAATGCTCGTTGAACCGGCGCCGGGCCTCGGCCGCCTCCTCGGGCGTCCATTCCCGAAAACCCTTTCCGGCGTTCATGCCGAGTTCCCCGGCCGCCACCTTGTCCGTCAGCAGTTTTTGAGGTCCGGTCGAGCGGTCCAGATCAGCCAGCAGCGTCCGGTGAATGTCGAGAGTCAGGTTGAGCCCGACGAGGTCGGAGTTTTCCAGCGGGCCCATGACGGCGAGCCGCATGCCGAATCCTTCCTTGACCACCAGATCGGCGGTCTCCGCGTCACAGATTCCGTTTTCCACCAGGGCGATGGCTTCCCGTTTGAGCGCGTGCTGGAGGCGGTTGCCTATAAAGCCGGGCACGTCCTTCTTCACGTGGACGGCGGTCTTGCCCACCGACCGCAGCAGGTCGATCACCGGTTCGACGATCGCCGGGTCGGTCCGGTCCCCCTGGATGACTTCCACCAGCGGCACCAAATGAGGCGGGTTCCAAAAGTGGGTGCCGATCACGCGGCCCGCATCACCCAGCTCCCGGGCGATTTCGCCGATCGGGAGTCCGGACGTATTGCTGGCGAGGATCGTTCGATCGCCGGTCATGGATACCAGATCGGCAAATATTCGCCGCTTCAGCTCCAGCTTTTCGGGCGCCGCCTCGATCACCAGATCGGCATCGCCGACCGCGCCCTCCGGTTCGCCCGTCAGTTCCAGGCCATCCAGCCCGGCGGCATCCAGTTCCAGTAAATTGAAGATCGACCGGATGCGCTCGGGCGCGCTCGCCAGCGTATCCGGGTCCGGATCCTGCAGCGCCACCGGATGCCCGGCGGCGAGAAATACCTGGGCAATGCCGTGGCCCATGAGGCCGGCGCCGAGTACAGCGATCCGTTTCATCGGCGACGGCTAACCGGCGGTGAAGCCGCCATCCACATACATGACCTGCCCCGTGCAAAAGTCGGAGGCCGGCGAAAGGAGATACAACGCCATTCCCATCAGGTCCTCGACCTCCGCCAAACGGCCCAGGGGGATTCGCGAGAGCGATCTGGCGCGGGTCGCCTGCCCCAACTCGTCCTCTTCGTCATACATCCACGCCGTGAGCTTCGAGCGGAACACGGTCGGCGCGATGGCGTTCACGGTGATGCCGTACTTCGACCATTCGGTCGCCAATACCCGGGTCAATGAATCCGTGGCGCCCTTCGAGGTGCAGTATCCGGTATAGCCGGAGATGTTGCCATGGCGCCCGCGGACGGACGACATCATGACCATCTTGCCCTTGACCTCGTTTTCGATCCAGTAAGTGCCAAGGGCCTTGGCCATGAACCAATTGCCCCGGACATTGGCATCCATGACCGCCTGCCAGGTCTCATAGTCGAGTTCGTGAATGAACCCGGCCTTGTTGTAGCCGGACCCGATCGCCAACAGGTCGGCGCCCCCGAACTCGTCGAGGGCGGCCTTGAGCATGGCCTCGGCATCTTCGAGCGTATCGGGCCGCCGGTAGACGGGAATTGCGTTTCCGCCGACGTCCTTCACATCGGCGACCGCCTCATCGAGGTCTTCCCTGGTCCCGGACGCCATGACCACATTCGCCCCGAGCGCGCCCAACGCAATCGAAACGCCCCGCCCGAACGCGCCCGAGGCGCCGGTAACGACGGCGGTCTTGCCCTTCACGTCGAACATGCTGAGCGGATTTCTGAGGGTGTCGCTGATCTCCCCCATGCGGGCCTCCCTATTCTTGTTTCCGAGGTGTTTTCGTCAGCTGCCGGTCTCGAACCGGAATTTCCGTTCGGGATCGATCACCGCCAATATGCGGACCCCGCATCCGTCACCGCCCTCCCAGCGCCATGGGAAGCACATGAAGGTGCAGCGTTTGCCGGTTACCTTTTCCAGATCTCCGCCCACGTTCTCGATACCCGGGATGCCGCCGCCGATCATCAGCGTCTTGTGTCCGGCCTCCCAATCCGGGAAGTCCTCCTTCGGATCCCGGCCGAACTCGGCCTTGTATTCCTCGATCAGGTGGGGGTGGGTCGGCCCGAGACCGTGATCGACCAGCTTGGTCGCCATGGGATGGTCGTTGGATTGCACGTCATAACCGACCAGTTTGACCTTCTTGTCCACCAGCCACTGGGCGCCTTCCTTGTATATGCCCGGCGAGTAGGCGTAGTAGTCGTCGGTGTCTTCCATGTGATGATGCATGCCGGTATTGATCATCACCATGTCGCCTTCCCGGATTTCCGGCCGGGCGTTTTCCAGGTCCTCGGCCGTGATCACTTCCCACCGCTTTTTCGGAATCGAAACCGCGACACCGGTGCCGAAGAACCGCCAGATGGGATAGTCCATGATATGCGGCGTATTTTCCGTCACATGGATGGGAGCATCCATATGGGTGCCCCGGTGCATGATGCCTTCGAACTCGGCCTGGTAAACGCCGTCCTTGGCATGGAATTTCCTGACGTGGACGTTGACCCCCGGGGTCGACGGCCATTCCGGCATGTGATGACCCCAATCCTGGCTCAAGTTGTAAATGGTCAGGCTTTCATTGCCGCCCGCCAGATCCAGGTCTTCGGATGTGCGGATATCGTCCATGTCAGTCCACCTCCTTGCCGCTGTCGATTCGGCAGTTTCCGCCGGGATCGATCATCGCCACGAATCTCACCGGGCACGCATCGCCCTGGTCCCATTTCCACGGCGCGCCGTGAAACGTCGCCCGCTTGCCGAGCAGATCATCCACATCCCCGCCGACCTGTTCAATGGTCGGGATGCCCGCGGCCAACAGCGTCTTGTGAGCCGCGTTCCACTCGGGAAAATCGTCCTTCGCCCGGCGCCCCGTCGCCTCCTCGTATTTCGGAACCAGCCTGTTCATCAGCGGCCCGCCCCTGTGCGAGCCCAGCGACGTCGCCAGGGGGTGATCTACCTGCGGCGTATCGACGGCCACGAGTTTGACCTCGCGGGCCGCCAGCCACTCGGCGGCCTCCTTCGACAGTCCAGGCGAATCGCCGAAATATTCGAGGCTGTCGGAGTATTTGTGGTGCCAGCCGGTGACGATCACGACAAAATCGCCGCGCCGGACGCCGGGAGCCGCCGCCTCGAGGTCTTCCGCGGTCACCAGTCCCCACATCCCCTTGGGAACGGACAGGACGACGCCGTTGCCGAACAGATGCTTCAGCGCGATCTGGCCGACGGCGGCCCCCCGCTGAACCAAATGAAGCGGCGCATTCATATGTGTGCCGGAATGCATGACCATCCTGATGCGATGGGTCATGACGCCGTGTTGAGCGTGCTTGACGGAACGGTACATCCGGACGTCGTCGTCGCCCGGCATCGAGGGTGCGCCCACGCCCCAAACGTGGCTGAGCTCGAACAGTTGAAGGCCCGAATAGGGATCGACAACGGCATTCATGAATCGTTTTCCCCGCTAGACTATTTGGCTGCTGTTGGTTCCGTTTGGCAGTCTTCAAAAACGGATCACGTTCATTTTTGTGTTTGGACAGGTCTTTGTCAAATGCCCAATGAGCATAGGCGCCCGCCAGGCCCACGGGTCCGCCACCGGCAATGAGAGCCCGCGCCGATCCGTGCATCCGCCTATTGAATCGCCTCGGATTTTCGGACCCCGTAGATCATCGAAGTCTGCATGAGTATTTCCCGCGATTTCCCGGCGTCTTCGGCAACCGCCCTCAGCTCATCCTGCCGCCGCTTTCGGACGGCCGGGTCCTTCTCCTCGAGATTCTTCTTGTTTCGGATCGTCTGCGCCTGGACATATTCGACCGCGATGGGCCGGCGCTGGCGATCATACCGGTCGAGGAGATCGTCGCTCTCTTCTCCGCGGATGATGCGGACCAGCTTGTTGGCAAGGTTGATGCCGTCATGCAGTCCGCCGTTCATCCCCATTCCGCCCAACGGGTTGTTGACGTGCGCCGCATCGCCGGCAAGCAGAATACGTCCCTTCCGATAGGTTTCCGCGACCCGCTGATTTACACCGTAGAGGGTCTTGTGGTTGACCGAGTAGGCGGAGTCCCAGGGCGCCAGCCGATGCAACCGGTCTTGAAGGTAGGTCTCGTCAAACGCTTCCTCCCGGGTCATTTCCATGGGGATGGGAAACAGAAAGCGCCAGAAATCCGGTGCATGGATCAGCGCACACCACTCCGTCGGGTGGGAGATGTAGGCCACATGGCCCATGTCGGGAACGATCCGGTCCACGGGCTCCGGAACGCTGATCGTGACGAACTGTTCGGGATAGGTAAATCCGGCAAATTCGATACCCTGCGACTTTCGAACGACGCTTCGCGAGCCGTCGCAGCCGATCAAATAGGCTCCGAATATTTCCTCGTCTCCGTCGGGCGTCGAATACGCCACCGTAACGCCCTCGCCGGTCTGAGAGGCGCCGGTCACCCGGGCATTGAAGCGGAACTCCGTATCGCCGAACGGTTCCAGCATGTCGTGGATGACGCGGGTAAGCTTGAACTGCTCGCACTGGAGCCGGTAGGGGTGATTGGTTTCGTCGGCAATAAGAGCGTGGTCGAACTCGGCCACCAGTCCATCATCCAGATCCCGATATTGAATTGATGGTGTGATCAAACCCCGTTCGATGAGTTTCGGCGTCACCCCCAACTCGTCGAGCATATCAAGGCTTGGCGGATGGAACGTCGAGGCGCGAAGGTCCTGGATCAGCCCGGCCTCCGCCTCGAGCAGCGTAACCGGGATGCCGGCGTTGGAAAGGATCAATGCGGCAACGCAGCCGACGGGCCCGGCGCCCGCGATGATGACGTTATTCTTGATTGCCAACGGAATCGGGTCCAAATACGAGATTCGGAAACTGCATTAAAACCTCTCCAACAGCCAGCCCCGGCCAAAGAACTTGTCGTCGATCCCATTGGTCCTGAACGTGTGCCATATGGTTGCCACGTTGATGGGAATGACCGGTTTCCCGAGCTGTTTCTCAAGCGCCGGGAATATATCGAGCGCCGTCAGGTTGGTCCCCGCCTGGACGATGGCATCGACATCGGCCCCGTCGAGCTGGTTCATCACCACATCGATGACTTCGCCGGGCGGCGTGTGGGCGATCGACGTGGCGGTGTCGCATTTCAATCCGACCACATTCGACACCTCATAGCCGGTTTCCTCGAGAAAGCGGTGGACCTGGTCGTCGCCGACCGGCTGGTATGGCGTGAGCGCGGCAACCTTTTTGGCGCCGAAGGCCTTGAGCGACGCATCGAGCGCATTGGCGCCCGTCGTTATGCCGATCCCGTCGCCGCAAACCTCCCGAAGCCGCGCGGTGAACTCGGCGTTGCCCTCCAAGCCGCCCCAAAACGTCTCGGCGGACATGCCCATCATGATGTGCGACGGCTCGCAGGTCATGGCATCGCGCACGGCATGCGGGATGGTGTGCCGGATGGCATCGACGAAGGCCATGAACATATCGTCGCTGGAAAGATCGGGCTGTTCGACGAAGAAGCGGCAGAAATGCCAGGTGACGCCGGGAGGCGCCAGTTGCTGGCAGTCGTATTCCACGCCGATATTGGTCGACGGAATGATGACCGCTATTCGTCCGCGGCTGCCGATCCAGGGTTCCTGCGGCTTCATGGCAATACCTCCGATCCACGCCGTTGCCGGAAATTCGTATACGATCCTGCCCGGCAATCGTGATACCGGCAAGACGGCAAGCATGGTATGACCGGAAATCCGAATGTCCCGGGGTGAATTCCCGGGCGGCAGCCAGACCGCGGACCAAATTGGAGACGATCGATGCCGGTTCCGACTGACCAACGCGACCCCAGGCTCGAAGGCCCGCTCGCCGGGGTGCGGGTCATAGAGATGGGTCAATTGCTGGCGGGGCCGTTCACCGGCTCCCGGCTGGCCGATTTCGGCGCCGAGGTCATCAAGGTGGAATCCCCGGGCAGCGGCGACCCCATGCGCGAGTGGGGACACCATCGCTACAACGGCAAATGCCTTTGGTGGCCCGTTCTGGGCCGCAACAAGAAGTCCGTCACCGCGAACCTCAAGGACGGGCGCGGACAGGCGCTCATAAAACGCCTGGCCGAGTCCGCGGATGTTCTGGTCGAAAACTTCAAGCCCGGCACGCTCGAGAAGTGGGGCCTCGGCCCCGATGACCTTCACGCCGTAAATCCGGGACTGGTCATCGGCCGGGTATCCGGTTTCGGCCAGACCGGGCCCTACGCCGACCGTCCCGGATTCGCCAGCGTCGGCGAGGCCATGGGCGGGCTTCGCTACATCAATGGATTTCCCGATCAGCCACCGCCGCGCGCCGGCATTTCGCTCGGCGACACCCTGACCGGCATGTTCTGTGCGCAGGGGATACTGATGGCGCTCTATTGGCGGGACGCGCTGGGCGGCGGCAAGGGTCAGGTTGTCGACGCGGCCATTACCGAGTCCTGCTTCAGTCTCATGGAAAGCGCCCTGCCGGAATTCGACAAGCTCGGCATCATCCGTTCACCGAGCGGAACCGGCCTTGCCAACGTCGCGCCGTCAAACATCTACCCGACCAAGGAAGGGAAATACGTCGTCATCGCCGCCAACATCGATGCCATGTTCCGCCGACTGTGCGCGGCGATGGGCCGGCCCGAGCTGGCCGATGATCCGAAATTCGTGGATCACAGAGCCCGGGGAGAAAACGCGGCCGAACTCGACGCGCTGATCGCGGAGTGGACCAAAACCAAGACGGCGCAGGAGCTCGACCGGCATTTGGACGGGCATGGCGTCGTCGTCGGCCCCATCTACACCATCGGCGACATCGCCCGGGACCCGCATTTTCAGGCGCGCGGCATGGTCCGGCAATTCGAGGACGAGGACCTGGATGGCCTTGCGATCCCCGGCACGGCGCCCAAATTCTCCGAGAGCGACGGCGCCGTGGCCTGGCTTGGCCCGCCCGATGTCGGCAGCCATAATGAAGAGATCTACGGCGGCCTGCTCGGGATGAGCGCCCGGGAGCTGGAGGATTTGAGAAATGACGGCATCATCTGACGCCGGCCAAACCATCGAGATTTGCGATGTCGGTCCGCGGGATGGCCTGCAAAGCGAAGACCGCCTGTGGAGCGTCGGCGAGCGCGTCGAATTGATTAACCGGCTGATCGGCGCCGGGCTCAGGCGGATCGAGGCGGTCAGCTTCGTCAACCCCAAACGGGTTCCGCAAATGGCCGATGCGGAGGCGGTCATCGAGGGGATCGATCGCTCAAGGAATGTCCGGATTGCCGGACTTGCCCTCAATGCCAGGGGCGCCGAGCGGGCAATCGCCGCCGAAGTCGACGAAGTCCGCTTCGTCGTTGTCGCCAGCGAAACCTTCAACCAAAAGAACCAGGGGGCGTCCATCTCCCGGACCCTCGACGGATTCGATGCGGTCGCCGAGCCGGTTCGAGCCGCCGGCATTCGCTTGTCCGGGGTCATCGGGGCGTCGTTCGGCTGCCCCTTCGAAGGCGCCGTCGCACCGGATAAAGTCGCCGAAATCGCCGGCCGCCTCGCCGAAAGGGGCGCCGAGGAAATCGGCCTCGCGGACACCATCGGCTCCGCCGTTCCGACCCAGTTGACCGAGCTTTATCCGATGATCGCGGACGCCGTCGGCGAGGAAACCAAGATCGGATTTCATCTCCACAACACCCGAAACACCGGATTTGCCAACGCGGCAATCGCCGCAAGCCTGGGCGCGGATTTCCTCGACGCTTCCGTCGGCGGCCTTGGCGGCTGCCCTTTCGCGCCGGCGGCGACGGGCAATATCGCCACCGAGGATTTGTGCTTCATGCTGCGCAACATGGGCTACGAGACCGGCATCGATCTCGATGCGCTCATCGAAGTGGCCAGATGGACGGAGGGCTTCTTCGACGAACCGCTGCCGGGTCAGGTCATGAAGGCCGGCCTTTTCCCCGAGGTCGCGAACCGGGCGGCCGGGTAAGCGGCATCTATACGGGGATATCGATCAGGCCGGGAAGCAGGAGTTGGAAATGAGATCGGGAACGGCGATTTTCACCACCGGGGCTCGACTGTATGGGGAGTTCTGATGTTTACTGCGGGAACGAACCGCCCGACGCAAACATCAGCCGGACAAACACTCAGATGAACACCGGGGACGCGCCCGCTATGCAATACCAATCGATTACCGTGCAGGAAATGTCGCCCTCCTGCGGAGCGATCATCGAAGGCCTCGATCTTGCGGGCCCCATTTCAAACCGGCAGTTCGATGAAATCCACTCGGCCGTGCTTGATCGAACCGTGGTCATTTTCCGGGATCAGGTGCTCAGCGAAGCGCAACACGTCGCCTTTGCCCGGCGATTCGGGGATCTCCAGCCGGCATCGGTCTCCGGTTTCGACAAGCACCCGGGCGAGCCGGAAATCGACATTCTGGAGTACGACGCAAATAACCCGCCGCATGTCACCCGTGACCTGTGGCACACGGATTTCGTCGGCCGGGAGAAACCCTCCATGGGCACGGCGCTTTATGCCCGCGACATCCCGCCCGAGGGCGGAGACACTATTTGGGTCAACTCGGTGGCGGCCTACGAAGCGCTTTCGGACCGCATGAAAGCCCATATCGAGGGACTCCACGCCTATCACGATTCCTACCAGCCCTATGACGAGCACGTGCGCCCCGAACTGTGGGAAAACGACTACGGAATTTATGATCCCGGCGAACGCGCCAGATACCGTCCGGCCCTGCATCCGGTCGTCCGGACGCACCCGGACACGGGAAAGCGCGGATTGTTCGTCAACGAATCCATGACCAGCCTCATCAAGGACCTGGACCGGCGGGAGAGCGACTGCCTGCTGCGATATCTGTTCGACCATCTCAGAACGCCGGAGTTCCAGTACCGCCACAAATGGAAGACCAACGACCTCGCCGTGTGGGACAACCGCCTGAGCCTCCACTACGCCCTGTTCGATTATTCGGAGCATCGATTGATGCACCGGGTCGTGATCAAGGGCGACAAGCCTGTTTGACGACGCCTGCCCGATAGGCCATCCGGGGAATGATGGCCGCCCGCGCCGCTAATCCGACTCCGCCACTGGGCCGCGCCCGGACCGGATGGCCGGTTCGAGCAAAGAGATCAGTTCCGGCAAGTCTCCCTGTACCGTTTCCCAGACGATATCGAGATTGATGTCGAAATACGCATGAACGAGTCGATTACGCATCCCGACGATCCGCTCCCACGGTATCTCAGGCAGACCCTGACGTGTGGACTCGGTGACCTGCGTTGCCGCCTCGCCGACGATCTCGATATCCTTGACCAGCGCAAGGACCAGTTGCCGGTCGTTGTCGAGGTCGCCGCGCATCCGTCCCCGGGCGAAGGCCGTCGCTTCCCGCGCGGCGTCCAGCATGTGCAGCAAACGGATTTCGTCATCCTTGCGCATACTGGACTTCCGCCGTATCGAGGACTTCCTGGCGGAAATACCGGCTCAAATCTTCCGGAGTTCGCAGGTCCACCTTGCGGCCGCCGAACAGCGGCGACAACTCGATCTCCATGCCGGCCACGCCCAACAGGCCGGGTGCGCGATCCGGCGCGAACTCGACCAGCACGTCTATATCGCTTTCGGGACCGAAATCCGCCCGTAGCGCCGAGCCGAAAATCGCCAGACGCCGGATGCCGTGCGCCTGACAGAAATCGGCCAGTTCGGACTTGGGAATAGACAGTTGCGCCTTCATGTCTAAATCACCTTGTTGGCGTCGATATTAAAGCCGGCGGCCTTCAATTCCTGAACGAGATTTAACTTCCAGGCGCCCTCATCGTCCAGCTTGGTATAGACGACTCCGTCATAGTCCGAAGGCGTTTCCACATCGCTTTTGACAAGGGAACAGACCCCCTGCCGACCGAGCTTCCCGAGGAAAAATCCCAGCTCCAAGATGACGTTCTGGCGTGCGCGCGGCTTGAGTTCAGGTTGCCCATCGTTGAGGCCACCCAAATCGTCTGGGGTCAGTAGAATTACCGCGAAAGCGACATCCGCATGATCTTCGAATTTCTCGATGATCGTACGGCCTTTGCTCGGTTGCTCGTGAAGGATAACCGGTTCAAGGTCCAATTTCTCCAGGAATCTCGCGACCGTTTCCTGGGCGTATTCGTCTCGCCCGTGAACGACGAAGACCTTGTTCGTATCTTTCGGAGTTTTGACTTCAGTACGGGATAGGCCGGACGATTTTTCGTCTTCTTTCCAGTATTCTTCAATCTCGTCGATCATGGATTCGAGAACGGAAGCGGCCGAATCCAAACATCTCATGTAATCCTTGTGAATTGCTTGCTCTTGAGTCCATTCCGTTTTCACTACCCTCGGTAGCAGGCAGGTTGTAAATTCATTGACGTATTCTGAATCCTTCCCGAACGTATTGACGATCGCGATCCGGGTGTCTCTATGCCACTTTTCGAAACCCGGCGAACCGCGTTGAAGTTGCTTCAACTCCGGTATTTTGTCGAGCGCCTTCCGTAAACGCTCGATGGCCTTCGCTTTCGTTGGCCGTCCCATCACCCCAATTCCAAGATCTGGACGGCGGCGCGGCGGTATGCGCCGAGCCCGCCGGCCGCATCTCGCCGTCCGCTTTTGGGATCAATACCAATTCCGTCTGCCCCTGTCGAGGCGGGGGCCGGCGCACATCGGCATGACCCGGTGACAGGCCATATTGGCCTCTTGACCCCAATTGCCGACCACTGGGCGGACGGCCCGGCCCTCAGCTACTTGCGAAGGGCCGATGCTTGCGCGACCATGCCTCCCGACGAAGCGCGGCAAATGACCGCGGACCATTCGCCAGAGGAGAAGCATGCAAAATCTGCGATATGAAGCGCCCGAGACGTTGGCCGACGCGACGGCCCTGTTGGCGGCCGAAGACGGCATGGCCCGGGTTCTGGCGGGCGGCACCGACGTCATCGTCCAGATGCACTCGGACCTGATCGAACCCGACCTGATCGTCGACGTAAAAAATATCCCGGAGCTTACCGAGATCGCCAAGGAGGGCGGCGCCTACCGTTTCGGCGCGGCCGTCAGCGGCAAGACGCTGATGCTCCACGAGGATTTCAACAAGACTTGGCCCGGGGTCATGGACGGCGTCCGCCTCATCGGATCGCTCCAGATCCGGGGCCGGGCCTCCGTCGGCGGCAATCTGTGCAATGCCTCCCCCGCCGCCGACAGCGTGCCGCCGATGATCGCCGCGGGCGCCGTGGCAAGCGTCATCGGGCCGAACGGCGCCCGCGATATCCCCGTCGAGGACATCGTCACCGGGCCCGGACAGACCTGCCTCGACAAAAGCGAGATCGTGGTTTCCTTCCTGCTGCCCGAACGGCCGCCCCGGTCGGGGGATGCCTATCTGCGCTTCACGCCGCGCACCGAGATGGACATCGCCGTGGTCGGCGCCGGCGTCAACCTGACCCTCGACGATGACGGCGCCTGCACGGCGGCGCGGGTGGCGCTCGCCGCCGTGGCGCCGACGCCGCTGCTGGTTGCCGAGGCCGCTGACGCTTTGATCGGCACCAAGGTCGACGAGACCGCCCTGGAGGCGCTCGCCGCGGCGGCGAGCGCGGCCTGCAACCCCATCGACGACAAGCGCGGCACCGTCGAATACCGGATCAAAGTCGCCGGCGTCCTCGCCCGGCGGGCGGCGGCGATCGCCCTCGAGAGAGCGGGGAAAAACCAATGACCAAGCACCATATCCAGACCACCCTCAACGGCGACGAGATCGACGTCCTCGTCGAACCGGCCCAATCCCTTCTCGACGTGCTCCGTGACGAGCTGCACATGACCGGCACCAAGGAAGGCTGCGCCACCGGCGACTGCGGGGCGTGCTCGGTGACCATCGACGGCAATCTCGTCTGTTCGTGCCTGGTCCTCGGCGTCGAGGTCGGCGGCAGGAACATCGAGACCATCGAAGGCATGGCGAACGGGGATCAACTGCATCCCTTGCAGGACAAGTTCATCGAACACGTGGCCCTGCAATGCGGCATTTGCACGCCGGGCCTGTTGATCGCCGCCAAGCATCTGCTGGAGGAAAACCCCGATCCCACCGAAGAGGAGGTCCGCTACGGTCTTGCCGGCAATCTCTGCCGCTGCACCGGGTATCAGAAAGTCGTCGAGGCGGTGCTGGACGCCGCCCAAGTCATGCAGAAATGATGAGAGGAGCCTGACCCATGGGAATGAAGCCCTCACCCTACGCGACCAAAATTCCGTATGAGGAAAAGGACAACAAGGTCGTCGGCGGCCGCCCCAATCCGGCGGACCGCTCCGACGCCATCGACAAGGTCACCGGCCGGGCGCGCTACGCCGCCGACTACAATCTGCCGGGCCAGTTGATCGGCAAGGTGCTGCGGAGCCCCCACGCTCACGCAATCGTCAAGTCCATCGACACGTCCGAAGCCGAGAAGCTGCCGGGCGTGAAAGCCGTCGTCACCCGCGACGATTTTCCGGACATGGAGGTCGAGCACGCCGCCTCCGGCGAGCTCATGGTCAATTTCCGGGACGTCACCCGCAACATGATGGCCCGCGAGAAGGCCCTCTATGACGGTCATCCGGTGGCCGCCGTCGCGGCCTTGAGCGAGTCCATCGCCAAGGAGGCGATGAAGCTGATCAAGGTCGACTACGAGGTGCTGCCCCACGTCATCGATGTGCGGGACGCCATGAAGGACGACGCGCCGCTGCTGCACGAAGAGTTGTTCACCAAGGGGGCCGGGATCGAGCCCGACCCGTCGAAGAAATCCAACATCGCAACCCGGATGGAAAGCAAACTCGGCGACATCGAGGAAGGCTTCAAGCAGGCCGACTTCATCGTCGAGCACGAGAGCAACACCAAGGCGGCCCATCAGGGCTATATCGAGCCCCAGGCGAGCGTCGCCAACTTCACCGAGGGCGGCACCATCGAGGTCTATACGGGGACCCAGGGCCACCACGTGTTCCGCGCCCAGATCGCCAAGCTGCTGAAAATGGACATCTCCAAGATCAAGGTCGTGCCGGCGGAGCTCGGCGGCGGATTCGGCGGCAAGAACAACGTCTATCTCGAACCGTTGGCGGCGCAACTGTCCCGCAAGGCCAACCGGCCGGTGAAGATGGTCATGACCCGGGACGAGGTGTTCCGCGCCACCGGCCCCACGTCCGGCACCAATTGCAAGGTCAGGATGGGCTGCACCAGGGACGGGCGGATTACCGCCGCCCAGGCCGAGCTCAACTACCAGGCCGGCGCCTTCCCGGGATCGTCCCTGCCCTTGGCTTCGATCACCGTCTTTACGCGGTACGATCTGGAGAACGTGCTGGTGGTCGGCCACGACGTGGTCTGCAACCGGCCCAAGGTCGCCGCCTACCGGGCGCCGGGCGCGCCGATGATCGCCTTCGCCGTCGAGACCGCGATCGACGATCTCGCCCGCCAGTGCGGCATGGACCCCATCGACTTCCGGCTGAAAAATGCCGCCAAGCAAGGCACCCAGACCCATTTCGGCCCGCCGTTGGGGCAGATCGGCTATATGGAAACCCTCGAAGCGGCCAAGGCGTCTCCGCACATGAATGAACCCCTCGGCCCCAACCAGGGACGGGGCATCGCGTCGGGGTTCTGGTTCACCATCGGCAACGACACCTCGGCGACCATCAATATCTCCGAGGACGGCACGGCGAGCCTGATCTTCGGCACCGTCGACGTCACCGGCGGCATGCGCTCGGCGTTCGCCATGATCGTCGCCGAGGAACTGGGGATTCCGTTCGAGAAAGTGCGCACGCAGGTGGGCGACACCAGCGCCCTCGGTTTCAATTTCATGACCGCCGGCAGCCGCGGTACGGCGGCGGGCTCCATGGCGGTCGTCAAGGCGACCCGCGACGCCATTCACCGGGCCTGCGAGATCGCGGCCCGCAAATGGGAGGTGGAGACCGACCAGGTGGTGTGGGAGAACGGCCATGCCCGCCCCGCATCGGCCAATGTGGGCGACTTCGAGCCCCTGTCGCTCGCCCAGCTTTGCAAGGAAGCGACCTGGTTCGGCGGCACCATCGCCGGCCATGCGGAGATCAATGTCGCCATGGGCGGCCCCGGCTTCGGCACCCATCTGGTCGACGTCGACGTGGACCGGCAGACCGGCCTGGTGAAGGTATTGCGCTATTCCATCTTCCAGGACGCCGGCAAGGCGGTTTATCCGGCCTTTATCGAAGGCCAGTTCCAGGGCGGCGCGGTGCAGGGAATCGGCATGGCCCTGAACGAGGAGTACATCTACTCGGACAAGGGCACCATGGAGAACCCGGGTTTCCTCGATTACCGGGTGCCGGTGGCCTCGGACGTACCGATGATCAACACCCATATCGTCGAGGTGCCGAACCCCGATCATCCCTACGGGGTGCGCGGGATCGGCGAGGTGCCGATCATCCCGCCGCTGGCGGCGATCTCCAACGCCATCCATGACGCGGTGGGCGTGCGGCTGCTGGATCATCCCATGTCGCCGCCCAAGGTCCTGAAGGCCATCGACGAGGCCGCGCCGGCGCAAGCGGCGGAGTAGGCCGGCACCGGAGGGAGAAGTGGTGCCCAGGAAGGGAATTCGCCATTATCGGCCCTGCTGCACTGACAAAGTGAGGATGAGCAAATGCCCAGCTTGTTTGCGGGCACTGATCGGCTGATCTGCCGAGAACTGGGGATTAATGATCGGCGACAACTGGACGATCAGATGCTGCGCTTCAAGCCACTCTCGGAACAGAGCGCGTCTTGTCTGGTGAACCGGCTCTACAACCAGATGACGAGCAATGCCTCCGGTCGGATCGCGGCGCGCTCCGAACAACTATGGCAGTGCAGGCGCGCGACACACATTGATGATCGAAATAGCAGTCAGGAGACGTTGCTGGAGAAGGCTGTGGCTCAGCTCGCCGACCAAGGACACATGCCGCAGTGGTTCAACCAGTGTCCAGCCGCCTCCGGGATTTCCGATTCAAACAGTGACCGCAGACGTGCAGTCGATCTCGTCCATCTCTCCGGCGAGACCGCGCGCCTTATCGAATTGAAGTGGGCCAGCAACACACCGGCCCACGCCCTATTCCAGCTTCTCGAATACGGTCTCGCATACGCGTTCGCGCGGTTCCACATGACCGAACTCGGACTCGATGACCGACCGTTGATGCATGCCCATCATCTCGGGCTCGAGGTAGTTGCGCCACGCGCGTTCTTTACGCCCCGCAGCTGGCCAGACTTGTTTGCCCGCTTCGACAAGGCTCTCGCCGGCTTTGTCCGAACGCGTTCAGGCAACAGATGGTCGATGTCTTTGCGGGCACTTTCATTTCCGAAGGACTTCAATCGAGTGCCGTTTGCCGTTGGACGAGACGTCAACGCCAACTGTCGAACTTGCACATTGACCGACGAAGGGCGAATCATCCGGGACGCCTTCCACGGACTGGCTCCGGCGTAGGCGCCGCGACGCGTTCTTCCCGGAGTTCCCGGCCCCTAAATCGAACGGATACTGGGCGACGAAATCGGCAGCGGCACCGCCTCGCTTGGGTATGCCGGCCGATGGCCGCGCCCGTTTCAGGCAGGATCGAGTATCTCTCGCGTGGCTGCTTTCTCAACGAATGCGGAGCGCGTCATGCCGCGCATGCGCGCTGCCTCGTCAAGGGTATCGAGGAACCCCTTCTCCAGGCTCAGATTCACCCGCACGACCCGTTTCCGGTCCCGCACATAGGGAATCATCATCAGCACCGCGCCCTCCGCGATGCTCTCGGCAACTTGCTCGCGCACCGCTTCGATGCCGCGCGGCGGTACCGGCGCACAATCCTCGAAGAACAGGCTCAACGCCTCGATTGCGTTGGGAACGATGTCATCGAAGCTGTCGGCGGCCGAATAGCATCCAGGCACCTCCGGAAACCGGACCCCGTAGGCGCTGCCGGGGTCCTTGTCGATGACGGCGACGTAGTGCATGGCTGTCTCCTCAGTTCCAGCCCACCCGCTTGGCGATGCTCCGGGCAGTGCCGGCGGGCAAGTCCTTTTTCGGATGCGGAACGACCACGGTGATCGTCCCTTTTCTAAACTTGTGGTGCGATCCCTTCACGCTCACCAGTTCGAAGCCTCGGCCTTGAGACGCCTGACGATGTCCCGGCTGTTGCGCAACATGCGCAAATATATACACACGACGGCGACCGATGCAACGTACACATTGCCGGACAAACTCGAAGGATGCAGTGTCGATCCCGCCGCTGGCGGCGATTTCCAACGCGATCCATGACGCGGTGGGCGTGCGGCTGCTGGATCATCCCATGTCGCCGCCCAAGGTCTTGAAGGCCGTCGACGAGGCCGCGCCGGCGGAAGCGGCGGAGTAGGCCGGCACCGGAGAATTTAACGGGCCCTGGTTCCTTCCCTTCGGCGCGTTGACGTCCCGAATGCCGTCGCCCATCATGTTGATGGAGATGGTCGGCCGGCTGAATGGCGACGGCCGGGTTTGTCGCCAGGAACGGCTCGAAAAACATGGATTCCCGGCAATTCAGGACAGGAAGGAGCCCTTAAATGGCGCGAATGGAGCCGATCCCCCCCGAGCAGATGACACCAGCTCAGAAGGAAATGTACGACAACATCATGTCCGGGCCGCGCGGGCGTATCGCGGGGCCGATGATCCCTTGGTTTCGCAGTCCGGAGCTCGGCGACCTCAGCCAGGAGGTCGGCGCCTTCCTGCGCTTCTCTTCCTGCCTTCCCGACCGGATCACCGAATTCACCATTCTGCTGGTGTCCAGGAGATGGACCGCGCAGATCGAATGGTGGGCCCACCATCCGTTGGCGCTGAAGGCCGGTCTCGATCCGGCGATCGCCGATGCCATTGAGGCGCGGCGGCGCCCCGACTTCGTCAACCGCGACGAGGAAGTCGTCTATGACCTGGCCATGGAGCTGATGGACAATCACCGGGTCGGCGACAGTACCTATCAGGCCGCGTTGGACGAACTCGGTGAACAGGGGTTGGTCGAACTGATCGGCGTTCTCGGCTACTACAATTACGTCGCCATGGTACTCAATTGTTTCGAAATACTTCCCGACGGGGAATTGCCGCTGAAACCCTAGCGTAAGGAGCAGCACCACTGACTGGCTCAATGTAATTTGTAGCCGAGGGGTCGTCGGCTTCCGAACCGATCAACTTGAAGGACAGGAAATATGCCTGAAGCCAATATCCAGGGAGTTCACATCAATTACGAAATCATCGGCGATGGCGGGCCGCTTGTTGCGTTGACGCCGGGCAGCCGCCGGCCCTACGACGAACTCGTTGATCTGTCGAAAGCCATCGCCGCCCACGGTTATCGCGTGCTGCTCCACGACCGCCGCAATTGCGGCAGGTCGGACGTGGTATTCGGCGGCTCGGAGTCCGAGTACGCGCTCTGGGCCGACGACCTGCGCGCCCTGGCGAATTACGTGGGTGAGGAAAAACTCTATGTCGGCGGTTCCTCCTCGGGCGCACGGCTCGCCATCCTGTTCGCCATCCGTCATCCGGAAGCGCTTTCGGGCCTTCTGCTCTGGCGGGTGACCGGCGGCCGGCACGCCGTCGACCGGCTGTCCCGGAACTACTACGGCCAGTACATCGAGCTTGCCAAGGAGGGCGGCATGGAAGCCGTCGCCGAATCCGAGCATTTCGCCGAACTAATCGCGGCCCGGCCGCCGAACCGGGATTACATCCTGGGGATGGACGTCGACGCCTTCATCGAGGCGATGGAAATTTGGCGTGAGGCGTTCCTCAAATCGGCGTCGCTGCCTATCGTCGGGGCCACGGAGGAGCAACTGGGTGCGATAAGCTGCCCCGTCTGCCTGGTCGCGGGGAACGACGTTGTCCATACCCCGGAGACAGCGCGAAAAGCGGCGAGCCTTTTGCCCAACGGCGAATTGCACGAAGGCGTGGTCAGACTTCTGCCCGAGGACCAATTGCTGCAGAATTGGGACGTTCAGGAATGGCGTGACGCGGAGCCGCGGCTTGCCGAGATACTCACGGCCTTTCTGAAAAAGGCCGAAAGCAGCCGCTAGCCCCTCCCTGAACGTCCGTTTTTGTTCTGAACCGGCCAATAGGCGAGCCGCATGGAAATCATCGACGCCCAAGTCCACATTTGGGAGAAGGAGCATCCGGGCCGGCCTTATGCAGCCTCCTACAACCGGACTCCCCGGCCCGGTCATCGGCGCCTTGAAGAGGCAACCGCCGATCAGATGCTGCTTGCCATGACGGCCTGCGGTGTCGATGCGGCCGTCATTCTGACGCCTGCGCTCTATGGTCCCGACAACAGTTATAGCCTGGAGGCCTGCGCCCGGCATCCGGAAAAGTTCGCGCTCGCCGGCAACATCGATCCCACGGCGCCGGATGTTGATGACGTGATCCGGAATTGGCGGTCACGGCCGGGTGCGCTCGCCGTTCGCCTGCCGATATTCAGGCCGGAAGCGCGGAAGCAATGGCAAGCCGGCCTGTTCGACAATGCGCTTGCCGCCGCCGAACGATACGATGTGCCCGTCGCGACCTGGGCGCCGGCGCTGCTTCGGGAACTCGAGCCGACCATCAAATCCTACCCCGATCTCCAGTTCATTCTCGATCATTGGGGCCTGCCGCAACCGGCGCCGATGGTAGATAGAGACCCGGAACCGTTTCAGCGGCTCCCCGATCTTCTGAACCTAGCCCGGTACCCGAATGTCGCGGTGAAGGTCAGCGCCTCTGTTTCGCTCTCGCAGGACTCCTTCCCGTACAACGACCTCTGGCCACGGATCCACAGCGTGATTGATGCCTTCGGGCTCGACCGCGTCATGTGGGGCAGCGATTGGACACGGGTTCTTTCGGTAAATACCTACGCCCAAGACGCCATCGCCTTCCTCGAGACCGACGAACTGTCCGCCTCCGATAAGGAAAAGCTTTTCGGCGCCACGCTTCGCAAAGTCATGCGCTGGCCGAAAAGCGGCTAGCACGCTGTCCCTGTTGAGGGCCCTCCCGGTGCCTTACCGCGCCAGACCGGGCTTAACGTTAACGTGTGATGGAAACCCATGGTGCGCATTGTATTGCGGCCAAGCCTCTGCAATCATTGCCTGTGTTTGTCCCGTGTGCGTTCCGCATGCTCCGGAGCGCCGCGCGCAAGGCCGCGACGGGGGGCGCTCATCGAGCATGTGAGCGCCGTGGAGGGCGCGGAGCGTTCCGCGGAGGGACACAGGAACGAAGTGATGGGGAGTCATAAGATGCACAAGCCTACGAGACGCACGCTGCTGCGCGCGATCGGCACCGCCGCCGGATCGGCGGCGGTCTATCGCACCATGGATGCGCTTGGATTGCTGGAGCCGGGCGCCGCCCGCGCGGCGGCGCTGGATCTGCCGCCCGGGTCGGGCGAGGGCGGCCGGGTGGTCATTCTGGGCGCGGGCCTTTCGGGCCTCGCGGCGGCGTGGGAGATGTCCAGGGCTGGCTGGCGCTGCACGGTGCTGGAGGCGTCGGGACGGCCGGGCGGGCGCAACCTGACCGTCCGCGGCGGCGACGTGCTGACCGAACGGGGAATGCGCCAGGAAGTCTGCTTCGACCGGGAAGATCATCTCTACGCCAATCTCGGCCCGGCCCGCATCCCCTACCACCACAGCACCGTCCTTGGATACTGCAAGGCCTTCGGCATCGATCTCGAAGTCTTCACCAACGACAACCGGGCCGCCCTCTTCCATAACCGCGAGCGCTTCGGCGGCCGGCCCGTCGCCGGACGGCGGGTGCTGACCGACATGCGCGGCTATATGGCGGAACTGCTGGCCAAGGCGGTGGACCGGGGTGCGCTGGACGGGGAGCTGACCGCGGACGACAAGGAGAGCGTGCGCGCCATGCTCAAGAGCTTCGGCGGTCTGAAGGACGATCTCAGTTATGCCGGGACGGACCGCGCCGGATATCGGGGCCCGGAGATACACGCCGGAATGGCGGCCGGCGAGGTGGAAGACAGTCTCGATTTCGGCGAGTTGCTGGGCGCGGACTTCTGGGACTACAAGCTCCATTTCTCCCACTTCCTCGACCAGAACCCGACCTTGTTCCAGCCTGTCGGCGGTATGGACGCGATTCCGCGCGCGTTCGCGGAGCGGGTCGGCCGGCTCGTGCAGTACGGCAGCGTGGTCGAGCAGATCCGCCGGCGGGGCGACGGGGTCCGGATCGTCTGGCGCGATCCGGACGGCGCGGAGCGGGAGACCCTGGCGGACTACGCGATTTGCACGATCCCCGCGCCCGTGCTGAAGGACATCCCGAACGATTTCTCGCCCGGGACGCGGGCGGCGCTCGGCTCCCTTGAATTCGTCGAGGCGGTGAAGGTCGCCTTTCAGGCGAAGCGGCGTTTCTGGGAGGAGGATGCGGCGATTTACGGGGGCATTTCGTGGACCGACAACGACATCACCCAGGTCTGGTATCCGTGCAACGGCTATCACCGGCCCAAGGGCGTGCTGGTCGGCGCCTATATCTGGAGCCGGGAGCCGGGCTTGCGCTATTCCGCCATGACCGCGCCGGAGCGCCTGCGGGCGGCGCTGGCCGAAGGCGCCCCCCTGCATCCGGGATACGCCGGCGAGATGGAATGCGGGATCAGCCGCGCCTGGCTCAACGCGCCCTTCCAGAAGGGCGGGTGGCCGCGCCGCAACCCGGATGCCGCGGCGGCGCTGCGCCGGGGCGACGGACCGTTCCATTTCGCCGGCGACCAGGTAACCGCGCTGCCCGGCTGGCAGGAAGGCGCCCTGCTCGCCGCCCACGCCGCCGCCGGGGCGATTCACGGACGCTTCACCGCCAGGTGAGCTTCCCGCCGGCCCCCGCCACTCACCCCCACAATTAATCTCTGGCAACGCTAAGGGCGTGTAAGCCCGGAACGACAGGCGATTTTTCCATTCCAATCCTGATCTGTGACCTGGCTCTGGACCAGCAAACTGACCTTTAACGGCAGATTAAACGCGCCGGTCTCCGGGCATTGCGTCGGCGATCGTCCTTCCACCGCCGGGAACCCACAATCCGGCGTCCGCCGTCGTGCCGCTTATGCCGCCGTCCAGGGATCGACGACTTCGACCTCAATGCTCTCGAAATCCCGGACGTTGCGGGTTGCCACCGCCATGCCGCGGGAGCGGGCGATCGCCGCGATCTGGCAGTCCGCCGGCGCGAAGGGGCGGCCGGCGGAACGGCGCGCGGCCGCGATGTCCGCATATTGCCGGGCGGCATCGCTGTCGAAAGGAAGAATCCGATCCGCGAAGTCCTCGCGCAGGATTGCCTCGATGGCGGAGGCAAGCGCGGCCCGCCGCCGTCCGGCAGGCAGAATTGCGACGCCGTAACGAAGCTCCGCCTCGCCGATTGCCGAGAAATACAAGTCCGTCGCCCGGCGGCCCCCAACCCAGGTCTCGACAACAGGCGCGGGGGACGGGCGCAGGAGTTCGGACACTACATTCGTATCCAGCAGGAACACGGCGAACGCCTCAATCGAAGGACGGCGGCTCTCGTCCGGGCTTTCGAGGGGGCAATTCCAGATCCACGCCGCCGAGAGGCGCGATCCGGGCGCGGATGGCGCTGGCGAGGTTCCGGGGGGGCTTCCCGCGCCCGACTGCATCGCGCAGGATGAGCCGTGCCTCCTCCTCCATGGAGCGCCCGTTGTCCGCCGCGCGCACCCGTAGGCGGGTCTTCACGTCGTCGTCGAGATTGCGGATCGTGATGCTCGCCATTGTCCGGTCTTCCATTCCAGCAAGGGCTTCATTATACGTTTGATTGCAATGCAATCAAGTCGCCGCAATGCGAAATGCCGGCCGGCCCGCCGGCGTCCGGCTGCCGGATCACCCCATGTCGCCGCTCAAGGTCTTGAAAGCCCGCGACGAAGCCTCGCCTGCGGAAGCGGCGGAGTAGGCCCGCACCGGAGAAATTAGCGGGTTCTAGCTTCTTCCCTCCGGCGCAATTTTGGTACGGCGCTGGTCCCTCAAATTAGTCGAATCCAAGCACTGTCTTAACGAAGGCATCCAAATCAGGATGGGGGTCTGGGATGAGTTCCTTCGGTATCGGAGGTAATTGATTGATTAGACGCGCGAGCATGAGTTCGCCGTGCAACTGAATCGAACTATCGGCTGCTGCTAGCACTTCAAGTCGCTTGTTCAAATTAAAGTCATCTCCTGGTGCCCGGAGATCGTGCCGCTTCGAAGCACGAAGAATGCAAGCTACTAGTACCGGTTCATAATACCGGCCAGCGAGATAGAGCTGTGGGTCCATCACCTTCGCAACAGGGGAGTGGAAGACTTCATCAAGTTCACTCTCAAGCCATTGCCCTTGATCATTCCTCCGGCGCCCTCTCATTCTCTGCATGGCTGCTGCAACCGACGTGGCCAAGTCCGCGCCTTGCACATCTCCAAATACCGATTTCGGACCCAATTCCCAGTAATCATATTGTAGACCATTCTCATCATGACTTTCTGGCCAATCGAATCCCACCTGATGTTCCTGCAAATCACCCTCGTCTAACCAGGGTAGGAAGAGATTATCTGTCATACCACTTGGATTTCGCAGAGTTTCCAGCCGATTTCGAATCAGCGGCCGATCCTTCACTTCGTCGGGTAAATTGTCGAGCGACCTCAATTCAGCGCACCAACGACAATCTTTCTCATCCCAGTTTGGAAGAAAGAGCTTTTCGACGAAAATGAATCGAGGATCAGAGTTTTGATGATGGAGCACGTCTGATATAGCAATCAACGCTTTCTCACTTCTAGGGCGCGCGAAACCGGTCACACAGAACAACTCGCTCGGCTCGATGTTCCTTGCTCGTCTGATCCGGTTCAGGGTATTCCGGTAACCAAATAGTCTGCTCCCGGTGATAACGACGTCATCAACCAAGCAAACTCGTTTGGCCTCAAAGATTGACTGGCGATCATCCCCCTCCAACAAAGGGAGATTTCGTTCGTCGCATTCAATTAGTTTAGTCACGCCGAGTCTATCTGCGACGTCTCTCGCCAGTCTTCTTGCGGCTTGGTGGGATGGATGGATTAACAGGTCAAAGTGCTTATCCCGCAGTGTCGAAAGAGCCTCATCAAGACGTTGTCTAAACACTGCATTATCCAATATAGGAAGAAGATCGATGTAATATGAATGATGACGACCGTCACTGTGTGTCCGATGAATCCAAAACACGCTTTTCCCACTGTAGCGCTCGACTACTTCTTTCCCATCTTGTGCCAAATCTCGGGTAATCTGTGTGTTGTGAGTGTATGCGGCAAGGCTGAGCAAATACGAGTCCTGCTGTATGGGAATTAACGCGGAACCATCGTTACTACATGCGCGACATTCTTCCGGGTCTTGTCGCGAGAAGTCATCACTCAACGTCGTCAGTGCCTGTATCTCGAACTCTTGTGGGCTTGGTGTCTTTGCAAGTGAAAACGTTGCGGGACTATCGAAACCAGCTCTTTCCATTGCTGGTATTAGCGTGTCCCTGACCAGACGGCCGGAAGAATTTACCGAAACCAATATCGCTCCATCTTCTTCGCTACTGTGAGGAAAAGCATCAGTTAATCTGCGGCTGAGCACATCAACGTCCTCAGTGTACGACTTAAGACTCTCAACCAATATTTCCCCTGTTTCACCCATTTCCAAGGCGTATCGGCCGAGATGATATCCAATAGCAATCATTGACCAATGGTCGACCAGCAGACGCCTGCGACCTCCCAGCATTGGGACGAGCCAAAACGCCACTCGATCCAACTCTTCTATCGACCGAAGCGCAAAACCCGGTCTAAGAAATGCCTCGTAATGGTCGCCGTTTGGTCCTTCGTAATGGAACCCAGGGTGCTTTGGGAGCTCCGAGCCTGGTCTCCGCAATACCTCCGCAACATCTAACTGTTTTATGTGTTCAAGCGAACTATTCGCCCCCAAGCCCTGAATTATCTCCCCGCTATGATGCACCAGTGCTGGCTGGCCACGGTCGTGCCTTACTAAGTAGAGCGGTACACCTTCAATCCTCTGAGCCACGTCCTCCAGAATGCGTGGATTGCGATCAATGTACGCCGCAGCATTTGGTGGAAGACCGATCAGGAAAGCGTCGCTTCGCTGAACAAAGGAAGGGACATTCGAAACATAGAAATCAAGCTGGGTTGGGTCTGCGGAACGCGGAAACGGCAGCCAAGCAACGTTCTCTAGGTCACGCACTGCCACGAATGGCTCGACCTCCACGGGCGCAGACTGCCACTCAGCCGAAGTTGGATCTACGACGTAGAAGCGCATTAAGCGTCACGCAGTTTCAGACCTGGATATGGTTGACGGATGACCGATTGGGAATATCAACGAAACTGCGGTTCCCGCAATCAGTGGCAATGGTTCATGCCCGACTTTCGGTTCATAACCCCTGGAGGCTTCGTCCATAAAATCAACGCCCTCATTGCCACCGTCAGCTAGCCGATAGGTACGGGTCAGTCTGAGGCGTCCCGTCCGCACAATTACAAGTCCGGACAGCTGGTGACAGGCTCGAAGCATCTTTCGAAACCCCTGCCCCCTACCAACCTCCCCTGGTGGCTTTGTCGAACGTTTGGGAAGCAGCGCCTGACGAACTAATTTTAGCTCCCTTTCGATAGAACTATTGAATACGTCAAAATCCCCGGCCATCTTTGACGCAATTCCGACACCGCCATCAGCAATCGTAATCTCCAGCAAACGGCCACCGTCTTTGCTCCACCGTCCAACTAAATCAGTTGCCGCATTCAAGAAGCGAAGGTACTCGCCGAACTCCGTTTCAAACCCGGGAGCTACAACCTGCGCATTGTATCCACGTTCGCCAACGTCGAATCGCCTTAGACGTACAAACCTAACGGAGTTAATAGGACGAGAGTCAAAGTCGAGACGGCCATGGTCCCAGGTGTTTTCTGTTGCCTCAAAAGCAAACGTCTTAAGCTCGGAGAACCAATCCTCTCTTTCCCACTCAAATTTTTTCGAGGAACCCAGCGGGGCCAGAAGATCCAGAAGCCGCTCATTGATCCTTGCTTCGCGAATTAGCGGAGCGCTTCTCGGGTCCCCAGTAGATGATGGAGAACTCGGCCCAACCAATGAGATTTCGGGCCCCCAGCCAAATAGATAGCGTCGGCGCTTTAGTGTTTCCAGTTGTAATCTCGCAATTTCGCCGTGCGCGCCTCCTTCAAAAGCACAAAGCTGACCAATGACGAGTCCAGCGCAGGTGCCTGACAATCTCTTCTCCATCACAGATAGGTGGTGAGGCGCAAGGGGATCCGGGTCTGCAAAAGCGTGCTCTGCCCGCACGCCTTCAAACGTATCGTCAGGAATCCGAGCGATCGTCGCAATGCCCATCCGATGTAGAATGCATAGTGCGCCCTGCAGACGGGCATCGGCGAATGGAGCTGTTCGCCTCCAACGCTGAATGTCAAGGACCACCTGGCTCGAATCCTTGGGAAGCTGGCTGACCCAGCGCTCAATATCTGGTGCCGTCAAGAGCTTTGGAAATACCCAATCGACAGATCGTTTTTCTGGCCCGTTAGCCATTCCAAGGCCCCTCCCATTCCATATGGAATTCTGCCTAGCGCGGAATAGGAGGCAAGCTAAATAGTAGCCTCCACGAAGTCGAATACCGGCCGAAACACTTCGAAATACTGAGTATCTATTTCCGGCACACCCAGGGAAACGAAACGAGTTTTCCTACCCTTGAAGCGAATGCAGTTTCTTGGTCGCGTTAATCCAAAATTAGACACCAAGCCGTAGCGGAAATCTTTGAGCCCTTCCCATTGTAGAAGCGCCTATTAGGGTGACATATCGCAGGCGCGGTCACACAGGAATTACACTAAAGCAAGCTGTGTTAACTATGTCCGGCTGCTAACCTATTGAAGAAATGGTGCCCAGGGGCGGAATCGAACCACCGACACCATGATTTTCAGTCATGTGCTCTACCAACTGAGCTACCTGGGCATCCGGGCGCCTGCACCGGGCGCCGCAATCGGACGGGGGTGTA
>JAJECC010000071.1 GCA_022822205.1 Rhodospirillales bacterium | reverse complement strand
ACGAACTGGTAAAGCTCCCAGCCCTCATCGACGCCCAGGTACGGAATGCCGTCCAATGCGGCGCGGACATCGTCAAATTTCATGGACGAAACTTAGAGCAGTATCGGGCCAGATTGAACCATTTGACCGGGATTAATTCGCGTCGTGGCCAGGCGCGCCGCGAACGGCGATGCCGGACCATCGGCGGCCCATCGACGGAGTGACGCAACGCCGCCACGGCGCGAAGGAACCCGGCCTTCGGTGGCGCTCCCCGGTCCCCCGGGTGCGTTGCGGGCCTCGTCCGATGCACACACATCGCACGTCGGCCCGCGCCTGCCCGGCTAACCGATGAGCGCCATCAAATTGATCCAATTTGGCCCGATACTGCTCTGGCGGTCCCGCCCGCCGCCGTCGAGGCGGCTACTTGTAGGGGTCGGCCGCGTCGCGCAGTCCGTCGCCCAGGAAATTGAAGGCGAGGACGACGATGATCACCGGCACCATGGGAGTCATCAGCCACGGGAACAACGTCACGGCCTCGATATTCTGGGCTTCGATGAGCAGGACCCCCCAGCTGGTGATCGGCGGACGAAGACCAAGCCCGAGAAAACTGAGCGCGGTCTCGGCCAGGATCATCGTCGGGATGGATAGGGTCGCCGAAGCGATCAGGTGGCTCATGAAGTTGGGCAACAGGTGACGTCCGATGACCCGCGACGGCTTCGCACCCATGAGTGTGGCGGCTGTCGTAAAATCTTCTTCCCTGAGCGCCAGCAGTTTGGACCGAACCGCGCGCGCCAGCCCCGGCCAGTCGACCAGCGCCAATATGAGCGTGATGCCGAAATAGACCAGGATCGGACTCCAGCGGGCCGGCAGCGCCGCGGACAGCGCCATCCATAGGGGCAATTCCGGCAGCGAGCGAAGGATCTCGATCACCCGCTGCACCAAATTGTCGACCCAGCCGCCGAAATAGCCGGCGAGGCCGCCGATGACGATGCCGAGAATGAAACTGAGGGTGATGCCGATCAGCCCGACCGTCAGCGAAATGCGGGCGCCGTAGAGAATTCGGGACCACATGTCGTGTCCCAGCCGATCCGTGCCCAGAAGGAAGAGCGTCCCGCCTTCGGCCGGGCAAACCAGGTGGAAATCCGCCTCCACCATGCCCCAGAACCGGTAGGGATCGCCGGAACAGAAAAATCTCAGCGGCTGTACTTCGTCACGGTTGACGGAATACTCCCGCTGCAACGTCTCGAGGTTCAGCGTTTGATCCAGGCCATAAACGAAGGGCCCGACAAAATCGCCCTCATGGAAGAAGTGAATGCCCTGCGGCGGGGCGTGCAGGAAATCCTCGCTCCGGGCCGACAGTTCGTAAGGCGCCAGGAACTCCGTGATCACGACACTGAAATACATGATCGCCAGCACGATGCCCGAAGCGACGGCAAGGCGGTGGCGCTTCAACCGCCACCACATCATCTTCCACTGTGACGCCAGGAAGTATTTTTCCTGCTCGGCCGTCAGGGCCTCGATCTGCTGCGGGTTGAACGGTTCCGAGGAGACGAAATGCCGATTGCCGTCGCTCATTTCGCCGCCCCCCCGGTCAGGCGAATTCGGGGATCGAGAACGGCGAGCGCCAAGTCGGACAGGAACATGCCGATCACGGTCAACACGGCGACGAACATCAGGACCGCGCCGGACAGGAAGAAGTCCTGGCTCTGGAGCGCGCGGACGAGCGGCGGACCGACCGTCTCCAATCCCATGACAATGGAGACGATGACCGATCCCGACACCACTTGCGGCAGCAGGTTGCCGATATCCGCGATGAAGGGATTGAGCGCCATCCGCAACGGATACTTGACCAGCAGCTTGCCCTCGGCGAGGCCCTTGGCCCGGGCAGTCACCACATATTGCTTATAGAGTTCGTCGAGAAGGTTCGCGCGCAACCGCCGGATCATGCCCGCCGTTCCCGCCGTGCCGATGATGATCACCGGCGCCGCCAGGTGTTCGAGGATCGACAGCGCCTTGGCGAAAGACATGGGCTGGTCCAGAAACTCCGGCGCCATCAACGTCCCGATGGACGTACCGAAGAACCGGTTGGCTGCGTACATGAGAATGAGGGCCAAAAGGAAATTGGGTGTGGCCAGCCCCAAGAACCCGAGGAATGTCAGGCCGTAATCGCCCCAGCTGTACTGGTGGGTCGCCGAATAGACCCCGATCGGGAATGCAACGATGTAAATGAACAGCACCGAGAAGAAGTTCACGACGATGGTCAGAAATATCCGGTCGCCCAATACGTCCTGAACCGGCAGATCCAATTCGAACGAGAAGCCGAGGTCGCCCTGCAGCAAGCCGCCGACCCAGACCAGATATTGCCGCCACAATGGCTGATCGAGCCCATATTGCTCGCGCAGGAATTGGATCTTCTGCCGATCGACGTTTTCGCCCTGGCTCTCCAACTCGGCAATGACGGATGAGAGGTAGTCGCCCTCGGGCAGGTTTACGATGATGAACACCAACGCGCTGATGATGGCCAGCGTGACCACCATCACCAGTGTCCTGCGCGCGAGATAGTTCAGCATGTCAGGCCGGCCTCCCAGCTACCCGTCCGGACGGTATCACTTGCCGGCGAACCAGAAGGTATCGGGCCGGTACACACCAAAGTGCGCGCCCGGTTCCCAATTGTAGATCGCCTTCTTGGGAACGTTCCGCAGACGCGCGTTGACCACGACCGGCTGCGGGACCCGGGAAATGAGACCGATGGTGTAGACTTGATCGGTGAAGTGATCGAGCATCCTATGCCAGATCTTGGCCTTCTCGTCCTTGGACGTTGAGACGTTCCACGCCTCATTCAGTTCCATCAGCTTCCTTGGGCCTTCCATGTCGACCGGCTCCCCCGCCTTGCCTTTGGTCTCGGTATACTGCCCCCACTTCGGCCATTGCAGGTGTTGCTGGCTGGTCGGGGCCAAGGCGGACGGGCTCGAGTCGGCCGTCGGAATGCCGTTCTCCAGGCCGAACCAGACGGCAACCTGTGTCGAGCCGGCGAATACCCGGTTCCGCAGGACCTCCCGCTGAGAGGGCTTGATCAGCATCTTGACGCCGATCTTCGCCCAGGTGTCCTTGACCAGCCGAAGGATATCGGTCTGCTCCAATTCCTCGCCGGAGGTCTCGACCGTGATCTCCAACGGGCGTCCATCGGGAAGCCGCCGCACCGGCCCCGCTTTCTTGAGTCCAACCTCGTCGAGCAGCGCGTTGGCCTTCTTGATGTCCAACTTGGCCCAACGTTCGGCGTATTTCTTTTTGTACACCTGGCTCTCCGGCAGAACGCTGTTGCCGGTAGGCGACGCCAAGCCAAAGTAAATCAGCTTGCTGATCTGCCGGCGATCTATCGCGAGCGACAGGGCGCGCCGGAACCGCACGTCCCGGAAAAGCTTCCGCCATACCGGGTCAGCGTGGTTCATGTTGGGAAAAAGCGCCATATGGGCGCCCTTGGCGGTGGGCCACAGCTTGACGGTGTAGTTGTTCCGCTTTTCCGCCTTCTTGAGGTACGGAAAATTCTTCAACGCGATGCCGCGGGCCTGAAGATCCGTATCACCCGTACCGGCCTTCGGCGAAATCAGCTTCGAACTCGCCACCGTAACGATCACCTCGTCCACATAGGGCAACTGCCGGCCACGTTCATCGACCCGATGGAAGTACGGGTTGCGCTTGAAGACGAACCGCTTTGCCGGCGGCTTGGTCGTTTGAACCCAGGGCTGGAGGCTCGGGAGGTCGGGATTGTCATTCTTGTATGGCCGGTCGTAGCGGAAATGCAGCGAGACCCAATTGCGCCGCTTGGCGGCCTTGACCATCTCAGCGAGCTTCGCGGCGTCCTGATGTTTGGCGTGGAACTGTTTCATGTAGTGAGCGGGCCGGTAGATGAATTCGGGCCGGGCGCCGGCGAGCAGCGGCAGGAACTTCGGGTGCGGCGCGTCCCAGGTATAGCGGACAGTCGTTTCGTCGATCACCTCGAATTTCGGCGGCTTTCCGTTGACCAGCATGAATACCGGCGGTCCGAGCTTGGAGATATCCGGGTCGGTGGCCATGTCCTCCCACCAATAGCGGAAATCCTCGGCGGTAAAGGGATGGCCGTCCGACCAACGGTGGCCTTTGCGCAGGTTCAGGGTAAACCGCCGGCCGTCCTTGACATCGACACTCTTGAGGATGTCGGGAACGATGTTGAACTTTTCATCGTATCCGACCAGCCGGGCGTAGCCGTACACCACCATTTGGCGCACGTCCTTGGCGCGCCCCATGAGGATGTTCAGTTTACCGCCGTGCCTGCCGGCCTGTTTGGACTTGCCGTCGAACTTCACGACCGACGGCTCGGCCGGCACGCGCTTTGCGACCGGCGGCAATCTGCCGGCCTCGACCTCGGCCTTCAGGCTCGGGGTCTCGTCAAAGGCGGCCAGGGCCGAGGCCGAAATCAAGAATGTCCACAGCGATGCGCCGGCGGCAAGCGTACCGGGTGATCCTCTCATGATGCTTTCCTTATATCGGGGGCGTCCCCGGTCATCCTCACGAAATGACCGTCCCCGATATCGACCAATTTCGGTTTCTCGTTGTCGGCGACCGTGAACGGTTCCGGCCAAGCGGCCGGAACCGAGGCCTTTCCCTCCATGAGCGCGGACAGATCGAGGCGGCGGTTGAGGTCCGGAAACGGGACCGCCGCCAATAGAGCCTTTGTGTACGGGTGAACCGGATCGCGGAACAGCGCTTCCCGGCCGGCAAGTTCAACCAGCTGCCCGGCGCACATCACGGCGATGCGGTCGGCAACGTAATCGACCACCGCCAAATTGTGCGAGACGAACAGATAGGTCAGACCAAGCTCATCCTGCAGGTCCTTCATCAGGTTCAGGATCTGGGCCTGAACCGATACATCGAGCGCCGATACCGGCTCGTCGCACAACAAGAGATCGGGCTTCAGCGCCATCGAGCGCGCGATGCTGATACGCTGACGCTGGCCGCCCGAAAAACTGTGGGGGTAACGGTTGAGGAACCGGGGATCCAGGCCGACCAAATTCATCAGCTCCTTCACCATCTCCACCCGATAGTCGCGGTCGCCGATATCGTGGATGGCCAGCGGTTCGCTGACGATGTCGAACACCGTCATTCGCGGGTTCAAGGAGCCAAACGGGTCCTGGAAGATGTACTGGTAGACCTTGCGGTAGGGGATCATTTCCTTTGGCGACAGCCCGGTGACGTCGACCGTCTTCCCGCCGTCCCGAAGCAAGACCTCTCCGTTGTCGGGCCGAAGAGCCCCCATAATGATTTTGCTGAGCGTTGTCTTGCCGCAGCCGCTCTCCCCGACCAGCCCCAGGGTTTCGCCGCGGGCGATGTCGAAGCTCACGTCTTCGACCGCCTTGATGGTCGATTGGCCGCCGCCGAACAGGCCTTCCTTGCGGATGGTGAACGACTTGGAGATGCCGTTGACGGAGAGCATGGGCCGGGAATCGCCGGTGTCGGCGCCGTTGTTTTCCTTGGGCGCCAACAGATGGCCGGTCGTGTGCTCTATGTCGCGGATCGGCACCAGCCGCTCGCCGGGTTTCATATCGAAGTGCGGAACGGCGCGGAACAGCGACTTGAGATAGGGATGCTCCGGGTTCTCGAATATCAGCCGGCTCGATCCTGACTCCATGACCTTGCCGCTATACATGACAACGACATGATCGGCGACGTTGGCGACCACGCCCAGATCATGGGTGATGATCAACACCGACATTTTCAAATGAGACTGAAGATCGTCCATCAGCTTCAGAATTTGCGCCTGAATCGTCACATCGAGGGCGGTCGTCGGTTCATCGGCGATCAGCAGAGCCGGGTTGCAGACCAGCGCCATGGCGATCATGGCCCGCTGCCGAAGTCCGCCGGAAAGTTCGAACGGGTAGGTCCTGACCGCCTTTTCGGGATCGGGGAAACCGACCAGCCGGAGCATTTCGACCACCGCCCGGACGGCATCGTTCTTGGTGGAGTCGCAGTGCAGCATATTGGCTTCGCTGATCTGGTCGCCGATGGTGTGGAGCGGCGACAGCGACGTCATGGGCTCCTGGAAGATCATCGAGATGCGGCCGCCGCGGATCGACTGCATGGCGCGTCCGCGCGCCGGCAACGCGGCAATATCGGTAACGCCCGAACGCCCGGCCGGATCGTTGAAGAGGATTTGACCGCCGGTGATCCGCGCAACCTTCGGCAGAATACCCATCACTGCCTGGGCGATGGTAGACTTTCCGGATCCCGACTCGCCGACGATGGCAACGGTTTCCGCAGGCCCCACGGCAAATGAGACGCCGTCGACGGCCCTCACGACCCAGGACGGAACCCGGAACTCAACTTTCAGGTCATTTACCGTCAGGATGTCCTGATCGAACGGCTCGGCCATCTCAGCACTCGATTCCCATGGCACTAAAGTTCTTTACCGTCGACGGATGCAGCGCCAGACCGTTTCGCCTGGCCGCATCGACGGCATGTCGCGCGACCCCGTCGAAACCTTCCAGGGTCGATTCAAGCCTCAATGTCTGCCCGTCCCCCCGAAGTCTCAGTTGCATCCACCCTTGTCCCCGGCCGCGAAATGTCGAGTAGTAGGACAGCGTAACCTCACTCAACGTCTCCCAGCGTAAAACTTGCTTGATGAAGCCGCTGACGGCAATGCCTTCGTCGCTCACCCAAACCCTGGTCATCTGGCGCGCGAAGGTGCGGACCGCGAACAAAACAAACATCGAAGCCAGCGCGACCAGCAGCCACATGCCGCCCTTGAGCGGCGTCCCGAAGGCCAGCGGCAACAGGCAGAGAATCGCCCCGATCGCCGAGCGAAGATAATCCGCGCCGATTTTCGACAGAGGATATCCGAGGGGGTCGTTCAACATGGGGTTCCTCTTAATCCTTCCCCGGCGACAAAATTATGACCCCGGACGACCGCTATCGTCCCCGGTCTGCTCCGCGGCCGCCGCCGCGGTTTCCGCGGGAACATCGGACGGAACGAGAACCTGCCCCTCTCCCGACCTGCAAGCTTCCAGTTGAGTATCGGCGTCCCGATCATCAAGTACGAGGAACCTGATTTCTCCCGCATCGCCCAGCTTCACCGTGTGACCATCCACTTCGACAGGCCGGGCAACATGATCCACAACTCGTTGGGCAATCGCCAGGAGATCGGTACCGGCGTCCAAGGTGCTGAGGATAATGCCGAACTCGGCCTCGGAGAGACGGGCCCGCGTATCGGTTTCCCGGGTACAAGCCGTCAGGCGCTCGGCAATCTCCTTGAACAAACCGTCACGGGCGGCCGCCGGCAACCCGCCATCGGCGCCGTGGATATTGTCGAGAGTCCAGATCAGGACAGCGGCCCGCTCGCCGAAGCCGCGGAAACGGGCCATCGAATGACGGACGCGATCCCGGAAAATACGGGCATCCGCAAGGTTGGTGACCGGGTCCCGTACGGTGGAAGCGGCGCTCAGGTCGCGTGTGGTCCTCTCCAGCCGTTCCGCGATGGAGCGCGTAATCCGGGCCGACATTTCCGCATCCTCGGCGATCAGCTTGATGAACACGTCCTTGGAAATGCTGAGCACGGTCAGCGGTTCGTTGGCCATGACGGTGGCGGTCCGCGGCGCCTCGCACAGCAGCGCCAATTCACCAAACTGATCATTGCGCCCCAGGGTCGCGATATGGGTCGGCCCGTCGGCGGTTTCCAGAATAATATCCGCGGTCCCGCTGATTATGATGTACGCGGTCTCGCCAACCTCGCCCTGACGGATAACCACCTGGCCCGGATCGTAGATATGTCGGTCCGAGGCAAAGGTCAGCAGCTTGAGCCGGGAGCGGTCCATGCCCTCGAAAAGCGGGATCGACGACAAGACGTCAATTTCGTCCCCAAATCCACCGGCCCCTTCCTCTCGTTCACCGGCCTCCTCGACGGGCGCCGGCTGGGCGCCGAGGCCCTGGTCCACCACCTTGCCGCTTGCCATCGACACGACTTGCTCGAAGTCGGAACCGCTCGGCGATTGGCCGTCCACGTAGATCAGCGAGCGGCCATCCTGGGCGCGGCGAACACCTTCGAGAAGCAGGGACTGATTGTCCGGGTCGAGGGCGCTGAGCGCTTCGTTGATAACGAAGATGTCGGGCTTCCGGATAATCCCGCGCGCGATACCGAGCTTCTGGCGCTGTCCGCTCGAAAGCCGCGCGCCGCCGATTCCGACATTGTAATCGAGGCCAAGGTCGACGATGTGCTGGCGGAGGCCGGCTTCATCCACCACCTCGGAGACCAGATTGCCGACCTTTTCCGCACTGCCGGCGCGCTCGCTGGAGAGCTTGCCGAAAAGGATATTGTCCTGGACCGGGCTCGCCGCGTTGTAGGCCTCGACATCGAAGAACTCCACCGAGGCATTCATCTCCCCGGGCAGACCGGCGTGGAATGCCTTCCGGGCCTCCAATAGGCGCTGCTGGAGCGGCTGGTCGATGAGACCCAAATGGTGGCGGGCGGGAATGAGCCGGAACGGCAAGGCCCGAAGGCGGGCCATGTCTTCATCGCCGATGGATTCGAGACCATTTTGCGCGACCCGCGCCAGTATGGTCTGAAACTCCGGCAGATCGTCGGAACCGATGAAGCTGTAGCGTTCAAAAAATTCGTGATCCGGCGGCAGCCCCTGGAACAGGTCGACCATGATTTCGGCCAACCGCAGGCCTATTTCAAGAAAATCGCCGCTGAGGCCAACCGTCTCCAGAACACCAAGCACGTAGGCGTTTTCGCCCAGCCGGTCGATGGCGAATTCCCCGCCCACCGGCGTACCGAACAGGATGTTCTCCGCCACGGAAGCATTGGTATTGTATTTTTCCGAATCGAAGCCCTCAACGAACTGCGAGACCCCGGGTTCCTCCAGCCGCCGGCGCATCTTCTTTCGGGCTTCCAAAACCGCGGCGGCAAGCTCCGGCTTCTCCCGCGGGTCGACGGTCCGGCGCAACCCTATCTGATAGATATCGGTGGAGAGGCCGGCCACCCGCAGGACCTCGTTGATCCGCGCCGTCAGATTGTCGGAGCCTCCGACGGCCGCCAAATCGACCCAATCGGCCAGCCGGTCATATTCGAGGTTGCCGGAACTCTTCGCCTCTCGAATTTCCCACTCGCGCTGCTTGGCGTCCTCGCCGTCCATCGGCCGCTCGGCCTGGGGCCGATGCTTCAGACCGTAGAGCAGGTTGTCCCGGATGGTGCCCGCGAACATGTATGCGTTTTGACCCACATACGAAATCTTTCGGCCAACGACGGTTTCCGGAAGCTCGACGAGATTATGGCCGCCGATACTAAGCCGGCCGCTGTCCGGCGCGAGCAGCCGGGCAAGCACCTGCGAAAATTCGTTCTTGCCGCTGCCGCCGGGCCCGACCAGCGCCACATGCCGGGGAAGATCGATCGACAGGGAGGCGCCGTCGATAACCCGCAGACCGTCATCCTCGGAAAGGCTGACGTTCGAGGCGACCAGCTTGCCGGAAAATTCGGGCAGGCTTTCGGGTTCTTCCGTCTGGGTCTCCTCGTCGAGCATTCCCGCCGGCTGAAACTTGTCCGCGATCTGCGTGAACTTGATCCGGGCGTCTTCCATGCGCTGGTAGTAGGTCAGCAGCATTTTCCACGGCGCCGACACATCCTTATAGGCGCTGAGCACGGCGACCAGCGCCCCCAGTGTGAGATCGCCCTGGATCACCAGCCAGCCGCCGATCGAATAGAAGAAGAACGGCGTCAACAGCGCGAGGGTGTTGTTGATGAACTTGATCAGGAATTTGAGGACGTAAATACGGAACCGGACCCGATAGATGATTCCGAGACGGCGGGAAAAGTCGGCCAGTTCGAACTGCGAGGTATCGTTGGCGTGAATTTCCGACGCCCCGCCGACCGCTTCGCCGATCCGCTCCGAGAGTTCCCGAACCGCCTGCACCCGCTGTTTTCCGAGGGCGTTGACCTTTCGCTGGAGTATGGGGATCAGATATGCCTGCGGCGGATACAGGATGATCGCCGCGAGACCCAGCTTCCAGTCCTGCACGAACATGAACGCCATCAGGGTCGCCAGCAACCCGCCCTGATAAATGACCAGCGCAAATGCATCGGCAAAGAAGCCGCCCAAAGGCTCGGTCTCCTGGGAGACGATGGAGACCACTTCGCCTTGCGAGGTCTTCCTGAACTGGGGAAGCGGGAAGCGCATGACCCGTGAAATCAGTTCGAAGCGAAGGCGGCGAAGCATCCGCTCGCCGACAATGCCGCGGTAGACATTGTTGACGTATTTGAAACCGCCATTGACCAGGACCAGGAGCAGAAACACCCCCGACAGGAACAGCAGAAACGCAATCTGATCGAACTCGAACCCAAGGATGTCTCGCGGGAAATCTTCGCCGCCGATGGCTTCGTTGATGATCTGCTTGGGAATATCGAGTGAGTAGAAATAGAACGGCATCGCCGCCAAGCTCAATACGAGCAGGAACAGCTGCTGCATCCTGCTGTGACGCCAGATGTAGGAAAAGAGCCCCTTCTCCAACTGGTCTACCTCTCCTCGGCCCGTCCCATTGCCCGGCTCACCGCGGCCGCATTTCCCGATTGGGCGCCAGCGTAGCGAATACCCCGCCGCGTTCCAATGACTTAGGCGCCGATATCGTCATCGTGACTGCCGGCCCCGGCGGCCGGAATCAAATGCTCGACCAGCCGCGCGGTTTCCTCCGCGCCACCGGTATCGATGCTATCCGGACCCGGCAGGTCCAAACTCTCCGCCCGCTCGATGGCGGCGACCAGTTTTTTGACGGTGAGTTCTCCCTCCGGCATCTGCTGGATCAACCCCCGCTCCTCCAGGAGGCGCGCCCGCAGGGTCTGCTCGGTCTCGTGACCGCCGGCGTAAGGCACGGCGATTCCCCGCGCGCCGCAGGCCAACACTTCCATGATGGTGTTGTAGCCGCCCTGGCTGATCGACAACCGGCAATTCTTCAGCAGCGTGACGAAATCCTCACGGGCGCGCTCGACCACCACACCATCGGGCGCCGTCCCGACAATATCATCGAAGATGTCCTCGGGCAGGCTGTACCCGGCCAGCAATCTCCAGGGAATGTCCGAATAGGATGTATGCGGCCGCGCTTCGACGGCGGTCCTCAAAAGCAGCTCGCCGACGGCGCCGCTGCCCGACGAGACGATGACCTCTCCGTTCCCCTGTTCGCCCTTTGCATTTTCGATCTTCCGGTGCTCGACCACGTAGCCGGTGTAGCGCAGGAGATCCGCAATCTCACCGGCCAGCGGAAACGTTCGATCGAATGGGATCAGTGCCGGGTCGCCATGGACGAGGATCGCGTCGAACAACCGTTTCGCCGTATCGACCATCTCCCGGTCCCGCTCGGGCCGGTTCTTCTCGACCAGAATGTCGCGGACGGAAGAGACGATCCTGGGCCGCGGCGACATCTCCCGCGCCGCCTCGATCAGCGGCGTCAGTTCGGAGCGCAATTGGCGCCTGCCGAAGGGGTAAAGCTCCAACATCAGGACATCGGGCCGGATTTCATTAAGCAGGTCGATCAGCATATCCCGGCGTTCGGTCCGGATTTCGTTGCCGATTTCCCGGCCGTCCGCATCGACGATGGAACCGAAAGTCCGGTCCGACGCTTTCACCGGCGGCAACTGAACGAACCGCATGCCGCTGTCGTCCAGGACCGGGACATGCTCACCCCCGGAGACGAGCGTCACCTCGATCCCTCGGGCGGACATCGCACGCGCCAGGGTAGCCGCCCGTTTCACATGGCCGATGCCCAGAAGATGCTGGACGTGGAAAAGGACCGAGGGCACGCTCCTCAAGGCTCCAGGCTGACGTTGAGACGGTCGATCACCGGGTGGCCGCCGGCCTCGAGCCGAAAATAGTGAACACAGTTGTCCAGGAGCCTGGTTTCGGGTTTGTCCACCATGTCCCAGCCGGTCGCCAAGGCGTAAACGGCGCGCACGACGCCGCGGTGGCAAACCGCGACCGTTGGCCGGCCGGCCTCCGAGCGCTCGGCCAAGAATGGTTTCACCCGGTCCTGGACCTCTCTCGGACTTTCACCGCCGGGCCCGCGGAAATCCAAACCCTTTGCCTCCCAGGCCACCATCAGGTCGCTCAGTTCGGCCCGCAAATCCCCAAGCGTACGTCCTTCCCATTCCCCCCAGCTCATCTCCGAAAGACGCGGATCGATCGCCGGCGGCCTTCCGATGAGAATTCGGGCGGTCTCCAGGGCCCGGCTGAGCGGGCTGGCGATCCAGTCATGACCGTTGAGGTTCTCCGGAACCCGCCAGCCGGCGACTTCCCGCTTTCCCTCCGGGCCCAGTCCGATGTCACTGTGGCCCTGGATAAGCCCCTGCCTGTTCCAGTCCGTACTGCCGTGCCGGATCATGGCGAGGATGGTCATTGGACAAGCGCCTCCAGAATAGGCCCCATGGTGGCCGAGGCAGCCTCGAGACTATGTTCCCGTTCGGCCACCTCGGCCGCCTGCCGGCTCATATCCCCGAGGCGGTCTTCATCCCCGAGCATCGACATAACGGCCTCGGCAAACGAGGCCGCATCTCCCACCGGCACCAGGAGTCCCGTCTCGCCGTGACGGACGATATCACCTACCCCGCCCGTATCGCCGGCGACGACCGGCAGCCCGGCCGCTTGGGCCTCCAGAAGAGCCATTCCGTAGGCTTCGTTGATGGCCGGCCAGACATATAGATCGGCCGCCGAATACAGCACCGCGAGCCCGTCGGCGCCGAGCCGGCCGGTAAACACGGTCCGATCCAACGGAAAAAGTTTTTCGACCTTTGATCGCACTTCGCCGTCGCCGGCAACAACCAATTGCCAGGACGCGCCCGAGACCTGATCGAGGGCCGCGGCAAGGGTTTCATAGGAGCGCAGTTTGGCGTCGTCGCGCATCATCGCCACGGTCAACAACCATGGAACCTCCGGGTCCAAACCGTAGCGGGCCGACAATGCCCACCGTGCCTGCCCGCGGCCGGCGCGGCCGGGACCGGCTTCCCGAGCGAGAAAGGGTTTGAGCCGGACCATCCCGGCGCCATCGGAAACCAACGGCGCCACGCAGTCGGCGTCGAGGGAATTCATGCCGAAGATGACCTTCGCCCGGCGAATTGCAGCCTCGGCGGCCTTGTGCCCCACGTCCCAGGGACCCTTCGCCCGTTTCGGCGCGAAGGACGCCTCGGCCACCACATAGGGAATTCCCATTCTTTCGCTCACCTCGGGACCGAGCCAGTCGGGCGCCTTGTGATAGAGGTGGTAGGTAAACCAGAGGTCCGGCCGTTGCCCGGGCCGGCGCTCATACCGGCGGACCAGCAGCTCCGCCGCCCGCCTGCTCAATCCCGCGAGGCGTTCCTGCCGGCGGGCATCGGGGAACTTCTGCCAGGTTCGTATCCGGCAACCTATATCGACGTCGTGGCCGGCGCTCTCCAGCGCCGTAATCAACGCCCTGCCGACAATTTGATCCCCCGACGGTATCGGGTGATCGGGAGATTTCATCGGCGCATAGAAGGCGATCTTCATGCTACCCGCGAAACCGAAGGGCGCGCCTGAAGGCCAAATTTCTCGACGACCGAACCAACGCAATCTGAGAAGGCAAAGTTGCGCCGGACCCGCGCCGATCCCGCGGCGCCGATCATATCCCGGCGGTCAGCGTCCCGAATCAGCAACTCCAAGTGTGCCGCAATGCCCGCCGTGTCTCCCGGCTCGGCAAGCAGACCCGTTTCGCCATCGAGGATCAGTTCGGGTATCGCGGACACATTGGTTGCGACGACAGGCAGGCCTTGGCTCTGCGCCTCCATCAAGACGTTCGGCAATCCGTCCCGGTCCCCGTTGGGCGCGACCACGCAGGTAAGCGCGAAGATATCCGAAGTCCGATAAGCCTCGGCGACCACGTCCTGCGGCTGGGCGCCGCGCCAGTCGATTCGATCCCCGATCCCCAGCCCCGCGGCCAGCCGTTGAAGCCGCTTCCTTTCGGGGCCGCCGCCAATATGCTCGAACCGCCAAGCCGGTTCCCTCGGCAACTTCGCCAAGGCCGTGATGAGATCCGCGTACCCCTTCTTGGGGACCAGCCGGCCGACGGACAAAATACGGATGGGTAATTCCGATTTTCGTGCATGACGAGAATATTCCTTCCCCGCTACGGCCGGAAACCGGTCGAGATCGACGCCATGATAGGCCAGCGACACCCGATCCGGATCCGGGGCGAGCGGCGACAGGTATTCCTGATTTGTCTTGGTACAGGTCAGCACCCAGTCGGCGCTGGCGAGCTTTTCCCGTAATTCCCATTCGGGGGTGGTCCAGATGTCGACGGCGTGAGCCGAAGCGGACCATGGAATGTTTCGGAGGATCGAGGCGTACCGCGCCACGGATGACGGCGTGTGAAGGAAGTGGGCGTACAGGCGGTCGACCTCGGGCCCCAATTCGGCGGCCAGCACCAGCGCCTGCCCCCAGCGCCGAATCCGGTTCGCCGTAGGATCGCGCGCCAAGTCACGGCGCCAGGCCCGGCGCGCTTCGGCATAGGTCCCGAGTTTGCGGACGCGCCGCCAGGACCTCAGTACGCGGATCGGCTCGCGCCACAGATACTCGGGCAGGTAATTGACCGGAGCCTCGATCTGGCCGTGAACTGGATGGGCGGCACTGTCCGTCGGGTGACGCAGCGAGACGATGCCGAGGTCGAGGCCCGCCTGTTGCAGCGCCAGAATTTCCTGCGCAATGAATGTCTCGGAAAGCCTCGGGTAGCCCTTCAGGACGATGGCCGTGGTCATCAGGCCCTTTCTTCGACGACCTTGATGTCCGGACGCCGATCCTCGTCGAGCCATGCATCGGTCAGGCGGCAAATATTCTCAAGACCGTCGAGCAATCCGGGAACAATCACTTCGGACGGCCGCTTCTGCTGGGTCAGTTGCCTGAGCGCCGTCGCCATGGATTTCGCGTCCCGGATACCGTCATCCTCCAACATGGAGAGCAGGCCGGTTTCCTGCGCCCGCGCCGCCCGGATGTACTGCTCCATCCTGGGCCGCGTTCTGGGCACGATCAGGGCCGGCTTATCGAACGAGAGGATTTCACAGAAGGTATTGTATCCTCCCATGCCCACGACGCCGACCGCCGCCTTGACGAAGTGTTCGAGCCGGGCATCGAAAGTGATGGCCTCGACCGTGTCCAACCTCGCGATGCGGTCGAGAAACGCCTCCTGAATTTCCGGCTGCATGAACGGTCCGAAAACGATCAGCGACGGGTGCGGGATACCGGGGTCCGCCTCATAGGCGCGGATCACCCAATCGACCAGCGCGTCGCCGTCACCGCCGCCCCCGGCCGTCACCAAAATATAGGGTTCCTGAATATCGAGTGTCTGTGAGACCGAAGCCGCATTCGGTACGCCGTAGCGCAGGTATCCGGTGAAGACCGTCTTGCGGCGAACCTGATCGGGAATGTCCAGCCCGGACAACGGGTCGTAGATCTGGGGCAGGCCATAAACCCAAATCTGGTCATAAAGATCCGTGAGCGCCGGCATGACGTTCTTGCGTTCCCATTCGGGTCCGAGGAGCGCCGGCTCATCCATCACGTCCCGCAGGCCAAGCGCCAGCGCCGTCCCCCGGCCCTTGAGCACATGGAGCGTCTCGCTCACCTCGCCGCGAAGCCCGAGGGGCTCCTTGTCGACGATAAACAGATCCGGATCGAAGGCCTCCGCCGTATGGCGAATGATTGAGCCGCGCAGATCCATAGTTTGCTCGATATCCAGATGCAGATTGAGCGGGGTGTACTCGCCGTTGCGCAGCTTGATGACCCCGGGCACGCGCACGAAGTCGACACGCGCACGGAAATCGAAACTGCCGATGATCGGCGAGCCGGACAATATCAGAACCGATAGTCCGCCGGATGAGCCGACCAGGGCATGGGCGATCGCCCGGCACCGGCGAAGGTGCCCCAGTCCAAAGCTGTCATGGCTGTAGATTAGTACGCGCGCGTGGTCGCGTCCGCTCTTCATCCCTGGTCGAGACCTTTCCGGTGGCCGCAGTTTCGGTGCGGGTACTATGCCACGCCGAATTGCACCTGCAAATGACAAACTCCTTACGAAACAGAGAGTTATGCGCCGTCGGCGGACGGGCCATGAACCGGCCCGGAGTCCGAGGTCCGCTCGGTTTCCGGGCCGCCGCGGTGAAAGACGAACGCCCCGGCGGAATCCAGCCTCGCCGTCACCCTGGCTGAACCGCCGGCCATGAAAATGCCGGGAACCCGGCAAAGATATGTGGCGCCCGCCTCATCGCCGGCAAGCCTGAACGTGACCCTGGTGTCCCGGCCCATGGGGCGCGCGGAGACGATCTCGACGGGACAGGCTTGCTCGTCGGCCGTCGACAGCGTAACGCCGTTCGACCGGAAAACGACGTCGACCGCGCACCCCTCGCCCCGGCCGCCGGCCGCCACCGTACCGAGCGGCGTGTCGACCACGCCGTTGCGCACGACGCCCGTTATCAAATTGGTGCGGCCGAAGAAGGTCGCGACAAACCGGTTCGCCGGGTTGGCATAGACCTCGGCCGGCGCACCCACCTGATGGATGATGCCGCCCGGGCCCATGACCATCATGCGGTCCGACATGAACATCGCTTCTTCCGGATGGTGCGTCACCATCAGGACCGCGGTACCCGCCTGATTGAGCACCCGCAGCGTCTCCTCGCGGACCTGAATGCGCAGCGTCTCGTCCAGGCCGGAAAACGGCTCGTCCAGCAAAACGACTTCGGGCTTGGGCGCCAGCACCCGCGCCAGCGCCACCCGCTGCTGCTGGCCGCCGGAAAGCATGTGCGGATAGGAATCCGCGTAAGCCTGCATGTTGACCTGGAAAAGCACCTCGTGGACGCGCGGCCGGCGCCGGCCGGCCGGAAGGCCGGATATTCCAAAAGCCACGTTCTCGGCGATCGTCAGATGTGGAAACAGGGCATAGTCCTGAAACATCAGTCCGATGCGGCGGGATTCCGGCGGCACATGCCAGCCGGGCTCGCCGACGGTTTGCCCGTGAAGTTTGATGGCGCCGGTTTGGACGCGTTCCAGCCCGGCCGCCAGCCGGAGCAGCGTCGTCTTGCCGCATCCCGAGGGCCCGAGCAGACAGACGATTTCCCTCGGCTCCACGGTGCAGGACACGTCATCCAGGACACGGGTCCTGCCGAAGGCGTGCGAAAGGCCGGAAATTTCCAGGGCCGATGTCATGTCCGTGCCTCGGCCCTGGTGTCGACGTGAACGGTGTTTCTCATGGCGCGGCTGAGAATAATCACCGGGAGGATACCTGCAAGGACGATTGCCAGGGCCGCCGGCGAAGCTTCGGCGAATTGCTCGGAGGCGGCGAACTGATGCACCTGGGTCGCCAGGGTCTCGAAGTTGAACGGCCGCATGATCACCGTCATCGGAAGTTCCTTCATGGTGTCGACGAACACCAGGATGGCGGCCGTCAGCATGCTGCCGCGCAAAAGCGGGACGTGAACCCGCCACAGGACCCCGGCCGGACGGCAGCCCAAGGTGCGGGCCGCGCCGTCGATGTTGGGCGTTACCCGTTCGAGACCGCTCTCGACGGCTCCCTGCGAAAGGGCCAGAAACCGGACGACATAGGCGAACACCAGGGCGGCGCCGGTACCGCTCAATATCAGCCCGGTGGAAATCCCGAAGAGGCGGCTCGACTGGGCGTCGATCCAGTTGTCGAACAGCCCGAAGGGGATCATGACTCCCACCGCCAGGACGGCGCCGGGAATTGCGTAACCGAGGCTGGCGAACCGGGTAAGGCTCCTGAGGGCCCGGTTGCCGCTCAGGCGGACGCCGTAGGCGAGCTGCAGTCCGATCAGCACCGCGACAAGGGCGGCCAGGGCCGCGAGAAGCAGGCTGTTGCCGGCGCTGGTCAGAAACGCCCTGCCGCCGACCAGTTCGAGATTGGCCACGACGTCCGCCGACAGCAGGCCGACGGGCAGCAGAAATCCGAGCGCCAGGGGAAGCGCGCACGCCAGTGTGGACAGGAGCGCGGCGAAACCCGTCAACCGGCGGGGAACGGCGCGGCGGAGCGCCCCCCCCTGTCCGTGGTAGCGCTGGCGGCGCCGGCTGAAACGCTCGGCGGCCAGCAGGACCATGACGAACAGCAGTATGACGCCGGCGATCTGGGCGGCCCCGGCGACGCTGTTGAGGTTGAACCAGACGTCGAAGATTCCCAGGGTCAGGGTCTGGACGGCGAAGAAATCCACCGTGCCGAAATCGTTCAGCGTTTCCATCAGCACCAGCGACACGCCGACGGCGATGGACGGACGGGCCAGCGGCACCGCAACGGTCAGAAAACTGCGCCACGGCCCCCGGCCGAGAGAGCGGCTGACTTCCATCATCCCGACCGACTGCTCGAGAAAGGCGGCGCGGGACAGCAGATAGACATAGGGGTAGAGAACCAGGGACATGACGACGACCGCGCCGCCGAGGGAGCGTATCTCGGGGAACCAGTAGTCCCTGGGCGATGTCCAGCCGCCGAGTTCCCGCAACAGGCCCTGCACCGGCCCGGCGAATTCGAGGAAATCGGTGAACACGAATGCAATGACGTAGGACGGAATGGCCAGCGGCAGAAGGAGCGACCATTCGAACATGCCCCGCCCCGGAAACCGGAAATTGGTGACCAGCCAAGCGGTTCCGACGCCGATGATCAGCGTCCCCGCCCCGACGCCGGCCATGAGACCGAGGGTCGTCCCGACATAGCGCGCGAGCACCGTGTCGATCAGGTGCCCCCAGATACCGCTGCCGGTTCCGGTCGCCAGGATCAGCACCGCGCCGATGGGAATGGCGACGCATCCGGCCACCAACAGCGCGCCGAGCGTCCAGCCGTCGAGACCGGCGGCGGCGAATCCGCGGCGGGTTCGGTGTCGGGTCAGGGCGGCGGCGGCAGTCATCGGCGATTTTGCCGCGGCATCCGAAGCGGCGCGGCGAACGGGTTCCCGGAATCACGGAGAGCCGCGTTGCCGCGGCTCTCCCGAATTAAAGCGGTGTGAAACCTAGCCGTCGAAATTGACCCGGTCCACCAATTTCGTCGCCGCCGCGCGATGCTTGGCGACGTTGTCCAGGTTCACGGCATCGGACTTGAACTTGCCCCATCCCGCGACCATCGGATGCAATTCGACACCGGCCTTGACCGGATACTCGAAGTTTTGGTCGGCATACATTTTCTGGGCGAAGTTCTCGCTCAGAAACTCGAGAAGCTTGACCGCGTTGGCCTTGTTCTTGGCATGCTCGGTGACGGCCGCGCCGCTGATATTGACGTGGGTTCCGCGGCCGGCCTGGTTGGGAAACAGGATATTGACCGAAGCGGCCCATTGCCTCTGCTCCGGCTTCTTGTCGTTGGTGGCCATTTTGCCCATGTAGTAGGTGTTGCCGAGGGACACGTCGCACACGCCGTCCTTGATGGCCTTGACCTGCGCCCGGTCGTTGCCCTGCGGCTTGCGGGCGAGGTTCGCCTTGACGCCCCGCAGCCACTGCTCGGTCGCCTTCTCGCCATTGGCTTCGATGATCGAGGCGATCAGGGAGACCGTATAGACGTGCTTGCCGGACCGGGTGCAGACCCGCCCCTTCATGTGCGGCTTCGCAAGGTCCTCGTAGGACGCGACCTCACCGGGCTTCACCCGGTCCTTGCTGACGTAGATGATCCGGGCGCGGGTGGTCAGGCCGTACCAATGACCCTGGGGGTGCCGGTACTGCGCCGGAATGTTCCTGTCCAGGACCGGCGATGAGACCGGTTGCAGCAGCTCGGCGTTGGTCAGCGCATCGAGGCGCGAGATATCGACGGTCAATACCGCGTCCGCCGGCGTGTTCCGGCCTTCCGCCTTGAGGCGCTGGAGCATCCCCTTCTGGGCGTAGACGACGTTCACCTTGATGCCGGTTTGCCTGGTGAATTCATCGAGGAACGGCTGGATCAGGAACGGCTGGCGATAGGAATACAGATTGACTTCCTCCGCGCCGGCGGTTCCCGGGCCGAGCACCGGCAGCATGGCAGCGGCGGCGGCGATGAGAGAGATGGTCTTTTTCATTTTGGTCGTGTCCCAAGGTATCGTCCGGTTCAATTTTGAGAACCGTTATCAACACCTATCAGACCAGAAACGACAATGCAAATCATTATCATTATCGGATCGGGAATTGTCGATGGGCCTAGCGCGGGCGCCTGCGTCCCCAGCCGAACAGGCCCCGGTTACCTGTTGAAAAAGCTGGATAAATGGTTGATGGCGCTGCGTCCCATCGCGAGGATCGACTCCTCGGCCGAGCCCCCGATATGCGGCGTCGAAAACAGGTTGGGCAGGCTCAGGAACTCCAAATCCCCGCACGGTTCCTCCTCGAAGACGTCCAATGCGGCGCCGGCGATGGCGCCGTCCGTCAGCGCCCGCTTGAGCGCCGGCTGATCGACGATGCCGCCCCGGGCCGTATTGATCAGGTACGCCGTCGGCTTCATGGCGGCGAGAAACGCCGCGTCGACCATCGCCCTGGTTTCTTCGGTCAGCGGCGTGTGGATGGTGATGAAGTCGGCCTCGGCGCGGATTTCCTCCTTGGACGCGCCGATCAGGCCGTTTTCGCTGAAATAATCGGTCTGCTCGACGATATCGTTGGCCATGATCCGGCAACCGTAGGGGGCCAACAGCCGGATCACCTCCTTGCCCACGTGGCCGACGCCGATGACGCCGACGGTGCGGCCGGAAAGCTGGCGTCCGCCCGATCCGTCCCACTCGCCCGCCGATAGCCGGGTCCCCGACCGGAGCACGTTGCGCGACAGCCCGCCCAGGAAGCACACCGTCATTTCGGCGACGCCGAGGGCGTTTACCCCGCCCGTCCAGCCGACGGCGACGCCGCGGGCGCGGCAGGCATCCTCGTCGACGTTGTCCAGCCCGACGCCGTACTTGGCGACGATCCGGAGTTTCGGCAGGGCGGCGAGCACCTCGTCCGTAATCGGCTCGAGCCCGACCACCGCGCCGTCGGCGCCGTCGAGATATTGGACGAGGGCCTCGCCGCCGAACCGGCTCCCCCGTTCATTGAAGACGGCGCCGGGAAACTCGGACAGGAGTTCCGCGCGCAGCACCGGATGGCGGGAGAAACTCCGCGTCGCGACCTTTATGAGAGGCGCATTCATAGGTCCGGTCACTCAGGCATCCCCTTCCCACCGGGCGTTCCCCGAATGGGTGACGGCGCCCAGATTGGCCGGGCCGACCGTCGCGGCGTATTTTTCGAGGGCGCCGGCGAGGCCGTCGCGAACCGGCGGCGACCAATCGGCCCGCCGCCTCTCGAACTCGTCCGCCGGCACCATGTGCTCGATGGTCCGGGCCTCGCAATCGATCCGGATGATGTCGCCGTTTTCGATCAGCGCCAGCGGGCCGCCCACCGCCGCCTCCGGCGAGGCGTATCCGATGCACATGCCGCGGGTGGCGCCGGAAAACCGGCCGTCGGTGATCAGCGCGACCTTCTCCCCCATCCCCTGCCCGTAGATGATGGCCGTCGTGCCCAGCATTTCGCGCATGCCGGGCCCGCCCTTGGGACCCTCATTGCGGACGATGATGACCGAGCCCTCCGCATATTCGCCTTTTTCGATCATCGCGGTGCAGGCTTCCTCGCCGTCGAAGACCAGGGCGGGGCCTTCGTGGACCAGCTTGCCGAGACCGGCGACCTTGATCAGCGCGCCGTCCGGACACAAATTGCCCTTGAGGACCACGACGCCGCCGGTGCCGGAAATGGCGTCGGAGACCGGCCGCACCACGCTGCCGTCGGGCGCCGGGACATCGGAGAGCGCCTCGTCCAACGGTTGTCCGTCGATGGTGAGGCATGACCCGTCCAGGTGTCCCGCTTCCAGCAGCGCCTTCAGGATGACCGGCGTGCCGCCGATTTCGTAAACGTCCTTGGCGTGATAGGCGCCGCCCGGCTTGAGGTCGGCGATCAGCGGCGTCCGTTCGAACACCCGGGCGGCGTCCTCCAGCGAAAAAGCGATACCGGCCTCGTGGGCGATCGCCGGAATATGCAGGCCGGCATTGGTCGAACCGCCGGTCGCCGCGACCACCGCGCAGGCATTTTCGATCGACGCCCGGGTCACCAGGTCGCGCGGCAGCGGCCCGCCATTTTCGAGGATGTCCATGACCAGCCGGCCCGCGTGCTCCGCCGCCGCCAGCCGTTGCTCATAGACCGCCGGGATCATCGCGGAGCCCAGCGGGGCGAGGCCCAATGTCTCCGACACCATCGCCATGGTGTTGGCGGTGAACTGGCCGGCGCAGGATCCGATGGTGGGCAGGCAGACCCGCTCCAGCTCGGCGAGTTCGGCCTCGGTCATCGAACCGGTCATCACGGCGCCGACGCCTTCATAGGCCTCGATGGCGCTCACATCCCGGCCCCGCCACCTGCCGGGCAGCGCGCTGCCCCCGTACATGAACACCGCCGGCACGTTGCACCGCACCATGGCCATCATCATGCCCGGCAGGTTCTTGTCGCAGCCGCCGAAGGCGACAAGGCCGTCATAGGCATGGGCCTGGACGACCAGCTCCACGGAGTCGGCGATGACCTCGCGCGACACCAGGGACATCTTCATGCCCGCATGGTTCATGGAAACGCCGTCGGAGACCGAGATGGTGGTGAACTCGCGCGGCGTCCCGCCGGCCTCGACGACGCCCTTCTGCGCCGCCTTGGACTGAACGGCCAGCGTCATGGTGCAGGGCGTCACCTCGCCGGCGGTCGAGGCGACGCCGATGATCGGCCGGGCGATGGCCGCGTCGTCCATTCCCATGGCGCGCATGAACACCCGGTGCGGGGTCCGGTCGAGACCGTCGGTCGTGATGCGGGACCGGAGCTTTTTGCCTTCCGTCATCGAATCCTTAATCATTCCGGCTTACGAGGATTTCGAGAATATCAGCGGGCGAACGCGATACAATACAGCATGGCCGGTTATCCTGAATTCGGGTTTATCGATTCCGACGGCATCTGGGCCGAGATCGTGACGCCGCCCGCCGCCCGCGGGGAACGGCCGGCATTGTTCCTCGATCGCGACGGCGTCGTGATCGAAGAGGCCGGCTATCTGCATCGCGCCGGCGACGTGAGCCTGATTCCAGGCGCGGCGGACATCATCGCCGAGGCCAACCGGGCGGACGTTCCGGTCGTCATCGTCACCAATCAGGCGGGAATCGGCCTGCGCTATTATGACTGGCCCCAATTCGCCGAGGTGCAGGACGCCATCAGGCGGAAACTCGATCTTGCCGGGGTCCGTTTGTCGGCAGTCTTCGCCTGCCCGTTTCATGCCGATGCGCACCCGCCCTACCGGCACGACGACCATCCGTGCCGCAAGCCCAATGCCGGCATGCTGATCAAGGCGGCCCGGGCGCTGTCCATCGACCTCCCGCGGTCATGGCTGATCGGCGACCGCGCCATCGACGTGGGCGCCGCCCGGAATGCCGGCTGCGAAGGCGCCATGCATGTGCGCTCGGGTCACGGCGGTCGCGAAGGCGAGCGGCAGGGCTCGCTGGCGCTGGCGTCCGGGGACTTCAGGGTGCTGACGGGGGAGACGATCCGCGACGCCCTCCGCGGCCTGCCGCTGATCGCGGGCGCCCGGGCGCCGTAATGGCGCGGCCGGCATCAGCGGCGCCGGCCCGCATCGACGCCCTCGACCTGCTCCGCGGGGTCGGGATCGCCCTGATGATCCTCTACCACCTGTCATGGGACCTGTCGTTCTTCGGCTATGCCGAGGTGGACCTGTTCAACGACCCCTTCTGGCTCGCCGCCCGGACGATCATCGTCGGCATCTTCCTGGTTTCCTCCGGGATCAGCCATGCGCTTGCGCGGCGCACGGCCGTCGATCCTCAGAAATTCCTCAACCGGTTTTCGCGCATCCTCGCCGCGGCCATCGCCGTCACCATCGCCACGGCGACGGTGTTCGAGGAGGGCTTCGTGTTCTTCGGCATCCTCCACAACCTCGCCATCGCCAGCCTGTTGATCGTCCTCTTCGCGGGCCTTCCCTATTGGGCGGTCGCCCTCAGCGGCGCGGCGGTCATCTTTCTTGGGCTGGACGTGAACCTCTCGTTCTTCGACATCCGCCAGTTCGCCTGGATCGGGTTCGCCGCCAATCCGCCCTTCTCCGTCGATTACGTGCCCATCTTTCCGTGGTTCGGCGCCACGCTGCTGGGCTTCGCCTTCATGCAGTTGCTGCTCGGCTCGCCCGGGATCATGGGGCAGTTGGAAGGGTGGAAGCCCGAGGGCCGGATTCCCGACCTGCTCCGCTGGATGGGCCGGAAGACGCTGCTGATCTATTTGATCCACCAGCCGATCCTGTTCGGGGCGCTCTGGGTGCTCGACAAGATCAGCGTCAGGTAAGCGGGGCTGGCCTCCCCCACCGGGATTCGTGCTAACCTATTTTCATGAGCAGAACTGATCCACCAGTGATGGGAGGAAAACAATGAGCAACGAGATTTACACACCTACCGCCGAGGAAATCGAAAGCCGGATCGGGCGGTTCAGCGACCTCCGGCAGATGTCGTCCGCCGACGATCTCGAATGGGTCGGCCAGGACGCCATGGACGTGTTTTACGCCCGCAAGCTGATGCCGATCATTCTGGACGACACCAAGAGCCCGTTCGGCAACGACTCGCCCATCGTCGGCGCGGCCGGCTCGACCATGTTCATTTCCATCATGCCGCCGGGCCAGGGCCCGTGCCTGCACAGCCACAATTCCACCTTCGAGACCTTCATGTGCCTCGAAGGCGCCATCGAGTACTACATCGGCGATCCCATCGAGCACACGCTGGTGCTCAACAAGTGGGATACCTTCTCGTGCCCGCCCCGGGTCTATCGCGGGTTCAAGAACATCGGCGATACGGACGCGGTGCAGCTGACGGTGATCACCGGCGTCGAGGAAGGCCGCGACGACGTATCGATCCCGGATTCCATCGTCCAAGGGGTGGAGACGGATTTCGGCAAGAAGATCGCCGACGGCTTCCGCGATTTCTTCCACTTCGATCCGCCGCAGAACGCTTAACGGCCGCTATCCCGCACGGACGATGATGGAATGGCGATGCAGCGGTAAAGCGTCGCCTGGGTATAAAGAAGTAACTAAACCCGGCGCTGTTTCATGCCGCCGCGCATCTCGCGCCAGGCCTTGATCTCGGCCTCGTCCCAGTCCTGTACCTCCGCGACGTTGGAGCGCCACCTGCCGTCCATGGCGGCGATGTGGGGCGGTCGCCAGGGTTCTTCCGCCTCGCCGGCCTTGACCACTTTGCACAAGAGCGCGCGGAGCTGATAGGTGCCCATGGACTTGCAGTAGGGCGGCTGCATGGAAGTGAGCGTGTTGGCGTTTGATCGCCAGATGCCGTGGTCCGGGCTCCCGTCCTCCTCCGGGAACCACCAGCCGTGCTGGGCATGGATGACCCGGGGATCGATTCCCTCGAAGATGCGCACCTTCTGGCGGCATTTGCCCCGCTTGGTTTCGATGGACACCCAGTCCCCCTGCTCCAGTCCAAGTTCGGCCGCCGTCTCCGGGTGAAGTTCGCATTCGGGCTCCGGCCGCCCGCGCCGCAGCGTCGGCATCTGCCGGTACTCGGACTGGAAATATGTGGGCAGCCGCGCGCCGGTGATCAGGATGTAGGGATACTCCTCGGCCAACTCCGGCGTCGCGTAGGGACTTTCCGGCGGCTCCTCGAAATAGGGCAGCGGGTCGTCCCCCCACTCCTCCATCCGGGTGGAGTAAAGCTCGATCTTGCCGGTCGGCGTGTTGAAGCCGTTCTCCTCGTACTTGCGGTACTTGAACTCGGGCTGGACGAATCCCCTCTCCCGCAGCTCGGCGAAGCTCATGCCCATCTTGGGCGCCAGCATGGAATCGTAGACCTCTTCCAGGCTTTCCCGGCCGAACTCGGTGCCGAGGCGGCGGCAGATTTCGGTCATGATCACTTCGTCCTGCACGCACTCGCCCACCTGCACCACCTTCTGCTGGGCGAGCAGCACGTTCTGGCCGTAAAACGGCACGGCGGGCAGCGCGTCCACCTCGGCCCAGGTGGACACCGGCAGCACCAGGTCGGCAAGCTCGGCGGTCGGCGTCATGTAGAGCTCGGCGACCATCAGGTAATCGAGCGCCATCAGGGTCTCGTAGACCACGTCCACCTCGCCGTAGGTGGAGAGCGCATTGTTGCCGAAGATCAGTCCGGTGGTGACCGGATAGGGTTTCCCGGTCCGGATGGCGTCGAAGATGCTCGGGATGTGGGCCGACGGCAGCTGCGCCAACTCGCCCGACAGCACCTTGTAATCGTCGTAGCCCAGGCGCTTCTGCTGCTGCTCCATGGGCATCTTGTCGAACAGCTGCGGCAGCGGCGCGATGCCCATCATGCCGAACGCCCAGCCCCCCGGCTGGTCGATATTGCCGGTGATCGACGGCAGGCAGAGCAGCGCCCGGACGGTCTGGAAACAGGCCGGCGTGTGTTCGATGGCGCATCCCCACTCCAGCATGGAGGGCTTGGTCTCGGCATAGAGCCGCGCCGCGCCCCGGATGTCGTCCGCCTTCACCCATGTAATGGGTTCGGCCCACTCGGGCGTATACCGCTCGACCCGTTCGGCGAGCCGGCCGAAGCCGTGGGTCCACTTCTCGACGAACTCCTTGTCGTAGAGCTCCTCGCCGATGATCACGTTGAGCATGGCGAGCCCCAGCGCATCGTCGGTGCCGGGGCGAAGCTGGAGAAAGTAGTCGGCGCGCTTGGCGAGCATGGTCTCGCGCGGGTCGACGACGATGATCTTGGGCTTGCGGGCCAGGGCATCCTTTACCCCGAATCCCAATTCGCCATCGGGCCCGGAATAGATGGGGTTGTGGCCCCAGAACAGGATCAGGTCCGGCTGCGCCTCGTTGGTATAGGTGCAGATGGGCAGCTGGCCCATGGTGATGATCGATCCGTGAACCCTGGGCCGGAAGCATTGAGCGGTGCCCGGCTCGCACCAGTTGGGGGTGCCGATGGCGTTGGCGAAGCGGGAGACATAGCCGAAGTGGTGGCGTCCGGTCCCGGTGCCCACCCAGATGCTCTCGGCGCCGTCGCGCTCGGTGGCCTCGCGAATCTTGGCGCACATCTCGTCGTAGGCCTCGTCCCAGGAGATGCGCTCCCACTTCCCCTCGCCCCGTCCGCCGGCCCGGCGCATGGGATATTTGAGCCGGGACGGGTTGTAGACCTGCTCCAGGCTGGCCGCTCCCAAGGGACACAGCTTGCCCCGGTTCATCGGGTTGTCGGGATCGCCGTCGATGTGGACCAGCTTGCCGTTTTCGACGTGCATGATGGTGCCGCAGCCCCCATGACACATTCGGCAGGCCGATTTGTACCGGCCATCGGGCAGCGCGGTGCTGCCGTCGTCAAAGGCCGGATTGATCAGGGGTTTCGGGGTGATTGCGTCCATGCAGACAACCTACCACGGTATTCGGAAGTCTCAATATACGGAATTTTCGAGTGACCGAAACAGCCCACGTCAATCCCACTCCCCCTTATCGTATGTAGGATAAATCCCACTAACTTATCCCACTAAATTAATGGGATTTTCGTTGACTCTCTTGTTCGCCAAGTCGGAGACTTGGGCAATGGAAGACATTCAGACGTTCATCGGCGAGATCGAGGATTATTGCCGCGATAACGCCATCGCCGAGTCGACCTTCGGCCGACTCACCGTCAACGACGGCAAGTTCGTCAGCCGCCTGCGCGCCGGGCGCGGGGTTACCATGCGCACCGTCGACCGGGTGCGCAAATACATGACCAAGGACGAGCCTGCGGCGGCCAAGGGCAACGGCTCGGAATCATCGGCCTTGCCCGACAACCTGCCCCTGAAGCGCGAGGCGGCGCCGAAAGACAATGGCGCCGGTGGAAAGAAAAAAGCCAAGGTCTATTCGCGGGTGACGCCCCTCGACGAAAGCGGCGAACCCAAGGCGTTCCGGTTCTACGACAACCGCCAGAAATACCTGATGTTCGTCAACACCTGCTCGGAGAAGTGGGTGGTCGCCGAGCGCGTCGGCATGGAGCTCGCCCAGGTTCACCCCAAACCGCCAGCGCTCAGGCTGTTCGATGCGGGCATGGGCGACGGCACCGTGCTCACCCGGGTGATGCGCGACATGCACCGCCGCCATTCCACGGTCCCATTCGTTATCGTCGGCAAGGAAATCAGCCTCGAGGACGTACGCCTCAGTCTCGAAAAGATGTCCGACCGGTTCTTCGAACACCCGGCGACGGTTTTGGTGGTCACCAACCTCTATTACAGCGAGGCGCCGCAGCTGATGCCGGGCAGCGTCACGTCGGCGGCCGCCCTCAATTGGCACGAGGTGCCGCTCACCGGCACCACGTCCCACGAATTCGACGAGCAGATCAAATCGCTGAAACCCATCCTGTCCGAAGGCTGGAAGGTCAAGGCATCGAAGAAGACCGGCAACCCGCTCTATGAGCGGCCGTCGGTCATGGTGATCTATCGCGAGGATCAGCGCTTCGTGGTCGATCCCATCATCCCGCGCCCCGGCCGGTTCCAGGGCCAGTACGACATGATCCTGGCCTCCCAGCCCTACCGCGCCAGCATGAGCCCGGATTTCAAGGTCGAGAAGGTCCTTGCCCCGCTGGCCAAATCCCTGGCGCCGGGGGGACGGATGCTGGGCATCCATTCCTATGGCCGTGACCCGGGCCTCGACATCATTCAGGGCATTTGGCCCGGCCGGGAGCTCAACCAGTCGAGCCGGCACGAATTGATGAAGGTGCTGAAGCAAACCCTCGGCAAGTCCGAGCGGGATCTCCGGTTCAACACCTACGCCGACAACCGGTCCTTGTTCCGCTACGACATGCACACCCTGCCGAGTGAAATCGGGACCGAGAGCATCGGCACGTCGACCCTGTTCGCCGCCTGGAACGCCGCCATCTACGTCTATCAGATCGAGGATCACCTGATCGCCGACGCGATCGCCGACGGCCACTACCTGACGGCGACCGAGGAAGCGCTGAAACAGCACGGCGGCCTCTGGTTTCTCAATGAATCTTTCGTGGTCTCGCGGAAACGGAGCTAGCCAATGCCGCCGGACACCTCTCTTCCCGTCGAAGCCGGCCTCGTCCGCACGCTGCTCAACGGCGAATTCGCCGTAACGGCCGAACTGACGCCGCCGCTCTCGGCGAGTTCCGATGACCTTCTGGACAAGGCCCTGCCGTTCAGGGGCATCGTCGATGCGGTCAACGTCACCGACGGCGCCGGTGCCCGCGCCCACCTCTCCAACGTGGCCGCGGCCGGGTTGATGATGCAGCACGGCATCGAACCAGTGCTTCAGTTCACCTGCCGGGACCGCAACCGGATTGCCCTGCAGAGCGACTTGCTCGGCGCCGGCGCCTTCGGCGTGCGCAACGTGATGATCCTGGGCGGCGACGACCCCAAACAGGGCGACCAGCCCGATGCCAAGCCGGTATTCGATCTGGATACCGGCGCCTTCATCGACATGGCCCGGCAGATGCGGGACGACGGCACGATCCTGTCGGGCCGCGAGATCGCCTCGCCGCCGGACCTGTTCATCGGCGCCGCCGATACGCCCATCGATCCGGAGCCCGGCTGGACGCCGGAGCGGTTGCTCGCCAAGGCGGCAGCAGGGGCGCAGTTCGTGCAGACCCAGTTCTGTTTCGATGCCGGAATCGTCGAGCGCTACATCGAACGGCTGCGGGACCACGGGGCCACCGACCAGCTGTTCGTGCTCATGGGGATCGGTCCCATCCGCTCGGCGAAATCGGCCCGCTGGATGCGCGAAAATCTCTGGGGGGTGATTATCCCCGACGAGATCGTCGACCGGCTCGACCGGGCGGACGACGAACGGGCTGAAGGGCGGCGCGTCTGCGTCGAGCTGATCCAGCAATTCAGAGAGATTGACGGCATCGCCGGGGTCCATATCATGGCCATCCGCCAGGAAGAGACGATCCCGGTAATCCTCGCAGAGGCCGGTATCGGACCGACCCACCGGGACGAACCGGCGCCCGCCGCCGCCCACTAAGACCGCAAAGAAAGCCCCATCGATGAACGAGGAGACGGAGCCCGTATCGTACGTGCTGACCATGACCTGTCCGGACCGGACGGGCATCGTCGCCGCCGCCAGCGGCTGCCTCAGCGACCTCGGTTGTTTCATGACCGAGGCCTCCTATTTCGCCGACCCCGAGACCGTGACCTTCTTTGGCCGGCAGGTCTTCCACATCACCGATCCCAATATGGATATCGACGGCGTGCGGGCGGGCTTCGGGGCCATCGCCAAGAAATTTCAAATGAACTGGCGGCTCCATGAGCAAAACGCCAAGACCAAACTCCTGATCATGGTCACCAGGGCGGAGCATTGCCTGAACGATATTCTCTATCGCTACCGCTCGGGCACGTTGAACGCGGACATTCCGGCGATCGTCTCCAATCACCCGGACCTCAAGCCGCTCGCCGACTGGCACGACATTCCGTTTCACCACCTGCCGGTGACCAGGGAGACCAAAGCCGAACAGGAAGCCCGGGTCCTCGAACTCTTCCGGAACAGCGGCGCGGACTATCTGGTCCTCGCGCGCTACATGCAGGTGCTGTCCACCGAAATGTGCGACAAGCTTTCCGGCCGGGCGATCAACATTCATCACTCCTTCCTGCCCGGATTCAAGGGCGCCAAGCCGTACCACCAAGCCCACGCCCGAGGGGTCAAGCTGATCGGGGCAACCGCCCACTTCGTCACCCAGGATCTGGACGAGGGGCCGATCATCGAGCAGCAGGTCCAGCGGGTCGACCACACCTATACGCCGGAGGACCTTGCGGCGGTCGGACGCGAAACCGAGAGCCAGGTGCTGTCCCGCGCCCTCGGTTATTTGACCGAGCATCGGGTGCTCCCCAACGGCTCACGCACCGTCGTCTTCCGATAGCAGGCTGCCAGGCCTGTCCGCTCAACCGACCGCCCCTGATTGGGTCTCGACGTTCCGAGGCGAAGGCGTAAGCTCCCGGGCATGAATTGGGGATTTCTCCTGGGCGGTATCGGCCGCGCGCTCTCGCACCGGAACTATCAGTACCTATGGCTGGGCAGCACCGTCAGCCATACCGGCCGGTGGGTCCAGCGCACCGCGATCATGTGGCTGGTTTGGGAATTGACCGAGTCCGGAACCTGGCTGGGTATCGTCGCCTTCGCGGATCTGTTCCCATTGGTGATCGTCCCCCTCATAGCGGGGGTGTTCACCGACCGGCTGGGGTACCTGCAGATTATCCGGGCCATGTCGGTTATTTCGTTCGTGGTCGGGACCGTGTTCGCGGGTTTGGTCGCCCTGGATGCGATTACCATCGAGCTGATCATGATTCTCACGGCGCTATTGGGCATAAGTGACGCGGCAGCCGGTCCGGCCCGAATTTCCATGGCCAGCCAGGTGGTCCCGCGCGCCGATTTGTCGTCCGCACTCGGCCTGAATACCGCTTCGTTCAACCTGACCCGAATTATCGGTCCCGCACTTGGCGCCGCGATTATCGGCATCGCCGACGTGGCGACGGCGCTGGCGTTCAACGCGGCCGCCTTCCTGGTGTTTCTGCTGCTGTTGCTGCGCATCCCCATGTCCGTCTCGCCGCCGTCGGGCGGGACCCGTCGGGGGTTCGTGACCGAGTTTATCGAGCCCCTTCGGTATATCGCCGGCGAGCCCAGCATCCGGTTCGTATTCCTGCTCCTGAGCGCGACCGCTCTTTTGATCCGGCCCTATATCGAACTGGCACAGGGATTTGTCGGCACGGTCTTCGGCGGCGGCCCGGAGACGCTGGGACTATTGCTGGGCGCGACCGGGTTCGGCGCCATGCTCTCCGCACTGTACGTTGCGAGGCGCGGCCGGACCCAGGGCCTGACCCGGATTGTCGTACTCGGGTTTATCGGCACGGCGGTCATGCAGACGCTGTTCGCCGCGACCGATAACCTTTGGGTGGGGACGGCGGCGATAATGCTCCTCGGGGTCGCATTATTGATGGGCGGCGTCGGCTCATCGACGCTCGTTCAAAATGCCGTCGATCAACAGCTCCGGGCCCGGGTGATGGCCGTCTATATTTCGGCGGGCTTCGGTCTGCCCTCGGTTGGCGCTGCCGCCCTCGGCGCCATTGCCGATCTCGGGGCCGGCTTTCAGAACGCGTTGATCGGCGCCGCGGCGCTGACCGCGGTGATATGGCTCTGGGCCCTCACCCGTCAGCGGGCGGTCGCGCAGGCACTCGAGCAGAGCGCCTCGCCGGCGGACCCAGGCGCTACTTCACCAGCGACGAATACACGATCCGGGTAAACACGCCGGGCGCTACAGCTGGATGCAGATGTTCCGGTGCTCGGTGTAGAACTCGAAGGCGTGCTGGCCGCCCTCGCGGCCGATGCCCGACGCCTTACTGCCGCCGAACGGCGTCCGCAGGTCGCGCAGGAACCAGCAGTTCACCCATGTAATGCCGACATCGATCTGATCGGCAACCTGGTGAGCCTTGGTCAGGTTCTCGGTCCAGATCGACGTCGCCAGTCCATAGTCCGTATCGTTGGCCATGGCGACGGCTTCGTCCTGTTCGTCGAACGGCTGCACATGGACGCACGGGCCGAAGATCTCTTCCTTGACCGCCGCATCGGTTTCCTCGAGGCCGGTCCAGACCGTCGGCTGAATCCACCAGCCGCCGTCATAGTCCCCGCCGACACCGGGCACGCCGCCGCCGGTATGCACCTCGGCGCCGTCCGCCTTCGCCTTCTCGTAATAGCCCAGCACCTTCTCGCGATGCTGCTCGGAGATCAGCGGGCCCGAAGCGGTTTCGGTGCTCATGGGATCGCCGAAGACGGTTTCGCCAGCGCCCTTCGAGAGGCGCTCGACGAACTCCTCGAAAATCGGACGCTCCACATAGAGGCGTTCGGTGTTGAGGCACACCTGACCGCAATTGGCGAACACCGACCGCATGGAACCGGCCACCGCCTTGTCGAGATCGGCGTCGGCGAACACCACGCCGGCATTCTTGCCGCCGAGTTCCATCGAGACCGGGCGAATGCCGCGGGCCGCCTGTTTCATGATGGCTTCGCCGGTAACGGTCTCGCCGGTGAAGGTAATGCCGTCGACATCCGGATGCTCGGTCAGGTACTGACCGGCGCTATCCGGCCCCAAACCCTGGACGACATTGTAGACGCCGTGGGGCACGCCCACGTCGTTCATCACCTCGCCCAGCATAGCGGCGGTGGTCGGGGTCTCCTCGGAGGGCTTGACCACCACCGTGTTGCCGCAGGCAAGCGCCGGGCCGACCTTCCACGTCATCAGCAGAAGCGGCAGGTTCCACGGGCAGATCACCCCAAGAACGCCGCGCGGCTTGCGGACCGAGTAGTTGAGCGCGCCGTAACCGGTGGGCGTATCCTGCTGGAACGCCTCGGTCGGGAAGGCCTTCAGGAGTTCGGCGAAGACCGTGAAATTGGCGGCGCCGCGGGGAATATCGATATGGGAGGCCAGGTTCACCGGCTTGCCCGTATCGGCAATCTCGGCTTCGAGGAATTCGTCGAACCGGGCATTGATCCCGTCGGCGACCGCGCACAGCATCTTCGAGCGCGCTTCGACCGTGAGCCTGCCCCACTCGCCGTTCAGCGCGCTTCGCGCCGCGGCCACCGCCTGGTCGACCAGGTTCCGGTCCGCTTCGTGAACCTTGGATTCGAACCTGCCCGTCGCCGGGTTGATGTTCTCGAATTCACCCTGTCCGCCCGACACATAGGCGCCATTGATGAAGTGCCGCACTTCCTTGACGTTGCTCAACTGCCTTCTCCTGCCAGGTGATGGAATTTGGCGCGGATCATAGGCTAGGCCCTTTTCCCGGTCACGCGCTAGCCATCGTTGGTCCGTTGCGCGGCCAACCGATGTCCGGCCGCGGCCGGCGCGCGCGAAAATTTCCTCGCCCGTAAATGACTTGTGATCGCCGGACGCCCAATCGCGGGCTTGATCCGAAGGGGCCGGACGGGATAATCACCTCGTTCAATTGTGGCCTCCTCCCCTGGGCCCGATGAAAGGTTTCCGATGCGACTCCTCGACGTTCCCGGCCGCTCCACGGTTCACGCGCCTGTCGGTATGGCGGCCACGTCACAGCCGCTCTCGACCATGGCGGCCATTCAAATTCTGCAGACCGGCGGCAACGCCATGGACGCGGCCATCGCCGCGGTGGCGGTCCAGTGCGTCGTGGAGCCGCAATCCACCGGTATCGGCGGCGACTGTTTCTGCCTGTATTCCCCGAACAGCGAGGGCGTAATCGCGTTCAACGGTTCGGGCCGGGCGCCGGCCGGCGCCGCGGCGGAATGGTATGCGGAAAATGGCATCGGCGAACTGCCCCGCCAAAGTCCCCACTCGGTGACGGTGCCGGGTGCGGTGGACGCCTGGGCGCAACTCTCGGCCGATCACGGCACCATGCCCTTGGGCGATGTGCTGGAGCCGGCCATCCGCTATGCCCGCGACGGCTTCGCGGTCAATCACCGGGTTTCCTTCGACTGGGCAAGGAACGAGGAAATCCTCGCCGGGGACCCGGCCTCCGCCGAGCATTACCTCAAGGACGGCAAAGCCTACGAACTAGGCGACAAGGTCCGGCTGCCGCTGCTGGCCAAGACCCTGGAAGAGATCGCCGCCAAGGGCCGGGCCGGATTCTACGAGGGCTGGGTCGCCGAGGATATGGTGGGCTTCCTGTCCTCTCTCGGCGGGCATCACACCCGGGCGGACTTCGATGCCGCCGTCGGCGAATATGTCGAGCCCATCAAGACCGCCTACAAGGGCCATGAGGTGTGGGAATGCCCGCCCAACGGCCAGGGCATCGTCGCCCTGGAGATGCTCAACATTCTAGGCGGCATGGAACTGGACAAGCTGGACCCGCTGTCCGCCGAGCGGCTGCACATCGAAATCGAAGCCGCCCGCCTCGCCTACTGCGACCGGGAAGCGGTGCTCGCCGACCCGGCTCAATCGGACGTGCCCGTCGGGAAATGGCTGTCCCGGGAATACGCCGACGAGCAGCGGGCGCTCATCGACCGCACCCGGCGGATGCCCGCGCTGCCCCCCTCGCCCCTCGCCGGCCATCAGGACACGGTTTATCTCTGCGTGGTCGACAAGGACCGCAACGCCGTCAGCTTCATCAACACGCTCTTCATGTCCTTCGGCTCTGCCCTCACCGCGCCCAGGTCCGGCGTGCTGCTGCACAATCGGGGCCAGGGCTTCGTTCTCGATCCCGGCCATCCCAACTGCATCGCGCCCGGCAAGCGGCCCATGCACACCATCATCCCCGGCATGGTCACCAAGGACGGGCGGACCGTCATGCCCTTCGGCGTGATGGGCGGGCACTATCAGGCCTGTGGCCACGCGCATTTTCTGACCAACCTCTTCGAGTGGGGGATGGACCTTCAAGAGGCCATCGATTTCACCCGGGTGTTCCCGGATGTCGCCGATCCGGACGGCCGGGTTCAGATCGAGAGCGGGTTGCCGGACGGTGTCCGCCGGCAGCTCGACGACATGGGCCATGAGACCTACCTGGCATCGAGCCCCATAGGCGGCGCCCAGGCAATCTGGATCGATTGGGAGCGGGAGATCCTCAAAGGCGCGTCCGAACCCCGCAAGGACGGCCTGGCTATCGGATACTAGGCAGTTTCCGGCCGGGACCGGTGCCGCCTACTCCGCGGCGGCCCGCTGGATCAGCCGCCCGGTGGGGTTGACCGAGGCCGCCATCCGGTCGTCGTAGGCTTCCCGCCAGCCTTGCCCCGCCGGCCCCTGGAAGTCACCCGAACGCGCCCCGAGCACCACCTCGGGCTCCCGGCACGCGGGCGGTATTTCACCGGTGTCGCGCCACGCCTTGGCTGCATTGATCAGCCGCCGGCGCGTTTGAGTGATCATCCTGTCCGACGGCGCAAGATGTTCGAGATGGTGGTCGGCAACGCCGCCCATGCTCTCGGTCACCGCCTGATCCTGCAAGTGAATGCCGGTGATGCCCGTGTACGAGTCGGTTCGCTGCGCTTCCCGGTCGATCCGGTAGTCGTTGCCGGCATGGGCCGCCAGGCGCCAACGGCCGAACCAGTCGGTGGTGTTGGGGAGGTGCTCCATGCCGACGGCGAGCCCGGGCAGCGGTTTGCCGTCACGGCCGGTCCTCAGCCCCTGCGTGTTCCCGGTCCACGAAATGTGGATGAACATGGTGTGGGTGTCGTCCATGGGCACCCACGCCCGGGCAATGATGTGATCGTCGAACAAGCCGTCCGGCGGCATGGTCCAGAAGGGAAAGAGGAACTGCGCCGTCCGCCAGTAGGTCCGGCCCGGATCGCCGTCGCGGAAGGCCGCATACATGGTTCCCCAGCCGGTGTCGGACACGTGATAGCCCGGTTGCCGGTCGGCGATGGTGAAGCGGCTTGGATGATCCTCGTCGATCTGGTCGAGCGTAATGGCGCCCGCATGGAGGAAGCCGAAGTGGGATGTGTCGATGTCCCCTTCGAGAGCTTGCAGGTAATTGCATTCCCGCTGGGCGAACATCAGCCGGTGCTCGTCTTCGCCCAGCAATGTGCATTCCAGAAGAGGCTCCGGCGGGATGTTCTCCTGATCGCCCATGAACACCCAGACGAGGCCGTTGCGTTCGAAGGTCTTGTAGGCCTTGGCGCTGACCTTGTGCTTGAAATCCTGCTCCGGCGGCACATTGGGCATGTCGACGCAGGCGCCGTCCGGATCATACTGCCAGCCGTGATATACGCACCGAAGGCCCGCCTTTTCATTGCGGCCGAAGAACAATGAGGCGCACCGGTGCGGACACCGGTGATCCATGATCCCCACCCGGCCGCCGGGCGAGCGAAATCCGATCAGCCGCTCGCCGAGCAGCATGAGGCGGACGGGATCGCCGCCGGCCGCGAGTTCGCTCGATTTGGCCGCCGGAATCCAATATTGGCGGAACAACTCGCCCATGGGCGTGCCGGGACCCACCCGGGTCAGGATTTCGCTTTCGGATTTGGTCGTCATCGCCACCCCGCAGGCAACTTTACGGAGCCTGAACCCAGGCCCGCTGCATCTGCAACAGTATAGGATGCGGTGAACGGCGACCGCAAATACGATCCCGGTTCACACGCCCGGGCACACGCTCCACGGCCCCGAACAACTCGGTCGGGCGCGGTCAGTTGCCGGCCACCTCCCTGAGAACGTCTACCGCGGCGGCGTGGTCATTGAGAATTTCCTCGATGTAATCCGGATTATCACCCGGCGCCGCGGTGAGCAGCTTTCCGGGCCGCTCGGGCGCGCGGCCGAAACCGCACGGCGCGGCAAGCCCGAAGTCGGGAATATAGCGTTTGATGCAGTCGAGCTGCCCTTTCAGTCCCTCCGGACCATGCAGCTTGTGTATCGCGCCGACATAGGCGCGGGCGCCTCGCAGGTCCATCTCTTCGAGCGGCTGGAAAAAGGCCTCGTCCGCCGCCTCGAGAGTCGGGAAGTGAACGAAATCCACGCGCCGGCCGCTGGCCTCGATGACCGCGTTCAGGAGAAGCACCGTACCGGTCGCGTCCGGCGGCTGCCGGCTCGGCCAGCCGTCGAGGGTGCCGTAGCAGGAATGGTAGCCGAGCGCCACGTCGTCGGGGATGGCGGCGCAAATCTCCGCCGCCGGCCGGGCAATCCGTGCGGCTTCCGCCTTGGCGCCATCCTTGTCGCCGTCCTTCAACGGAATTTCGAGGAGCCGGTTTTCGATGGCCATGTCCCACTGAAGGGCCAGTTCCGAGGCCGGAATGTGACGCAGCATTTCGGTCACTTCCGCGACCAGCGCTTCGGTGAAGCCCGGCACCACCTTTTCCAGATCGTCCGGATCCGGGATGTAGTTGGCCAGGCAGGAATAGGTCAGCGGAATACACACCTGAAACCGCACATGAACCGGGATCAGGCCTTCCTGCTTGAGATTGCGGAAGACGTAGTAGGAATTTACCGCATCCCGCGTATAGCCGAGCCGCCAACCGGGATCGCCGAACCGCACCCTGTCGATTCCCGGCTTCACCCGGAACCGGTATTGATCGTGGAGACCCTGGGGCCGCCAGGTTTCGACCCCGTTTTCATCGGGATCCGGGTAGCGGAGGGTCTCCATTTCCCGGTGGCCGTTGAGTACCCGGTGGGCGATGCCGTCGATCCAGTAGCGCCGGTCGCCGATCTCGCCGTCCGGCAGGTAAGCCAGCCACTCCCCCAACCCGGGCCCGAACGCGCGAAATACCTCTTCGGGCGTATCAAGCGGTATGCTGCCGACCAGCAACAGTTCGTTGTTCAACATCGCCTCCCTTGGCCGAGCCGTCGGCCTCACCTCGTTTCGCCGCATCTTTATTCTAGGGCGCGACCGGGACGTGGCAACCGGAGGCTGTCCATTCCGGCCCGCCGCATGGGCCAATTCCCATGGCACATGTCCGGCTCATTGGCCATTATCGGTGGCCGGGATTTCAAGCGGAGACACGACCCCCGTTCCATGAGTTGCTTGATTTCATACATTGTAGTAAATGGTATGATCCAGAGCAATTCCTAACGAGGATCGACCATGGCCGAGCGTTGCGTCTTGTCCGTCAGCACCAGACCGGAGGTTCGCGACCGGCTGGATCGGCTTGCGGCTGCAACCCGCCGGTCGAAGTCCTTCCTGGCCAACGAGGCGATTGAACGCTACCTCGCGGCGGAAGAGGAATTCGTCGCCCGGATCGAAGCGCGCATTGCCGAGGCCGACGACGGCAATTTCATCGGCACGGATGACCTGCGCCGGCGGTTCGCCGCCAACATGAAGACTAGGTTCGGCGCCGGCGGATCATGACGCCTCTGCAATGGCTGCCATCGGCAGAGACTGCTCTTGACGAAATCATAGACTACATTGCCATCGACAATCTCGATGCGGCCCTGAAACTCGGCGATCAAATCCTCTCCGCCGTCGAGGCGCAGCTTACGCACCATCCGTATACCGGCCGACCGGGACGCGTGGCCGGTACTCGCGAGCTTGTCGTGCATCGAAACTACATCGTAGTCTATCAGGTCGGGACCGGCGCCGTGATCGTGCTCGACATCATCCACGCAGCACGCTTCCATCCGCATAGCCTGTTGTAAATTCATAATTTTTTGAATTGAAAACGGTCAGGTTGACAAAAATCCTAGTTCCTCCTGACAATATTGTTGCTGGAACGGACAAAAATGTCGGCGGCGTTTCGGGGTGATATGACCGCAGAGAACAAAGACGAATTCCTGGAAGCGCCGTACCGCGCGGTGGCGCTGGCCGAGCCGTCGGTGGACATGGAGCGGCGCGCCGGCGGCAACATCATCCTCAGGCCGGCCCAGCCGCTCGGCGGCTATCACCGGCAGATGGGAATTCCCCTGCGCCTGTGGGCGGAACGGTCTCCGGACCGGGTGTTTCTCGCCGAACGGAACCTGGATGGCGAATGGCGAAAAGTTAGTTACGCCGGAGCCCGCGAGATCTGCGACCGCCTGTCGCAGGCGCTGATGGACCGGGGCCTGAACCGGCGGAAACCGCTGGTGATCCTGTCCGACAATTCGGTCAACTTCGCCCTCCTCGGCCTGGCGGCCATGCAGGTGGGCATCCCGGTTTCGCCCGTCTCGCCGGCCTACTCGCTGATGAGCACGGACCATAGCCGGCTCAAGCCCATCGTCGAATTGCTGGAGCCGGGCATCATCTATGCCGAAGACGGCAAGGTCTTCGAAAAAGCGCTGAAGGCCGTCGCGTTCAAGGACGCCGAAGTGGTGGTCACCCGCAACCCGCCGGATGGCATCGCGGCAACGCCGTATGACGATCTCTTGACGACAGTCGCGGGACCCGCCGTCGACGAGGCATTCGAGGCCGTAAGCCCCGACGACACCGCCAAGTTCCTGTTTACCTCGGGCTCCACCGGCACGCCGAAGGCGGTGATCAATACGCACCGGATGCTGTGCTCGAACCAGCAAATGACCGTCCAGACGCTGCAATTCCTCGCCGACCGTCCGCCGGTCATGGTGGAGTGGCTGCCGTGGAACCACACGGCGGCCGGCAACCAGATCTTCAACATGGTCATGTTTCACGGCGGGTCGTACTACATCGACGGCGGCCGCCCGGTGCCGGGGAAATTCGAGGAAACGCTCCGCAACCTGCGGGAGGTCTCTCCGACCGCCTACTTCAATGTGCCGGCGGGGTTCGCATCCCTCCTCCCGCACCTCGAAGGGGACGCGGCGTTCCGGGACCATTTCTTCAAGGACCTGGAGTTCGCGTGGTATGCCGGCGCGGCGCTGACCCAGGATTTATGGGACCGCTTCGAACGGGTGGCTTATGAGGCGACGGGGAACCGGATCGTTATGACGTCGGGCTACGGCACCACCGAATCGTCCCCGTCCCTGACCTTCGCCCATTGGCCGGGAAGCCAACTCGGGCACATCGGCCTGCCGCTGCCCGGCGCCGAGATCAAGCTGGCCCCGGTGGGGGACAAGCTCGAAGTGCGCGCCAAGGGCCCGCTGATGACCCCCGGCTACCACAAGGAACCGGACCTGACGGCCGCCAGCCACGACGAGGAAGGTTACTACAAATTCGGCGACGCCATGCGGTTCGTCGATCCGGACCACCCCGGGCGCGGGCTGGTCTTCGACGGACGAATTTCGGAGAACTTCAAGCTCGCCACCGGAACCTGGGTGACCGTCGGTCAGCTGCGGGTTGATTTGATCGCCGCCGCGGCGCCGTTGATCCAGGATATGGTGATCTGCGGTCACGACGGGGCGTTCATCGCCGTCCTGGCCTGGCCCGCGCTTCCCGGATGCCGGGAGCTTGCCGGCCTCGACGGGGAATCAGGCATCCCGGAGATTTTGAAGAACGCGGATATTCGGGCCGCTCTCGCCGATAAATTGGCCGCGTTCAATGCCGCCGCGGGCGGTTCCAGCCGGGTGGTAAGACGCCTGATGCTGGTTGAGGAGCCGGCCCGGATCGATGCCAACGAGATCACCGACAAGGGCTACATCAACCAGCGCGCGGTGCTGGCGCGCAGGGCGGACCTGGTCGAGGAGTTGTTCGCCGATCCGCCGTCCGGCCGGGTGATCGAGATCGGCGCCGGCGACGCAAGGGCGCGCGGGTAGACGCCCCCCTCGCCCAACTGATAACCAATCGAATTTCAGAAATTCATTCGTTCAGGCGCCCCAGGCGCTCGGTTCCACGGTCGAAATGACGACCGGGTTTTCCTTGCCGCGCACCGTCACCGAACCCAGTTCCCGGTAGGGAAAACCGGGCGCCTGATGCACGGTGCTGTCGGCGACGATGATCCGGGTCCCGTGTTCCTTGTTCACCTGCTCGAGCCGCGCCGCGAGATTCACCGCATCCCCATGGACCGTGTAGTTCAGGCGCCCCGCCGCGCCGACGTTCCCGGCGACCAGGAGCCCGGTATTGACCCCGATGCGGATGCCGAGCCGAAGCCCCGCGAAGGTCCGGCCGGCCATCAATCGCTGGAGCTCGACGGCGGCGGACACCGCATTCGCCGCATGTTGCGGGTCGCGGGCCGGGACGTTGAAGGTCGCGAGAATGGCATCGCCCTGAAACTGGGTGATGACCCCCTTATGCCGCTCCAGTATTTCGACCGCGGCGGAGAAGTACTCATTGAGCAGCCCGACCACTTCCTCGGGCCGCAGGCCTTCCGCAACAGTGGTGAATTTCTCGATGTCGGTAAACAGAACGGTGGCCTCGGTGGTGGTCGGCGTAAGATCGCCGTCCTCCGCCAGAATGGCGGCGGCAACCGCTTCGGGGACGAAACGCCCGAATTGATCGCGGATCCGCTCCCGCTCCTTGAGGCCGTCGACCATGTTGTTGAACGACTGCCCGGCGAGGTCGAGTTCGTAGATCCGGGTCCTCGACAGACGGACCGTCTCGCCCAGGTCCCCCTCCTGCACGCCGTTGGCGGCGACGGCCAATCTTTGCGCCGGCTTGGCCGCCCGGCGGCCCAGCAATATTGCAATCACCAGTGAGACGAGGAAGACCGCGCCGCCGGCAATTCCCATCCCGAACAGCCGCTCGATGACGTCGTCCCCGATGCTGGTATCGAAGTACGTCCCGATGACCCATGGCCGGGGCCCATAGCGATTGATCTCGCGGATCACATAGCCGGTCTCGGTTTCATCGACCTCCTTGAAGAGAATGGAGGCATTGGGAACCGGCGCGACGATCCGTTGATTGACCGCCGCGGCCGAGCCGAGTCCGGACAGGAAATTGTCGCCCAGTTCCTCGATGGGGGTCAGCGCCTCGCCGCCGAGCACAGATATATTGTCCGCCGGGGCCGGCCGCAGCCGGATTTCCCCCGAACGAACCAGGGACGGATGGGCGAGCACCCACTTTCGGTCATACAGGATGAACGGAACGAGCGTGCCGTCCGCGGCTTCCTCGACCAATGTCCGCGACAATTCGGAGAGAGAGACCGTCAGCATCAACGGGCCCCAATAATCTCCGTTCCGGTAGAGCGGCAGCCTCAAAATAAGCATGGGCTGGGGCGGGTCCAGTTCCCGCGACAGAAGCGGCCGGCCCCATGCGATCGAGCCCGGCGCCATCGCCTTGATCCGGGCCATGAATTCCCCCATTTCGGACTGCCGGGACCAATCCCGCACGATCAGATCGTCGGACAGATCGGAGTGGATGTAGCCGGTTCCGCCGGGATCGACGGTGACCACGGCAAACACCTGGGGCGTCGCGGAGACGACGGCTTCCACCGTCGACGCCCACTGCGCGGAATCGTCGGGATTCAATTCGCCGGACGCGACTTGCGCCGCCAGCCAACGGCCCTGGACCTCGATGGGCCGCAGGAGACGATCAACCTGTTCCGTCGCATTGTCGACGATTGCCGCCGTGCGGGCACCCAGCAGGTCCGCGCTGGTAATGCGCATGCCGGCCAGGCCCATCCACAGGACGACCAGGACCGAGATGGCGGTCAGCCCGCCGAACACGCCGCTCAACAGCCAGGCAAGCGGAATTCGGTCGTGTTTCGGTATTGAACCTGTGACGATGGTCGTGCCATCGGGCGCCATCGGCCGCGTTCCCTAATTCACGAAGGCGGGCAAACCAACCCGTGTCAACGCGGCAAGCATGGGACCGACGGCATCCGGGCCGAAAAAATTCAGCATCCGCCGGGCCGAACGCTCATTCAGATCCGGCTTAATTTCAATTGCTTCGGAAACCAGTTCCCGCGCCTTGTCATCCCGGCCGGTCATGGAATACGCGGTCGCCAGCAGCAATCGCGGGCGAAGGGCTGTTTTCATCTGGGCAACCGATTTCGCCAACGTATCCGCGGCCGCCTCATACTCTCCGAGGGCCATCTGTGACATGGCCAGCGCCACGTTGTAGGGGCCATGATGGTATGGATTGAGCCGGATGGCGGTTTTCGCGGCATGGTTCGCCTCGCGGTTCCTGCCCAGACGAACCAGCGGCTGAACCATGTGCAGGTGCAGTTCGGCGGCATTGGGATTCAACTCCAGCGCCGTTCGAATGGACTTGAGACTTTCTTCCGGCTGCCGTTTCCGCGCCAGTACGGTGCCCAGCGTCCAATGAGAATAGAAGTCGTTCGGATCGAGCCTCAGCGCCTCTTCCGCGTGCTTGAACGCAGCCTCGACCAACTGCATATATCGTTCACGCGTAACCCCGCGCGACTGGCGCAGCAGCGCCCAGGCAAGTGACGCGTGGGCCTGCGCGTAATCGGGATCCAGGCTGATGGCGCGTTCCAGGAGCCGGCCCGCCTCAATGCCGACTTCCCTCCGGCCGGGCCGCGAGAGAATTCGCCGTGCCCGAAGGACGAGGTCATAGGCCTCCACGTTGTCCGTCGTTCTTGCCCGTGACCGAAGCGCCTCCGCGCCTTTCACTTCCCTGGCCAGCGCCGAGGAAATGCGCGATGCGATCTCATCCTGCACTTCGAAAATCCGGTCGACGCTGCGGTCGAACCGGTTCGTCCACAGAACCAGGTTATTCGTCGCATCCACCAGCTGCGCCGAGACGCGCAGCTGGTCTCCGGCCTTCCGGAAGCTGCCATCGACCACGTAACGGGCGCCGAGCGCCTTGCTCACCTCCGCAACCGTCGGTGTCTTGCCCTTGTAGGCGAAGGTTGAGTTCCGGGAAATGACGAACAATGCCGGCGACCGCGCGAGGTTGGTGATTACGTCCTCGGTGATGCCGTCGCTCAGGTAGTCTTCCTGGTCGGACCCCGACAAGTTGGTGAACGGCAGGACGGCGATCGCCGGTTTTTCACTGAACGCAGGCTCATCGGCGGCCGCCTCCGCCGCGCCCTCCACGTCGACGGAAATGTTCAGCAGCCCGCCGCCGAACAGAGCGCCCGCCCCCACCGCGATCACCACCATCGCCGCCGCCGCCAACGCCTTGGGCGAACGGAAAATTGAAGGCTTGGCCTTCCGCGCCTGGCCGGACGCCCGCGCCGCTTCGCGCGCCTCGTCGTCGATCAGCACCTTATAGGCCCGAACCGGCTGGGCGATGTTCTTGACGCTCTGCTCGCCCATATCGTGGAGATCGAGGGGCAGCCGGCCGATTATCTGGTCGCGGACATTGCCGGAAATGCAGATGCCGCCGGGATCGGCGAGGCTTTCCAATCGGGCGGCGATATTTACCCCGTCGCCGAAGATATCGTCCCGGTCGACAATCACCTCACCGAGATTGATGCCGATACGGAACTGCAGCTTTTCGTCGTCGGCGCGGCCGCGGTTTTTCTCTCTCAGTTCGCGCTGCGCCGCGACCGCGGCATTTACCGACGCCCGCACGCTGGTGAATTCGGCAAGGATGGCGTCGCCGGCAAAATGGACGACCCGGCCGCCATGTTCTTCGATAGAGGTCGTGATGACGTCGAGGGACTCGCCCAACGCCTTATGGGTGCCGGCCTCGTCCTGACCGGTTAACCGGCTGTAGCCCGCGACATCGGCATAAAAGATCGCGGTCAGCTTGCGTTCGAAATCGTCCTCGGCCATTGCCCTGTATACTTTTGCCGTGCAGCCCCTAAACGCCCATATACCACGAAATCCGTCGAATTCCCGATGCATATATGGACAGGGGTTGAATCGCCCGCCGGTCATAAACGCGCCAAACGGCATTGCGATCCGGGAAGGCCGGGTTCGCCGGCAATTCAGCGAATCGCCAGCCGCTCCTTGATCGCCCCCGCGATGACCCCGGCGGTATCGAGGGGCCCGGGCGGCGCCCAGTCCTCGAGCCGGCCTCCCAGCAGCCGGACAAATCCCGCCTCGGTCAACTCGGCGACAAACCGGCCATGGCGCTCGGAGAGATGTCCCTCGGGTGCGAAGATATAGACCTGTTTTCCGCCGGCACACGCTTCGCAGGCCATGGATATGGATTCGCCGGTAACCACGATTGCATCCGAGGACGCCAGATATCCGAGATAGGGATTGGGCGGTGGATCTCCGAACCGGTACAAACGGAATTGGTCCGGGACCGCCTCGTTCAGGGCCCGCTCCAGCGCCGCGGCCGCCTCGGGCCCGGTCCGGCGGCTGGTGGTGGCCAAAATCGTCCCGCCGCCGCTCACCAATCCCGCCGCCTGCCGCCCCAACGCCGCGGCCTGCCCGGCGGTAAACGCCCGCCGCCGGGTGGCGCCGCCGACCAACAGCGCGACAAGAGGCCGCGGCAGCCCGCCGAGTTCGCCGTTCCATTCCCGGCGGGCGGCCGCCAGCTTCCCGGCGGTGAGCCGATGGGGAGCGCCGGTGATGCGAACCAGGTTGGCGGCCGCCGGAACGGCATCGTGATTGGGGACCGCGACCAGGTCGAACTCGGCAAGGCCGCCGACGCCGGGGTACATGATTTGAACGCACCGGCTTCGCCCGCCGCTCCGGCGTTTGATCCACCGGGCAACGGGCGCGGACCGCCGTCCGGCGGCAATGACAAGGTCAGGCCACGGCCCGGCCAAACCGCGGGCGCTCTCTCCGGTAAGTCCCGCCGTGCCGGCGCCGATCAGCACATTCGGCAACCGGGACAACGGATTGTAATTCAATTCCTTGATTTCAAAGGGATACCCAAGCGCGTCGGCGACCCCCAGGGCTTGCGCGGCGGTGCCCGCGCGCGGGTCCTTCAGCACCCATACCGTCGGCGGTCCGGGCATGTTATCGGCAGTATCAGTCATTCGGCTGCCATGGTTGACAGATTTCGCGCCGGATTTGAACCATGATCACGGTTTCGGAAGGCAGCCCGATCGTTCATCCACACGTAGATGTGATCTTCAAGGGTCTCGCGGACAGCGGGCACCTTCCGCGCTCAAAGGCAAATTAGCCAACATATTTTTGCCGTTTTGCGGCCAAGCGGCCCGGAATTCCCCCAACTTTTTCGTGGATGAAATGAAAATCCTGCATCGCTAGATTAGTGGAAACCAGGACGGATCAGGCCCGGGCGAGATCGCGGCCGCGACAGGATTCGAGGCCTTGGCCGTTTATTGATTGGCGGTTGTTCGACCGCCCGAGACCGACAGCGACCTAAGGAGCTACCATGGCCACCGGAACCGTAAAATGGTTCAACGTCGTCAAGGGATACGGGTTCATAAGCCCCGATGACGGCGGAAAAGACGCTTTCGTGCATATTTCGGCAGTTCAACGGGCGGGACTCGCGGAACTGAAAGAAGGACAGAAATGCGAGTATGAGTTGGCGGAGGGCCGCGACGGCCGTTCGTCCGCCGACAACCTCGTTCTCCTCGACTAAGGCCGTCACCGGCCCTTCGCGGAGCGGCGCTCCCCGCGCCGCCTGATCTTCCCAGGAGATGTGCCTTTAGCCGGCGGTTCGTCGTCTGGACAGGCCTCTTCTCTGTCTCGCCGTTGCCGCCCGGCGCCCTTATACTCGTTGGTCAGAATAGGAAATTTAAGGGACCCGCCACATGGCCATCATCAGCAGCTTCGGCAAAGTCATCATCGAATTCGGCGCCATCCGGCAGCTTGGCGCCGAACTGGCGGCCCTCGGCTACAAGCGGCCCCTGTTGGTCACCGACAGGGGGCTCGCCGAACACGGTGTGATCGACAAGGCGATGGACGCCCTGGAAGACGGTCAAACCGGCATCCCGTTCGGCGAATGTCCCAACCACCCGGTCTTTGCGGGCGTCGAGGCCGTGACCCGGGCCTACAAGGACAACGATTGCGATGTCCTGGTGCCCATGGGCGGCGGCTCGATGATCGACACCTGCAAGGGCGCCTCGATCATGACAGGCAATCCCGGCTCCATCGGCGATTACGACCGGCCCAACAACAAGCCGGTCACCGGCCCGACGGCGCCCATCGTCGCCATTCCGACCACGGCGGGCACCGGCTCCGAAGTTTCGCGGGGCGCCGGCATTCATCCCGAGGTGGGCCAGCGGGAGACCGGCGTCGGCGGCGACTTCGTGCTGCCCAAGGTGGCGATCTGCGATCCCGAGCTCACCTACACCCTGCCGCCCAAGCTGACCGCGGGCACCGGCATGGATGCGCTGGTTCACTGCATGGAGGGATTCCTGTCGCCCAACGTCAATCCGGTGGTCGACGCCATCGCCCTGGACGGAATCCGCCGGGTGGTCACCTATATCGAGCGCGCCGTCGCCGACGGTTCCGACAAGGAAGCGCGCTGGCACATGATGCTGGCCGCCACCCAGGGCGGCATGGCGATCTCCAAGGGCCTCGGTATCGCCCATACCCTCTCCATGACCCTCTCGGATACGCCGGTCCACCACGGCGCGGTGGTGACGGTGGCCATGCCCGCCGTGCTCAGGTTTCTGGACGGCAAGGTGGGCGACAAGCTCGACCGGCTGGCCGAAGTGGTGAGCGTTCCCAAGGGCTCGGAAGTGGCGGGCGCGGTCGAGAAACTCAACGACCGGATCGGCATTCCCAACAATTTCCGCGGTCTCGGCTATGAAAAGAACGACATCGACGAGATGGTCGCGTTCTCGACGCCCCACTGGTTCAATCTGACCAGCCCGGTCAAACCGACCGCCGACGATTTCCACAAGATCATCGGCGAATTGCTGGTTTAGGGATTATTTTCCCTCTCCCCCCGAGGGAGAGGGAGTCTCGGTCGATTTCCTCGCCCCCCCTACTCCACCAATTTGCGGTCGATGCCGGCAGCCGTTTCGTTGGCCTTGTTGACCGCCGAGGTGTCGAGATGGCCCAGGCCCTGCGCCATCGCCGAGTTCATTTTCTGCCGCGTGACGACGTAGAGATCGATAGGCGCCTTTACCTCGGCCGCGAACTCGGTGATGATCGACGCGTCCTTCTCGTAGACCGCGAACATGGTCCCGCCGCCTTCGCGATAATCACTGTCCGCCATAAACTTGCCACGAATTTCGAACATTTTACTTGAACCCGCGGACTGGCTGATCACCTCGTGGATCAGCTGCGGATCGAGACCCGCCTTCTGGCCCAGGGTCATGCACTCGGCGGCCGCGCCGATGTGGACGTGAACCAGGTAGTTGGCGAGGATTTTCATCCGGCTGCCGTTGCCCACCTCGCCCACATAGAAGTTGGAGGCGGTGAACCCTTCGAGGACCGGCAGCACCGATTCGTAGGCATCCTCTTCGCCCGAGACATGGATCGAGGCCATGCCCTTGGCGAGCATGGCCGGTGTCGCCGAAATCGGGCTGTCCAGGAGCACCTTTCCGCCGCCCCTCATGGCCTCCGCCGCATCGATCTTCTGCTGCACGGTCAGGGTCGAGCATTCGATCAGCACCTGCCCCGGTTTGGAGCTCTCGAGCACGCCGTCGTCTCCGTTGATCACCGCATCCAGCGCGCCGGCGCTGGGCAGCGAGGTGATCACCACGTCCGAGTTCTCGGAGACCTCCCGCGGGCTTGCCGCCGGGGTCAGGCCCTCATTCTCCAGGGCCGCCGTCACATCGGGCCGGATGTCGAACCCGGTCACATGAAACTGCCTTTTCAATAGGTTTTTGGCGATGTTGCCGCCCATCGGGCCCAGGCCGATGACGCCGACTTTCAGGTTGCTCATTTGTCCTCTCCGCTAGCGCTCGTCCGGTGGTCGAAGTCTTATATACGTGACCCCCTTCCCAATTCATATCAGGCTTCCGCCGGTTCGCAACACGATGCGAAACGCACGCCCGTGTTTGTGTTCCCGGGATCAGCGAATAGACTCCGCCCCATGTCCAAGGCCAATTTCCGCGACCACATCCCGGCCCCCGGCGAATCTCCGATCTCCGGCAGGGATGCCCGTTCCCATGCCGACGGTCTCATCAACGGGCGGGCGGATGTGAAGGATTTGTTCGACCACTGGCAGGCGCTCAGGGCCGAACCGTTTCGGGGCATCACCGCGGACGGCGGGATCATCCCCGGTCTTTTCGCCCTCCGGCCGGAGAAGGCGCCGGCCCGAACCATGGCCGAGGCCGCGCGCGGACTGATGGAAACCCTCACGCCGGAGCAGCGGGCGTCGAGTTGTTTTCCCATGACCTCGGACCAATGGCGGAATTGGCAAAACACCGAGCTGTACGTGGAGCACCACGGGCTCCGGCTGGACGAAGTGCCGGAGACGGTACGCGGCGCCTGCCTCGACGTCATGCGGGCAAGCCTCAGCGACGCGGGCTACGAGCGCACCCGGAAAGCGATGAAACTCAACGGTTTCCTCGGCGAACTGGTCGACGCGCCGCTGGTGATGGGAGAGTTCAGCTATACCTTCTGCCTGTTCGGCACGCCCTCCCGGGACGAGCCTTGGGGCTGGCAGCTGTTCGGCCATCACCTGACCCTGAATTGCGTGATCGTCGGCGATCAGATGACCATCACGCCGACCTTCATGGGGGCGGAGCCGTCATACGCGGATGCGGGACAATTCGCCGGAATTTCCCTGTTCGAGGACGAGGAGCGGCTGGGGCTGGCGCTGCGCCGGTCCCTGGACGAACGGCAGGCCGGGCAAGCCCAACTCCATCAGAACATGATGGGCGGAGACATGCCGCCGGAGCGCCGTCAGTTCGCAGATCAGCTCCATTACGGCGGCGCCTATCAGGACAACCGGATCATTCCCTATGAGGGGATCAAGGGAAGCGAGCTCGAGGCGGGGCAGCAACAAGCGCTCCTGGACCTCACCGCGGCCTATGTCGGCACCCTGCCCGACGGGCCCTTTGGGGCGCGGATGGAGGAAGTCGAGCGGCATTTGGCCGAGACCCGCTTCTGCTGGATCGGCGCCGCCGACGAGGACCATCCGTTCTATTACCGCATCCAGAGCCCGGTGATCATGATCGAGTTCGACCATCATGCCGGGGTCTATCTGACCAACACCGAGCCGGCGAATTTCCACGTCCACACGCTGGTCAGGACCCCCAACGGCAACGATTACGGCCTCGACCTGCTGCGGCTGCACTACGAAAACGCGCCGCACCATCGGCATAGGCACGATGAGGCATAAAATGATTGCGCCGTGGCCCGCCGGTAATCCGGGGTATCCAGATTTTCAATTCTTGAACCACAGAGACAGTGAGACAGTGAGACAGTGGGGTGCACCGGGATCGAAATCTCTCCTCCCGACTTCCGTGTCTCCGTGTCTCTGTGGTGAATATCCTGGATGATGACGACATAAGACAATTGCGTCATGGCCGGGCCGGGACCCGGCCATCCACGGGTGCCGTTGCGCCCCAAGGCGTGGATGCCCGGATCAAGTCCGGGCATGACGACCTAGTTTGTGTCATATATCCACTCGTCATACCCCGGCGCAAGTCCGGGGTATCCAGATTTTCAATTCTTGAACCACAGAAACAGTGAGACAGTGGGGTGCGCCGGGATCGAAATCTCTCCTCCCGACCTCCGTGCCTCTGTGTCTCTGTGGTGAATTTTCTGGATGCCCCGCACGGAGGCGGGGCATGACGGGTCGGTCAATTCGTCCGAATTGACCTTATTTGACATAGTGACGACGGCTTGCGGGTGAGCGGGGAGCGCCGGCTCAGAAGAAGACCAGCGCGCGGGTTTCGACGCTTTCCCGGGGACGCGCGTCGGGCGGCGACGCGGGATCGTCGAAGGCCGTATGGCAGGTGAATTGCACGCCGGCGGATTTGTCGGTATCGAAGACCTTGAAGATGTAGGTCTCTTCCGGCGTCATTTCCTTGAGGTAGTAGAACCTGTGGCCCGGGTCATAGGCGCAGTGATAGGTGACCGCGGTCCGGTACCGGTATCGCCGCTCCAGTTCCACGAAGCTCGAGTTCGGAACCGTCTGGCCGTCGGCGAGGGCGAAGGGCTCGGTCATCACCGGATGGTTGATGGGCCGCCAGGTCTGGACGATGGCGAAGCGCTTCTTGAGCAGCTCCCCGGCCTCTTCGTCACCCATGATGTCCTTCAACCGCTGGCGCGCCGATCTGTCCGTATAGTCATTGTGGACCGCCTTCACCGGCGCGCGGGTATTGTTGGCCTCCCGGACCGCATCGTTGTAGGTGCGGAACGTATGATCGAACACCACCACCCTGGATGCGCCCATGGCGTTCCTGATGATCTCGGCCACCTCGGCGTTGTAGACCCGCTCCACTTCATCCCGGTCGTAGAAATCCACGACCTTCGACGGAATTCGCTTCATCTCGATGCCGTTCGCCGCAAGATCGAACCGGTCGGCAATCGGCCGCGCGTCGTAAATGCGGCAGGTATGCGCCTCATATTGCGGCCGGTTGGCCTTATGCTCTTCCTCCGGCCAATCGACGTACATGCACGGCGGCACGCCCGTATCGACGATGTAGTTCAGCTCGGCCTCGACGTAGTCGAGGCGGTCGGTCCATTCGGCGGCGTCGGGCATGGCGCGTTCCGGCGGCTGTTCGGTTCCCGGCAAGCATAGCACGGGAAGACTCAGACGGCACTCGCCTTCACATCGGTGAGCGCCCGCAGGCGGTCGCCGATCATGTTCAGCGACAGGATGGTGAGGAACATCACGCCCGCCGGAACGAAGGTGACCTGCGGCGCCCGGGCGATCTCCTCGAATCCGTCGGCGATCATCTTGCCCCAGCTCGGCGTCGGCGGCGGGAAGCCGACACCGAGAAACGCCAGGCCGCCCTCGATGATGATCACGATGGACATGCCGAACAGGACCAGCGACAGCATGGGCACGATGACGTTGGGCAGCAGTTCGCGGACCATGATCCGCAAATGGGATGCGCCCTGGGCCCGCGCCGCCAGGACGAATTCCCGCTCGGCGAACAGGATGGTATTGGCGCGCGCGACGCGCACCTCGGCGGGGATGCCGAAGAACGCCAGCGCCAGGATCATCACCGGCAGCGTCGCGCCGAGGAAGAACAGCACCACCATCACGCCGACGATATTGGGAAACGCCAGAATGGAATCGGTGAAAATGCCCACCGCCGCATCCACCCGGCCGCGGAAATAGCCCGCCGACATGCCGAGCGCCAGCCCGGCGAGGAGGCTCAGGAACGGCGCCGTAAAGGCGAGCAGCATGGAGATGCGGGCGCCGTGGACGATCCGGGACAGCATGTCGCGGCCCACACCGTCGGTGCCGAGGACGTAGCCGTCGGTGAAGGGCATCAGGAATTGTCCGTCCAAATTGGTGGTGAGCGGATCCCGGATGGGAAGCACGTCGGCGAAGATGGCGCTCAGCCCGATCAGCAGCAGCCAGCCGACGCAGAGCCAGAACAGAATGCCGACCCGGGCCCACCATGGGCGCACCATGTCCTGCTGACTGCCGGCGTCGGCGGCCGGCGGGAGGCGGAGGAGATTTCGGACCAGCGCGACCATGCTCAGGCCTCCGCCGCCCGGCGGTTCACCCGCGGGTCCAGAATGGCGTAGATGATGTCCACGGTGAGGTTGATCCCCACATAGGCAATGGCCGCGAAGGTCACCACCGCCTGCACCACCAGCACGTCCCGGGCGTCGATACTGTCGATCAGCAATTTGCCGATACCGGGCAGCGCGAAAATGTTCTCGGCAATCACAAGGCCGCTGATCAGCCGGCCGACCTGAAGGCCGAGAACCGTCACCAGCGTAAACGACGACGGACGGAAGGCGTGCCGGAACAGGATGTAGCGCGCCGACATGCCCTTGGCCTTGGCGAGCGCGATGTAGTCCTCCTGCAGGGTGGTGATCATGTCGACCCGCAGCACCCGGAGAAAGATGGGCACCTCGCTCAATCCGATGGCCAGCATGGGCAGCATGAAGTATTTCAGGTTTTCCCAGACGCCCAGGAACAGGGGCGCGTGGCCCGCCGCCGGGAGGATCTTCAGGACCACCGCGAAGAACCAGATGAACAGGATCGCCGTCACGAAGGGCGGCGTCGCCACGATCCCGAAGGCGGCCGCGGATATCCATCGGTCGAGCGCCGTGTTGCTTCGAAAGGCGCTGAGCACGCCCAGGGGAACGGCGATCACCAGGGCAAAGCCCAAGGACATGACCATCAGCTGGAAGGTGACCGGAATGCGTTGCGCCAGGAGATCGCTGATCTTCTTGCGGGTGATATACGAGCGGCCGAGGTCTCCCTGCATGAGATCGCCGAGCCACACCACGTAGCGCACCACCAGCGGCTTATCGAGGCCGAGTTCGAGCTCGATCTGACGGCGGATTTCCGGATCGTTGATCACCGCCGCGTCGTCATCGGCGAGGATGGCGTCGACCACGTCGCCCGGCAGCAGGTTCACCAGCATGAAGCTGGCGAACGTCACCAGAAAGAAGACCGGGACGAGGTGGAAGAGACGCTTTCGCAGATAGGCCATTTGAGACCTCGAATGAAAGTGCGGTTCTCCGGCGCTATTGTGCCGGGATCGTCTCGATCGCGGGAACGGCCTCACCCAGCGTACCGGTATTGTGGACCACCCGGCCGCCGACCACCGTCAACAGCGAGGTGATGTGCCGGATGTCGTCGTCCGACACCGCCTGCTCATCGAAATAGTCGTCGCTCAATACCACCAGGTCGCCATAACGCCCGACGGCGATGCCGCCCATGTTCTTCTCTTCCTTGCAGAACCACCCCTGCGGCGTTGTCCAGATGCGGAGAATTTCCTCGCGGGTCAGGCACTGGCCGGGGTTGATCATTTCGCCGGCGTGGTTCTTGCCGGTGACGGCGTAATAGAGCATCACCCAGGGATTCATCGGCGAGACCCTCGCCCCGTCCGAGCCGCCGCCCATGACGATTCCGCTGTCCATGATCATCCGGAACGGCGGGTTGCCCGGCGGCTGGAGCTTGCCCTCGAGGTAGTTGGAACTGTGGGAACTGAGGCCGACACCGAGGTCGATCGCCCGGTCGATGGTCTCCTGGTCGATCCCGTAGCAGTGATCCATGGACCAATGGAGATCGGCGATGCGCGTGGATTTGTTGACCTCCTCCCAGACCCGCAGATGCTCCTTCTGCTCGGCGAGGCTGATCAGGTGCTGCTTGTAGACCCAGCCCCGCTCGGCAACGGCGCGCACCGAGTCGGTGTAGAAATCGGGCAGCGGCTGCTGGCGCTGCAGTTTGTTGGGGATCAGCCACTCGCCGATCCCGACGATGCGGACCACATCGTTGCCGAACTCGTTGAACGTATAGTCGAGGCGCGCCATGAGGTCGGGAAGTTCGGCGTCGGTGTCGAGCACCGGCAGGAAAATCCGCACCCGCATGGGTACCTTGTCGTCGCGCATCAATTCGAGAATCGGGTTGTAGCCGGTCGCCGGGTCGAGCCAGCCGCCGGCGGGAATGGTGCCGCCCATGTCGAATACGTTGGTCAGCCCCATGGAGAGCGCGAAGTCCATTTGGCTCGCCGTCTGGCGCAGGGTGTCGTCGTAGGAGTGCAGCGCGCTCAGCGCCTCCCACGCCGCGATGGTATCCTTGCCCTTGCCGACGATGCCGTCGTCGCCCACCGGAGCGCCGGCCTCCCGGAGCCGGGCCTTGGCCAGCGAGTTGGTCGCGCCGGGCCCCCAATTGGAAATCGACAGATAAACCGGATGGTTGGGCGCCGCCGCGTCGAGCTCCGCGAGCGTCGGATAGCGGTTCTCGGCGAACTGATCCGGGTGAATGCCGCCGATGGCGCTGAGCATCTCGCCGTCGGGCGCGGCCGCCGCCTGGGCCCGGATCACCTTCAACGCGTCCTCGATGGAAAACGCGGTCTCCATCAGCCGCATGTCGTAGCCGGGCAACAGCGCGGTCCGCAGGAAATGAATGTGGTTGTCGATCAGTCCCGGGATGACCGTCCTGCCCTTCAGGTCGATGACCTGGGCATCCGGCCCCCTGGGCTGAATGTCGTCACCGAGCGCCGCGAAGCGCCCGCTCTCGATGGCGACCGAGGACACCACCGTCCCCGCATCGTCCATGGTATGGATTTTCCCGTTTTTCAGGATGAGTTCGTGCAGCACGCCACTTCTCCCGCTTGAAGCCCGCGGCGGGCCGGGACCGCGCCGATCGCGGCCCCGGCTATCCCCCGATCCTTATTTATCGACCCACAGGCGGTGGGCGTCAAATGTGTAGCCAAAGGGCTTCTTCACGCCTTTGACATGGCTGCGGTGGGCAATGTGCATCCGCGGATGGTCGTAGACGATCAGCGCCGCCTCGTCCGCCAGCACCTGCTGATACGCGCAGCTCGCCTTCTTGCGTTCCGCGGCGCCGGTCGCCGAATTGACCTTCTCCACCGCCGCGTCGATGCGCGGATTCTTGAGGTGGAACTGCCGGCTCGACGGGTGCTTGGAGTGGAAGCGGGTCGCCACCAGGCTCGGGTCCGCATTGGAGAAGTTCTCGACGAAGGTGAAGATGTCGAACTTGCCGCTCAGCAGGGGCCGGATGAATCCGGGACCCCGCGGACCCGCTTTCTGGGTCGCGCTGATCCCAACCTTGCGCCACATGTCGATCATCGCCGTCACCGTCTTTTCGGCCTGGGCGTTCGGGAAGTGATCGACGTTGAAGGTAATCGGCTTGCCGGTTTCCTTCACATACTCGTCGATCAGCGCCTTGGCCTTGGCCGGGTCGTGCTCGGGCCACTTCACCGCCGGGCAGTGCCAGGGATGTCCCTCGCCGTACATGTCGTTCTCCGCCCGGTCCCGGCAAATGCCGGTATGGGCGCAGGTCACCTTCTGCCGGTCGAGGGCGTGGATCAGCGCCTTGCGCACCCGGATATCGTTGTACGGCGGCTTCGAATGGTTGAAGCCGATGGCCTGGCCGACCGAGAGCCGGGGGCCGGAAACCACCGTGATGTTGGGATCCTTCTTGAGCTCCGGGATGAAGCCCCGGCTGACGTAGATGATATCCGCGTTGCCGGCCTTCAGCGCGTTGACCCGGTTGACCTCGGGCGGGATGAACAGGAAGGTCAGCTCGTCGAGATACTGGCCGTCCTTGTTCCAGTAATTGGGGTTCCGGACCAGCCGGACGAACGCGCCGTCGCGCCATTCCTTGAGCATGTACGGGCCGGCGCCGACGGGCTTTTCGTTGAACTCGGGCTTGTCCTTGTTTTCGGCCAGGTACTTGGGCGCGGTCACCCACCAGGACATGTTGGGCTGGGCCGCCATATCCTTGAACCCGGGGTTGGCGACGCGGAATTTGAAATCGACCGTGTGACTGTCGACTTTCTCCACGCCTTCGAGATACGGGCCCATCAGCCGCCGGTAGCGGCCGGCGAACCGGCCCTTCTTGCCGGTCAGCAGCCGGGTGAAGTGAGTGACATAGGCATCCGCGTCCAGATCTTCGCCATTCGAGAACTTGACCCCCTTGCGCAGGGTCACCCGCCAGCTTTTGAAATCGTCGCTGGGGGTCGCGTCGAGCGCATGAACGGGCTTGATTTCGCGGGTGTCGCCGTCCACCTCGAACATGCGTTCGTAGATGGCCTGCAGGATGTATTGCCGGAAGTGGGCGAAACTCAGCACCCGGAAGTTGTCGAAGCCGGCGACGTCCTGCTGAACCGCGACGGTCAGCTTGCCGCCCCGCTTCGGCGTATCCGCGGCTTGCGCGCCGCTGGTCAACAGTGCGGCGCCGGCAAACAGCGCCGCTCCCGCAAACAGGTAGCTCCTGGTCAGTCGTCTGGTCATTTGCGTGTCCTCCCTGGTTTATTCGAACCGTATGCGATCTTTGGCGGTTACCGGCTGGCGGTCCCCGCGACGTTGTTGAGATTTGCCTGGATGCGTTTGAGATAGCCGATGAACTCGGCGACCTCGCTCTCGGAGAAGCCGGCGACGCTCCCGCCGAGATAGTCGATGACGGTCGGCGCGACGCGGCGGAACAGCGCCTCGCCCTCGCCGGTCATCCGGACGATGGTGGTCCGGCCGTCCCGGGGATCGGAAACCCGCGCGACAAGCCCGTCGCCGGTCATCCGGTCGACCACCTTGGAAAGATTGGTGCGCTCGATGCCGCACACGTCGGCGAGATGGCCGATGCTCAGCTCTTCGTGATCCCACAGGAACGACAGCACCCGCCACATGGGCGGAATCAGCCCGAATTGGCGGAGGTTGTTGGTCATGTTGCGGGTGTGGCGGTTGGCGACGTTGGCGATGAAGAATGTCGGCCAGTGCATGCCGTGGTAGGCGCCGAACTCATCCTCATCGCGGATTTTGGCGAGCGTGTCTGCTTGGGCGTCCATCAAAATTCTACCCTGAATTTTGGCTACCCCGGTACTCTAGCCGATATTTGTGTGAAAAGTCACCGATATTTCACCATTAAAGCCCGCGCCCCTTGCGCCGGCGCACGGCTTCGGCAAAATACCCCGCAAGTCACCAAGCCGGGAAGCAAGGGCACCGGAATGTCCCGGACGGTGCTCACACCATTCACGGGACGCCCCTATGAGCGATGACGACGACGAGAGTATTCGCGAACGCGCCGAGAGCTATCTCGGCAAGAGCCTGCCCCGGCCCAATGTTCAACGGCTGATCGAAGGCAGGGGCGTCTTTACCGACGACGTCAAACTGCCGCGCATGGTTCATGTGGCCTATCTGCGCTCGCCCTACGCCCACGCCGACATCGTGCGGATCGACAAGTCCGCCGCCGAGCGGGCCGCCGGCGTGGCGGCGGTGGTGGACGGCGAACAAATCGCCCGGATCTGCCGGCCCTGGACCGGCATTCTCAGCCATCTGCCGGGGATGAAGTCCGTGCCCCAGTACCCGCTCGCCGTCGGCCGGACGCGCTGGCAGGGCGAGCCGGTGGCGGCCGTGGCCGCGGAGAGCCGGGCGCTGGCCGAAGATGCGCTCGAACTGATCGAGATCGAATTCAGGGAACTGCCCGCCCTCACCGACGAGGCGGCGGCGCTGGAACCTGGCGCCGAGCCGATCCACCCCGAGCTTGGCGACAATCTCCTCTGGGAACGGCTGATCGACGAAGGAGACGTGGACAAGGCTTTCGCCGAGGCGGCGGTGGTGGTCGAAGAGAGCTACGTGTTCGGCCGCCACACCGGCGTCACCATGGAAACCCGGACCATCGTCGCCGATTTCGATCCCAGCGAAGGGACGCTCACCGTCCATCAATCGACCCAGACCCCGCACCAGATGCAGTCCCATTTCTCCACCCATTTCGGGATCGACGAGCACAAGGTCCGGGTGATCTGCGGGGATGTGGGCGGCGCTTTCGGGATGAAGGCGCACGTCTACGGCGATGAGTGCGCGGTCGCCGGGCTGGCGATCCTGCTCAAGCGGCCGGTGAAGTTCACGCCCGACCGGCTGGAGTCGTTCACCGGAGACCTCCACGCCCGGGGTTACCGGGCCAGGGCCAGGATGGCCCTCACGGCGGAGGGCAGGATCACCGCCCTGGAACTCGACGGCCTCACCGGCGCCGGTCCGTTCTCCATGTTTCCCCGCTCCAGCACCATCGAGACCAACCAGATCGTCAACCTCTCGGGCGGCTGCTACATGATCGACAATTACCGGGCCCGGGGCCGCATCGCCTTTCAGAACAAGGCGATGATCAGCGGCTACCGCGCCGTCGGCCACCCGATCGCCACCGCGATCACCGAGGGGCTGGTTGAACTGGCCGCCGCCGAGCTGGGCATGGACCCGCTGGAGTTGAGACGGCGCAACATGGCGCCGGACGATTCCTATCCGCGCGCCTCGGTGAACGGCATGCCGTTCGAGAACCTGTCCCACCAGGCGGCCCTCGCCCGGCTGGAGGACATGATCGGCTATGCCGGGCTGCGGCGGGACCGGGAGGCCGCGCGCGCGGACGGTCTCTATCGCGGCATCGGCTTCGGCGCCCTGGTCGAGGTCAGCAATCCGTCGCCGCTATTCTATGGCGCCGGCGGCGCCCCCATCTCCGCCCAGGACGGCTGCACGCTCCGCCTCACGCCGGACGGGGCCGTGGTCTGCTCCACCGGCGTCACCGAGCAGGGCCAGGGCGCGGAGGCCGTGGTTTCCCAGGTGGCGGCGACGGCGGTCGGCGTGACCCCGGACAGGGTCAAGGTGATCACCGGCGACACCTCGGTGACGCCCTATGGCGGCGGCACCTGGGGATCGCGGGGCACCGGCATTGCCGGCGAGGCGGTCAACCGGGCGGGCAAGGCTCTCCGGCATAACATTCTCGATCTCGCGGGCGCCATGCTGCAATCGCCGCCCGGCTCGCTGGATATCCGCCGGAACGCCGTGGTCGGCAAGTCGGACGGCAGGGAACGGATCACCCTTTCGGAGCTTGGCCGGATCGCCCACTACCGGCAGGACACGCTGCCGGACGGCTACCAGCCGGAACTGGTCGCCACCCGCCACTACGTGCCGAAGGAATTTCCCTTCGCCTTCACCAACGGCATCCATGCGGCCCACCTGGAAGTGGATGTGGACACGGGGCTGGTGAACATCCTCGGCTACTGGGTGGTCGAGGATTGCGGCACGGTGATCAATCCCCTGCTGGTGGACGAACAGATCCGGGGCGGCGTGGTCCAGGGCCTGGGCGGGGTGCTGTTCGAGGAGTGCATCTACGATTCGCAGGGCCAGTTGCTCAACGGCAATATGGCCGACTATCTGGTGCCCATGGCGGCCGAAATGCCGGATATCCGGGTCGGCCACGTGGTCTCCCGGACATCGGAAACCGACCTCGGCGCCAAGGGCGCCGGCGAAGCGGGGACCGGCGGCGCTCCCGCGGCGGTGATGAACGCCATCAACGATGCGCTCCGCCCGTTGGGCGCGCGGGTCAACCGGATGCCCTTCACCCCGGAACGGATTTTACGGGCCCTCGGCAAGGTGCCCGCCGGCGAGGGCGAGAAGACCTAAGCCGCGGCGATGCAGTCGACCTCGATCATGTATTCCTCGTAGGCCAGCCCGGCCGCGATGATCAGCGTATGGGCCGGTTTGTGGCCGCCGAGAATTTCCTTCCTGATTTCGCGCATCTGCTCGAGGTTCTTCCGGTCCGTCAAATAGGTCGTCATCTTGACGAGATTGGTGAGGTCCATGCCCGATTCCTTGAGGATCTCCTGGATGTTCGCGTAGGTCTGGCGAACCTGATCCTCGAAGTCCGGCAGAATTTCCCGGTTGGGGCCGCGTCGGCCGACCTGTCCGGCCATGTAGAGCAGCTTGGATCCGGCTTCGACTTCGGCGCCGTGGCTGTAGGGATTCATCGGGGACGCAATGGTTTCGGGGTCAAAGAATCGTACGGGCATATCGCTACCTGCCTGCTGTGAAATGGTTGAGGGACGCAAATCCTATAGCGTCCGCGCCATACCCGAAAGCGGCAGACGGGCGGCGGGAACGGCATCGTACCCGGCGGGCCGGGGATCGATCATGTCCGCCAGCGCAGCAGATAGGATTCCGCTTTGCCGATGAGCCAGGCAACCGTCAGCCCGAAGACGGATAGAATCGCCACCCCGGCGATGAGCTGATCGGTCGCAACCAGACTGCCCGCCAGAAGGATATACGCGCCTACCCCGAATTCCGCCCCGATCATTTCAGCGGCGACCAGGAGCACGATTGCGATGGCGATGGATATGCGGAAGCCCGAAAGTATGGCCGGCATGGCGCCGGGAATGATGATTTTCCGGACGATGGACCACCAGGACACCCCGAAGGATTGAGCCATCCGGATGAGAGTCCGGTCGACGTTGTCCACGCCGCCGTAGGTCGCGATGACGGTCGGAAAGAAGGTTCCGAAAAGGATCGTCGCGATCTTCGAGCCTTCGCCGATGCCGAACCAGATGATGAACAAGGGGAGGAGCGCGATTTTGGGAATGGGGAAAATCGCCGATACCAGCGGTTGGGCGCCGGCCCGGACATATGAAAACAACGCGATGGCCAATCCCACGCCGATCCCGAGAATCGTGCCGGCGGTCCAGCCGACGATGAGCCGCTGCAGCGACGCACCCAGGTGTTTCCAGAGGTTGCCGGTCTCGATCAGCTCCAACAGCGCTTGCAGCGCTTCCGAAGGTGCGGGCAGGATCAGTTTGCCAATCAGCCCCGACTGGGATCCAAGCTCCCAGAAGCCGATGACGACGATGAAGACGATCGGCGAAATGATGCCCAGCGGCCGGGTTCTGAATCCGCCCCCCCGGAATCGGACCGGTTTCTCGGCCGGCGCGGTCAGCGCGATAGTTGCATCAGACATTGGCTAGCTCCAGATCGGCCGCGCGAGCTTCGTCGCGAAGCAGTTCCCATAGATGTTGTTGATGTCGGCCCAGCTCGGGGCTGTCGGCCGACCGTTGATTCAACGGCGTCGCGATTTCGATGATCTCTCTTATCTTTCCGGGCCGCCGGGAAAGTACGGCGACCCGGTGCCCGAGGCGTACCGCCTCGGCCAAATTGTGGGTCACGTAGAAGGCGGTGAAATTCTCGCGGCACCACAGCTCGACCAGGTCGGCCATCAGAATTTCCCGGATCTGGCTATCGAGCGCGGACAAGGGTTCATCCATCAGCATGACGGCGGGATTCACGCTGAGGGCGCGGGCAATGGCGACACGCTGCTTCATGCCGCCCGAGAGCTGGCGGGGGTATGCCTTTCGGAACTCCGTCAGGTTGGTCCGGGCGAGAACGCCATCGATAATTTCGGTGCGCATCTTGCGGCCGATCGGGTGGTCCTCCAGCGCGAGGCTGATGTTGCCCTCGACGGTTCTCCACGGCAGCAGGGCGAAATCCTGAAAAATATAGGTCAGCGGATTAAGTGATGTGGGGGGCGGATCACCGACCTGCAGGACGGCCCCGGCACTGGGCAGCTCGAGCCCGCCGATGATCCGCAACAGTGTCGATTTGCCGCATCCCGACGGGCCGATGAGGCAGACGATTTCCCCCTCCCGGATCGACAGATTTATGTCGGAAAGGACCTTCAGCCCGCCGTCCCGGTAGCTGTGGGAAATGCCCTTGAGTCTGATCTCCACGAATACAACCCCCGTCGCGCTGCCCGAAATTCGGACCGGCGGTTACTACTATACAATGTTCGACAGGCGCCGCTCCCCGAAGGGAGCGGCGCCCGCCGGCCACGGAAGGTCTGTCCGTTAGTAGATCTGGACGTAGCTCTTGTCGACAAGCATGTCTATGGTCACCGCTTGCGAAACCAGCTTCTCGGATTTGAACCAGTCCAACTGATCCTGAACGCTCTTCAGATTCAGCTTGGCGCCCTGGTTGATGCGCATGGAGCCATTTCTGATCGAGGGTGCGGCCTTCTCGAATGGACGGTTGGTGTAGACATATTTGTGGACCAGCCTGACCATATCTTCGTCCGCCTTGGCGCCGGCGGACTTATCCACCAGGGCGGCATTGAAATCGGCGGCGCCTTTGGAAAACGCGGCCAGGAAGCGTTTAACCAGATCGCGGTTGCCCGCGGCATTCTTGGCGGACGTGAATACGGTCGTCACCTGATAGTCGGGAATGTAATCGGCAACGTCGCCGATGGCGTGAATGGCCGGACTCTTGACCAACGCCTTCGCGATGTGCGGGACGATCGACCAGGCGTCGATCTGGCCCGACTTCAGCGCGCCGATAATGGCGCCGACCTTGTGCAGCGGCTTGAACTTGATATCGGCGCCCGCGAAGCCTTCCTTTTGGGCGATTTTGTGGCCCATATAGTGGAACGACGAGCCCGGCTGGGTGATGCCGTACGAGCGGCCCTTGAGCTTCGAGGGATGAGTCACGCCGGCGTCGAATGCCGCCTTTGAAACCAGAATCTTCTGACCGTCGATGCCTTTCTCTTCATGCAGCGCGCCGCCGATTACCTTGACGGCCCCCTTCTCGGCCAGGTTTATCAGGCCGCCGGAGATAGCCGTCACACCGAAGTCGACGTCATTGGACGCTATCGCGACGGCCATCGGCTGGGCCGCCTGAAAGAAGACGAACTCGACGTCCAAACCCTGCTCCTTGAAGTAGCCGCGCTCGAAAGCGACGAAACTTGCCGAATGAGAAGTGAAGCGCAGCGCACCGACCTTGATCTTGTCCGCGGCCGCCGCCTGCTCGGCGAAGCCGGTAAGGCCGGCCAACGCAATCGCCGCGGATGCGGCGAGGATTTTGAATTGCCTGCGACTGATAAACGGCATTGTGGTCTTCCTCCATGTATTCTGTGTGCCTATGCACATGGTTCCATCATGATGTGCGTTCCTGGTGTGCGTTCCCGGGACCTTCACGGCCTCTTTGGTATTTCCGGAACTTGAGCGCTCCATGATGTCGGCGGGCGCCCGTCATGGCAAGGCCCGACAAACCGGACCGCTCTTCCCCTTGCGCTTCCCCGCCGCTTGCGCACAATACCGCCCAACGCGAAACCAAGGGATCAGGGGAGACACCATGCCCAGCAGCGAATTCAAACTGAAGACCCGCGGCGGCGAGGAACTCGACGCCTATCTGTCGCGGCCCGAGGGGGACGGCCCGTTTCCGGGCATTCTGCTCATCACCGCCATCTTCGGCACGGACCGGGAGATGATGGACATCGCCGACGGCTGGGCCGACGACGGGTTCGTCGTCCTGGTCCCCGACGTCTTCTGGCGGGTCCTGCCGGGACCGACGGCGGAAATGGAGGTGGCCTTCGGCCGCTACGAGAAGTTCGATCCGGTGCAGGGCATGCTCGATATCGAGGACTACATCGGCGACCTCAAGGGCCGGGCCGAGTGCAACGGCAAGGTCGGCGTCATCGGCTACTGCTTCGGCGGGCGCTATGCGCACCTGTCGGCGGCCCGCCTCGGCGTCGACGCCGCCGCGTCCTATCACGGCACCAAGATCGAGGAGCACCTGGACGAAACCCCCAACGTCAAATGTCCGGTGACCTTCCACTTCGGCGACCAGGACCCGGCGACGTCGATGGAGAGCGTGGAAAAAATCATCGCCTCCTACGCCTCCCACGACAACGCCGAGATCGTCGTCCATCCGGGGGCCGAGCACAACTTCGCCATGCCCACGAAACCGGGCTACCAGGAGGCCGCCCACAAGGCTTCGCGGGCGGCGACGCTCCGGGTGTTCAGCGGCATGTAGGGGGCTGGATCGGATTTCGGCCGCTTGGCACCGCACGTTGTTTAGACCAGTCAGCAATTGGCTTAATTTTGATTGTCCGCCGAGGCGGCCGGCGCCGGCGCTCGTCTGGCTCGTCGCGGTTCTGGCCGCGGGCGGCGCGCATCCCGCGGCGGCTGAGAGCCACGGCATCGCCATGCATGGGAAACCCAAATACGAATCCGGGTTCCGCCATCTCGACTACGTGAATCCCGACGCGCCGAAGGGCGGCGAGCTTCGGCGCGCGGTGACCGGGACCTTCGACAGCCTCAACCCCTTCATCATCAAGGGCGTGCCGGCGCGCGGACGCCACCTGGTCTTCGAGAGCCTTCTGAAGCGGACGTGGGACGAGCCGTTCTCGCTCTACGGCCTGATCGCCGAGTCCATCGAGGTGCCGGACGACCGTTCGTCCGTCACGTTCGTGTTGAGGCCGGAAGCGCGCTTTCATGACGGCCGGCCGGTCACCGTGGACGATGTCGTCTTCTCCTGGGAGACCCTCAAGGACCGCGGCCGGCCCAATCACCGGCTGTATTACCGGCAGGTCCGGCGCATCGAGCGGCCCGGCGCGCGCTCGATCCGGTTCGTCTTCGACGCCGCGTCGCCGGACCGCGAACTGCCCCTGATCATGGGATTGATGCCGATCCTGTCCAAGTCCTACTACGAATCGGTGGAGTTCGAGCGGACGACCCTCGTTCCGCCGGTCGGCTCCGGCCCCTATCGCGTCGAAAGCGTGGACCCGGGCCGCGGCATCACCTATCGCCGCGACCCCGACTATTGGGGGCGGAACCTGCCCATCAACCGGGGGCAGCACAACTTCGACCGCGTCCGCTACGACTACTACCGCGACGGCAACGTGATGATGGAGGCCTTCAAAGCCGGCGAGTACGACCTTCGGCTGGAGATTTCCGGCAAGCGTTGGGCGACCGCGTACGACTTTCCGGCGGTCGCGGACGGCCGGGTGAAGCTGGAACGGCTGCCGCACGGCCGGCCCTCGGGCCTGTCCGCCCTGGTTTTCAACACGCGGCGGGAGATGTTCGCCGACCGCCGGGTCCGGTACGCGCTCGCGCATGCGTTCGACTTCGCCTGGATCAACAAGACGCTGCTGCACGGCGCCTACAAACGCACGGGCAGCATCTTCGACAACTCGGAACTCGGCTCCGGCGGCGTGCCCCAGGCCCGTGAACGCGGCCTTCTGGAGCCTTTCCGGCGGGAACTGCCCCGCGAGGTGTTCGAAGCGCCGTACCGGCCGCCGGGGGCCGGCGGCGGCGCCCGGGCGAACCTCCGGGCGGCAAAGCGTTTGCTGGCCGAGGCGGGTTGGGAAGTGCGGGACGGATCGCTGCGCCGGGCCAAGGACGGATTGCCCATGGCGTTCGAGATCCTGCTGGTGAATCCGGCGCACGAGAAGATCGCCCTCACCTTCGCCCGCGGCCTCAAGCGCCTGGGCGTCGAGGCGCGGGTCCGCACCGTCGACACGTCGCAGTATCAATACAGGCTGACCGACTACGACTTCGACATGATCGTCTACCGCTGGGGCATGTCCCTGTCCCCGGGGAACGAGCAGGCGTTCTACTGGGGCGCCCAGGCGGCCGGGCAGGAGGGGACGCGCAACTATCCCGGGATACGGAACCCGGCCGTCGACAGGCTGATCGGCCTCATGACCGAGGCGCGCGACCGAGATGAATTCGTCGACATCGTCCGCGCCATGGACAGGGTGCTGCTATGGGGACACTACTTCATTCCCCTCTATCATCTGGAGGGCGACAGGGTCGCCTATTGGGACAGGTTCGGCCGGCCCGGCGTCACGCCCCTCTACGGGATTCTGGTCGAAACCTGGTGGGAAGACCCGGACAAGGCGAGGGCCAGCCGATAAGGCCCGGCATCGATCCGGTTGGCTCCGGCGTCGGGCGGAGCCCGGATCGCCTCCATGTCACGTCGCCCCGCCTGCCGTCCGACCACATGCGCGCAGCGGGCCGCGACGCTCGGGGTGTTCAGCGGGATGTAGGGGGACCGGATTTCGACCGCGCTTCCCGGTGGCGGCGCGCTTCCGCCGAATTCTCTTCCGCTTGACACCGCATGATGTTTAGACCAGTCTAAGACTGGTTTAATTTGAGGGATTAACCTGAGAGGCATACGCCGTGTCCGAGATCGGCGCATTCGAAGCCAAGACCCATCTGCCCAAACTGCTCCAGCGCGTGGAGGCGGGGGAGCGCTTCGTCATTACCAGGCACAACCGCCCGGTCGCGGAGTTGGTGCCGTTCCGCCCGCGCGACGACGCCGTGGTGCGGTCCGCTATCGACGAACTGAAGGCGTTCCAACGAACCCACAGCCTGGGCGGGCTGTCGGTGCGCCGCATGGTCGAGGAGGCGCGCAGGCGCTGATGGCCTTCGTCCTCGATTGCTCGGTAACCATGGCATGGGTGTTTCCCGACGAGGCTTCCGAGGAGACGGATCGCTTGCGGGATTCCCTCGTCGGCGGGCGCGCGTTCGTGCCCTCCCTCTGGCCGGTCGAGGTCGGCAGCGTATTGTTGGCCGCCACCAAACGGGGCCGGCTGCGCGCGGACGAATGGCCCGGCATCTGCGCCAGTCTGGAAGCGTTGCCCATTGAGATCGACCCGGTATCGACATCCCGCGTTTGGGGGGACGCGCTCGCTCTCGCCGATGAGTACGGCCTGTCCGTCTACGATGCCGTCTATCTTGAACTCGCCCTGCGCCTGCGCCTGCCGTTGGCGACGCTGGACCGGGCCCTCGCCGCCGCGGCGCAATCCTCCGAGGCCGGTACGGCTTCGGCAGTTTAGCCGGAAGAGGATTTTGCCGAAGGAAGGAGATATTGGGATTTCGGCACTTCGACATTCCTGCCAACACCCGCGCGGTCACGCGCGGAGCATGATTCCCCTTACGCGCGAGCCCGCACGATGCGACGCCGCGGGTGTTCAGCGCAATGTAGGCGGGGACCGCCCATCGTTTGCGCAATAAAATTTTTTCTGTTGAACGGGCGCCCTGAGCGCCTGTTCGGCGTTTCGAGGCCAGAGAGAGGCGAGAGAAATATCTATTCCGACAAACGCGCCGAACTTGATGCATTTGCAACGATATGGTCAACTCGGGCTTCACAGTCAGACGCCGTAATTCGGCACTGTTGACTCCACATTCGAGCGACCGGGTTTCCGGGGGGATTGAAGACCATGGATGATGTCGTCGCACGGCCCGCGGCCGAGGGTCTGAACGAGACCAAGACCACCTACTCCACCTGCTACATGTGCACCACCAACTGTCCGATCACGGTGGTGAGCCAGGGGGACGAGATCCTCGATATCTCGCACCCCGAATGCGTCCGGGCGACCGCCATGCTGGAGCAGCGGGAAAGCGATAAGCGGCTGGTCCACGCCATGATCCGGGACCGCGCCGAGGACGACTGGCGGATGGTCAACTGGGACGACGCCATCGCCGACGCGGCCGGGCGGCTCGACGCCATCCGCAGGAACGACGGCGCCGACAAGGTCGCCTTCGTGGTCGGCTACACCAAGGAATCCCGGCCCTACATGCGGCGCATCGCCAACGCCTTCGGCTCCCCCCACTACATCACCGAGAGCAGCTGCTGCTTCGGGGCCACGTTCGTCGCCTCCGAACTCACCTTCGGCGAGGACTACAACCACTTCTTCCAGGCCGGCCGCATGCGCCACGAAGAGGCCAGGTGCCGGGTGGTGTGGTCCAACAACCCCAAGGACAGCCTGATCCCCTACAGCCGGCATTACCTGCTCGCCGAGGCCGGCAAGGTGCCGGTGATCGTCGTCGATCCCCGCCGCACCTCCATCGCCGAGGCGGCCGAGATTCATCTCCAGCCGCGCCCCGGCACGGACGGCGCGCTGGCCCTCGGCTGGGCGCACGTGATCCTGAACGAGGGATTGGAGGACCGGGACTTCCTCGACCGGCACGCCCACGGCTTCGACGAGTACCGGGAATACGTAAAGGACTTCACGCCCGAGCGGGTCGAGGAAATCACCCGGGTCCCGGCGGAGAAGATCGCCGCCGCGGCCAGGCTCTACGCGACGTCCAAGCCGGCGCAGATCACCATTTCCCAGGAGGCGCTGGTCCAGCACACCAACGGCCTGCAGACCCACCGGGCGGTGATGCTGCTGTCGGCGCTCACCGGCAACCTCGACGTCAAGGGCGGCAACCGGCCGTGGCCGGAACGCCTGAAGCAGAAAGGCGTCGCCGCCGGCGGCGGCGTCGAGAACGCGCCCGGCAAGCGGATGGGCCATGAGCGGTTCCCGCTCTTCGTCGATCACTACAACGAAGGCCAGGCGATGCTGCTGGCCGAGAGCATCGAGCAGGGCAAGATCAAGGGCGTGGTCGCCATGGGCACCAACCTGATGATGTGGCCCAACTCCAACCGGCTCGAGAAGGCGCTCAGGACCCTGGACGTGTTCCTGGTCGCCGACTTCTTCGATACGCCGACGGTCGACGCGGCCTCGGTGTTCCTGCCCACGGCCACCCACCTGGAGCGCCAGGACCTGGTGACCACGCTGGGCGGCCGGGTGCAGTACCGCCCGGCGGCGGTCAGCCCGCGGGGCGCGGCCCACGGCGATACGGAGATGCTGTTCGATCTCGCGGCCGCCCTGGGCCACGGCGATCAGTTCTGGGGCGGCGACATTCACGCCAGCTACGCCGAACGGATGACGCCGCTCACCATGGGCTTCGACGACCTGCCCAAGAACGGCAAGAGCATGAACGAACAGCTGGACGAACGCCGGGAGCGGGAATACGAGGACGTCGGCTTCAAGACCCCGACCGGCAAGGTGGAGTTCTCCTCGACCGAGCTCGCCGGGATCGGCCAGGACGCCCTGCCCGTCTACCGCGAGCCCAAGTGGTCGCCGGTGAGCGCGCCCGAGGTGGCGAAGGACTATCCCCTGGTGCTGACGTCGGGCGGGCGAAGCAACAACTTCACCCATTCCCAGGGCCGCAACCTGGAGACCCTGCGCAAGCGCGAGCCCCATCCGCGGATTCAGATGAACCCCAAGGATGCGGCGGCGCGGGGCATCTCGGACGGCGACGACGTGGTGATCTCGTCGCCGGTCAACGCGATCGGGATGAAGGCCTGGGTGACCGACATCATCCTGGACGGCGTGGTCCACGCGCCCCACGGCTGGCGCGAGGCCAACATCAACTCGCTCTATCCGGACGACAATCTCGATCCCGTCTCGGGCTATCCGAGCTTCAAGTCGTCCCTCTGCCAGGTGGAGAAGGCCTAACCTTGGACGGCGCGTTCAAACCCGGCGACCTGCCCATCTCGGATGCCGATGTCGCCGAATATGACGAAGCCGGCGTCGCCTGCGTGCGCGGCGCCATCTCCATGGACTGGGTTGAGAAACTGCGGCCCGCCGCCGACTGGGCGCAGCGGAACCCGGGGCCCTACGACACCGACCTGACCACCGATGGCGGGGAGTTTTACGGCGGCCAGTATTTGTGGCGGCGGCGCGGCGAGTTCAGGGAGTTCATCTTCGAATCCCCAATCGCCGCGGTGGCGGCCCGGCTCATGGGGACGGGCCGGGTGCAATTGTTCTACGACTTCCTGCTGACCAAGGAGCCGGGCGGCGCCAACAAGACGCCCTGGCACCAGGACCGGCTCTACTACCCGCTCGCCGGCGACGGGGCCGACAATATCTGCTCGACGTGGATCGCGCTCGATCCCGTGACCATCAGGTCCGGCGCGGTCGAATACGTCGCCGGCTCCCACAGGTGGGGCAAGTACTACGTGCCCGAATCGTTCAACTTCGACGACCGGTTTTCGGGCCATGACGGGATCGAGAAGCTGCCCGACATCGACGGCCACCGGGAGGATTACGACATCCGGAGCTGGGACCTGGAGCCGGGCGATCTGGTCGCCCACCACGTCATGGGGGTGCACGGCGCGCCGGAGAACGCCGCCGACATCCGCCGCCGCGGGCTCGCCATCCGGTGGATCGGCGGCGAGGCGACGTTCGATCCCCGCCCCGAGACCCAGCCGGTTTTGCGCGAGGCGGTCGGCGAAGGGCCCTCGCCGCAAACCCCCGGCGCGGTGCTGTCGGGGGACGCCTATCCCGTGTTCGATTTCCGCTAAGCGTCGAGACGCCGCTCCTCCCTCTCCCTCTCTGAGAGGGAGGGATTTTGCGCCGCGCCGTCCCCGCCTCCCATCGGGATTACCCGATGAGGCCGCCGTCGTCCCTGGAGACGGCGACGATGGCCGAGCGGGGCGTGGTATCGCCGCCGCCGGGGAAGTGGCTGTTGCCCAGTCCGCGCTCCCCGGGATGCTGAACCCCGACGAACAGCGTCTTGCGGTCGCCGCTCCAGGTGATGCCGGTGATCTCGCACTGCTTGGGGCCGACCATGAAGCGATGGATTTCCCCGGTGGCCGGATCGCCGACGAGCATCTGATTGTTGCCCATGCCGGCGAAGCCCTTGGCGTTGGAGTAGTTGCCGTCGGTCTGGATCCACAGCATGCCGTTGGCGTCGAAGGCCAAGCCGTCGGGCGAGTTGAACATGTTGTCCTTGTTGACGTTCTTCGAGCCCGCATTGGCGTCCGAGTGAACCGCCGGGTTGCCGGCGACCACGTAGAGGTCCCAGGCGAACGTGTCCGACAGGTGATCGCCGCCGTCGGGCACCCAGCGCACGATCTGGCCGTAATTGTTGGCCGCCCGCGGATTGGGGCCGCCGACCGGGGTCGCGTCGCCGCCGGCGTTGGGCTTCCTGCCCCGGTTCTTGTTGTTGGTCAGGCAGCAATAGGCCTCGGCCTTGCGCGGGTTGGCGGCCACCCATTCCGGCCGGTCCATGGTCGTCGCCTTGACCGCGGACGCCGCCTGGCGGGTATGGATGGCGATCTCGGCTTGGCTCTTCAGCCCCGTGGTTTCGGGGTTCAGCTCGAGCCATTGGCCGGCGCCGCTATTGTTGAATTTGGCCGCATAGAGCTTGCCGGTCTCCAGGAGGTCATCGTTGTCGCCGCCCTCGACGTAGCGGCCCTCGGAGACGAATTTGTAGAGATACTCGCCCCGCTCGTCGTCGCCGAGATAAACCACCACCCGGCCGTTGGCGGCCAGCGCCACTTCGGCGTTCTCGTGCTTGAAGCGGCCGAGCGCCGTCCGCTTCTTCGGCGTCGAGGTCGGGTCCATGGGATCGATCTCGACGATGTAGCCGAAGCGGTTGGGCTCGTTCGGGTGTTTGGAGATATCGAACCGCTCATCGACGGAGGCCCAGTCATAGCCCCGGTCCTCGAGGTTGACGCCGTAGCGCTTGAGTTCGTCGGAGCGCTGGTAGTTGGCATCGCTGGAGGAGAAGTAGCCATTGAAGTTCTCCTCGCAGGTCAGGTAGGTGCCCCACGGCGTGCGGCCGTTGCCGCAATTGTTCCAGGTGCCGTTGGCCGTGGTGCCCGACGGGTCGGCCTTGGTCTTCATCAGCTCGTGCCCGCGGGCCGGACCGGTGATCTCCATCGGCGTATCGGCGGTGATCTTGCGGTTGTATTTGGAGTCCTTGACGATGCTCCACGTGCCGTCGGCCTCGGTAATCTCCATGACCGTCACGCCGTGTGCGGCCTTCGACTTGCGGACGTCGTCGGGCCCGGCGCTTTTGCCGGAAGCATAGAAGATCTTGTTGTTCACATACTCGTTGTTGACCGCGAGGATGGAGCGTCCGCCATCGACGAACAGCGCCATGCCGTCGGTGTTGTCGCCGAAAGCCGTCTCCTGGCTCTCGCCGGTTCCCTTGGTCGCATCGTCGAACTCGGCGCCCTTTGACCACAGCGGGTCACCCCACGCGGCAACCACATGCCAGTTATAGCCGTTGGGAACCGTCACCGTATCCAGTGTGTTGGCGGGTATCGGCTTGAAGCCGAAGCGATTTTCGTTGGCGAGCGCGCTCAGCGGCGTCATCGCCGTGGTCGCCATGACGAAGGCTGCGGCGCCGGCGGCGGCCGTGCCCTGCATGAAACCCCTCCTGGAAACCGCCTGCTCAGCGATGGCGCCGAAGTCGGTCTCTTCGGGGCGCGGGAAATAGAACTCGTCGAAATCGTCCTCGGCCGGGTCGAACTCTCTTTTGTCAGATTCAATTATCGTGTGGTCAGGCATCTTTAACTCCCATCCCGCCGATAGGGTGCCGGCGGCGCTGCATCGGTTTCGATGGAGCGACTCCTAGCCCGGAAATGTTTCATGCCGGTGACGGTATTTTGACAATCGGAAAACGTTGATCTTTCCTCCGGCGATCTAGGCAAAAAATCTGTTCTCGGGCCGGGGGAGGCCGAGATTTTCCCGCAAGGTGGAACCCTCGTACTCGGTCCGGAACAGTCCCCGGTCCTGGAGAACGGGGACCAGCCGGTCGACGAATTCATCGACGCCCCCCGGCACGTAGGGGAACATGATGGTGAACCCGTCGCTGCCTTCGGTTTCCAGCCATTCCTCCATCTGGTCGGCGACCGTTTCGGGCGAGCCCATCAGGCAGAGCCCGGAGAATCCGCCCAGGCGCTGGGCCAGCTGGCGGACCGTGAGCCCTTCGGCCTCGGTCATGCGCAGCGCCCGCTCGCGGCCCGACTTGCTGGCGTTGCTTTCGGGGATATCGGAGGGCAGCGGCGCGTCGGGATCGAACCTGGAGGCGTCGGTGCCGATGGCGATGGAGAGCGAGGCGATGGCGCTCTCGGCGTGGACCAGGCTGTCGAGCCTGGCCCGCTTGGCCCTGGCCTCCTCCAGGTCGTCGCCGAGGATCACCAGGCAGGCGGGCAGGATGCGGATGCCGTCCGGGTCGCGCCCGGCCCCGGCCATCCGCCCCTTGATGTCGGCGTAGAACGATTGCCCCGCCGCGAGGTCCGTGTGGGAGGTGAACACCGCCTCGGCGGTCTCCGCCGCCAGCTGCCGCCCGTCGTCGGAGGAGCCCGCCTGGACGATCACCGGCCAGCCCTGCACCGGGCGGCCGATGTTCAGGGGCCCCCGGACCGAGAGGTAATCCCCACGGTGGTCGAGCACATGGAGCTTGTCCGGATCGAAGAAGATGCCGCTTTCCTGGTCGCGGAGGAACGCATCGTCGGCCCACGAATCCCACAGCCCGGTAACCACGTCGTAGAACTCCCGCGCCCGCTTGTAGCGCTCGGCGTGCGCCATGTGGTCCTCGCGGCCGAAATTCCTCGACGCGTCCGGGTTGGCGGTGGTCACCACGTTCCACCCGGCCCGCCCGCCGGAGATGTGATCCAGCGACGAGAACCGCCGCGCGACGTGAAACGGCTCGTCGTAGGTGGTGGAGCCGGTGGCCACAAGGCCCAGATGCTCGGTCACCATGGCGAGGGCCGGAAGCAGGGTCATGGGCTCGAAGGACGTGACCGTGCCGCTCCGCTTGAGCGCCTCCATGGGCATGTTGAGCACCGCCAGGTGATCGGCCATGAAGAAGGCGTCGAACTTCCCCTCCTCCAGCTTCCGCGCCATGGCGCAGATGACCTCGAAATTGAAATTGGCGTCGGCCCGGGCGCCCGGATAGCGCCACGCCCCGGTGTGGATGGTGACCGGCCGCATGAAGGCGCCGAGGTGCAGTTTCCTATCGCTCATGGTTTCGCTTTTCCGTCTTTTTCCGGCCGTTTTCGGGGGTCGAGCCATGCATCAAACGCATAGCGCTAAGTTGTTGAAATAACATGATTTCCAATTTTTTCCAATTCGGGACGTTTCGCGGGAATGGACATTCATGGACATTCATGGACATTTATTGACACCCTTTTGGGAGGTACCCTCCATTTGGCACGTACAAAATTGCATGGCTCCACCCCAAACGTAAATCACCGCCCCACGGAAATATCAGTAGTGTCCGTATGGCGGTGAGCTATAGAGGTAGTACGGGAAGAGCGCGGGTCAAGTTCAACGGTGACAGATTAGACCTGCCAATTGGAATGAATATCTATTCCTCCCTGTTCTCGCCAACCGGCGGCGGCTCGAGCATATCTTCAAAAAACCAAGCGGCCAGTTCGTTGCGGCTGCCGACCCCGGCTTTTCGGTAAACGGCGGACGCTTGTTGGCGCACCGTCTTCTCCCGTGTCTCCCTGAGTTCGGCAATCTCTCGAAACGACAGCCCCTTCAACATCCCAATGACCACGTCCTGCTCGCTCGCCGTCAACTTCCAGGCGTCAAATTGCTTTTGCATCACGGCCCGGTACTGATTGGCGATCTCCTGTGAGTTGGTGTCGAGCCGGGCAAGCTGTCCGCGCGCCTTGCTCAACTGCCCGCTCAAGTCCCGAAGCGCGCGCTGCTGGACGCGATGGTCGTAAACGAATACGGCCAAAATGATCGCGCTGAGGATAAACCGGAATAAATCGTCGCCCATCGAAGCCAGCGTTTCTCCAATTGCGAACTCGGTCATAATCTCGACGGCGCTCACGCCGAAAACGATCAGCACGAAACCCGCGAAGACGGATTGCCGGGACGGAAACTGCCCTATGGCGTCGAACATGGTTTGAATCCTTGGCCGCACTATTTGTCAGGGGATGAATACTTAATCAAATCGCCCATATTGACCATATGCCGGATAAAATTGACGGCAAATCCGGCATCCGTCCGATGGACTGTTGAAGCCGATCCAATCATTCCTATTCCTTACGATGGCCACCGTTTGCATGAGGAGTCATATGTCTATTGCCCTTTCCCGGCGGCAGTTTGTCGCCGGCGGCGTTGCATCGCTCGGCGCCGGCCTAATCCGGCCTGCCTGGTCTCAATCCACGCCCGCCGCCTTGCCGATCCCCTCGATAATCGATGGAACCAGCGGCGAGCCGGTCGAACTGCGAATTCGCACCGGCACATGGTCTTTCAGGCCCGGCGTCAGGACGCCGACCCTGGGGATCAACCAGGACTATTTGGGACCGACGATCCGCACCCGGCGAAACAGCGAACTCAATCTGCGCTATGAAAATACACTGAGCGAGGGCGTCGCCATCCACGGCCACGGCCTGCACGTTCCGGGAGAGGTCGACGGTGGTCCGCAGCTGGAGATGGCGCCGGGCGAAAGGTGGCAGCCGACGCTATCCATCGCGCAGCCGGCCGCCACCTGTTGGTATCACTCCCATACCCACGGCAAGACCGGGCAACAGGTCTATCGCGGTTTGGCCGGCATGATCATCATCGATGATGGGAACGCCGATTCGCTGGAGCTTCCGCGCCGTTACGGCGTCGACGACCTGCCGATCATTATTCAGGACCGGACGTTCGACGCCCGGGGCCGTCTGGTATATTCGCTGACCGATGCGGGCGAAGACGGCTGGTTCGGTGAAACGGTGGTCATCAACGGCGCCGTCGGGCCGGTGGCCAAGGTTCCCGCCGGCAAAGTCAGGTTGCGGCTCCTCAACGGCGCCAATGCGCGTTTCTACATCGTGGGGTTCGCCGACAACCGCACCTTCCACAAAATCGCCACCGACGGCGGGTTGCTGGAATCCCCGGTGCCGGTGACGGCGATGGAAATGGCGCCCGGCGAACGGTGCGAGGTGGTCGTCGATCTCTCGGACGGCCGGCCCGCCGGACTGCTGACGCTGTTCGAAGACGAGGTCGACGAGGCCGAGGAAGGCATCGTCAACAATCTGACGAAGCTGCTCGACATTTCCGGCGCCCCTCCGCCGCGGCCATCGTTGACGCTCATTGCCGATCGCGGCTTGAAGGCGCATACGGCGCCGCTGCCCGCGATGCTGGCAACCATCGACCGGCCCAACGAAAACGAAATCGCGCGCACCCGCGACTTCATGCTCACCATGGAAGATGGTGACGATAGTGGCGGACAGGACGCGCACACGGGCCACGCGGCCATGGATATGATGATCAACGGGGCGGTGATGGACATGAACGTCATCAACGAACGGGTTAAGCGGGGCCGGTGGGAGCGATGGCGCGTCCGCTCCAATTTGGGCGCGCACCCGTTTCACGTTCACGGATGTTCCTTCCTGATCGAACAAATGGAGGGCGCGGCCGCGCCCCCCGATCAACGGGGCTGGAAAGACATGGTCGTGCTGGACGACGACGATTGGTCCGAGTTCGTCGTGCGCTTCGATCACCCGGCGACAGATCAACATCCATACATGTATCACTGCCATATCCTCGAACACGAAGACCGGGGCATGATGGGACAATTCACTGTGAGCTGATCGTCCCCCGAACGCAAAACACCGCGCCGATGACGCGATTTCTCCTAAGCATTTGGCCCCCTTGCCCAGGCAGATTACCATTGGCTTGTGCGCGCCGGCGCCGGACCGATATCGGCCCCTGGAGGACGGTATGACGACGGAACGCGAGCCTTCGGCGTCGGATATCCAGGCGCTGCTTGAGTTTCTGCCGAAGCTCTACGGAGAGGGTGCGCCGCCGCCGATCGTGCGATGGGATATGAGGACCGCCTTTCCCTGGCCGGAGTACAACGAAACGGTCGATAGCTTCATCGGCCTGATCGTGAACCAGGGATGCTGGATGGACGCCGGCTACGTCCCCGAAGAGACGAAG
>JAJECC010000180.1 GCA_022822205.1 Rhodospirillales bacterium | reverse complement strand
AGGCCGACGCCGAACAGCTCCCGGTTCGGATTGTGCCGGGAGCCGGTGAAGGTATCGGCGATCAGCGACCACATCAGGGTGTAGACGGAACTGATCAGGGCGATCAGCACCGCCGGTCCGACGGCTTTCTGCAGGAAGTCGAGCGACGGCAGTTCAAGCACCGGGATCGGCAGTCCGACCGGCACGGGGCCCAATTCGTGGATGCCGGGTATAAAGAGCGCGCCCAACCATCCGATCCCGACCGCGGCAAGCGGCGCGGGGATGAATTTGCCGATACGGGCCGGCCACAGGAAGATCAGGGCCAGGCAAAATGCTGCGAGCGCGACGTCGCTCGCGCCGAAGTGAATCAGCTTCTCGACCTGCGTCCAGAGGAGCAGCACGCCGATTCCGGACATGAACCCGGTGAGTACGATGTGCGGCATGTAGGAGACGTAGCGGCCGACTCCGGCGAGTCCGAGCGCCATCTGGATGGCGCCGGCCATGACGATGACGACCGCCAGTTCCGGCAGCGTCATCTCATTGCCCATGAGCAGCGTCGCGGTGACGACAGCGAGCACCGCGCTGGGTCCGCTCACCAGCGCTCGCGTGCCGCCGCACACCGCCGCGATGATCCCCACGATGACGCCGCACCACAGCCCGGCAAGGGGCCCCATGCCGGAGATGACGCCGAGCGCCATGGCCGTCGGCACGTAGGATGCCACGAGGATGACGCCGGCTTTCAGGTCCGCCCAAAAGAGCGCGCGGGCGTACGGAGGCCGCTTCTCGTTCCGCAAGCTATCCAGCATGTTCGGTACTCTCCCGCGGCCCGCGCCCGGCGGCCCATCCGCTTCAAATGTTAGTGCATGGACGGTTTCCCGATCAAGCTGGGCGACCGGTGCGGGTGCGGGTCGGCGCGTCCGGCCTGCGGCCTACGAAAACACCCCGAGCCAGCGGCCCCATAGGTAATGAAGCGGCAGCAGCAGGATCACACCGACGATCATGTAGGTGACCAGCATCTTGATGATCGGTGCGATCCGGAGATCGCCGAGCACCATGGCGACCACCACCGGCGGCGCCTGATAGGGAAACGGAAAGATCATCCAGGTGGCCACCTGGGTCATCAGTACGCCGTTCCGCGACCAGCCGGACGCCTCGGCGAGCGCATCCGCCATCGGCACCAGAACCGAGGGCGCCGCCGGCATGGTGGTGAATATGGCCACCACCCAGCCCAAGCCGATCATTGACGCGAAATTGCGGACCGGGGTCTCCGGAGAGAGATCGAGCACCGGCAGGATTTGTCTGGCCGCCGCGTCGCCGATGCCGGCATGGGTCGCGACCGCGCCCAGCCCAATGACACCGGCGAGGAAGAACAGGGGCGTGTAGTTGATTTCGCCGAGCGCCTTCCCGGGGATCATGCCGACCCCGGGCAGCAGACAAACCAGGGCGGCACCCAATGCCACCCACGCCGGTGCTACGCCGTGGACCGTATCGGTGATCCACAAGGCGAGCGCGAGCAGAAGAATGACCGTCAAGCGGCGCTCCGGCGCGGACCATGCCCCGCCGGTCTCTTCGATTTCCGCCGGCTTCGGCTGTTCGCGGAACAGGGCAAAGATCACCAGGGGATAGAGGATGATCCCGCCGATGCCGAGCACCGGAAAGTTGGTGACCAGGTACTCGCCGTAGGGAATCTGAATCCGATAGATACTCTCGATCGCACCGTAGAAGGTCATGTTGGGCACGTTGGCGGGCAGAACCCCGAACGCCGGGGTCATGGTCCCCATGGCGCCCATCAGCACAAGACCGGTCCGGCCCTTGCTGTCCGCCGGAAATCCCAATCGTTCGGCAAGCGCCATCATGATCGGCGTCAGCAGGGCGACCCGGCCGGAAGCGGAGGGAATGACGAAGGCCAGCGACCCGGCACCGAGCGCCACGCCGTAGAGCAGCGCCAGATAGTGGGGCGGAAAGCGGGTCAGAATGGCATTGACCAGGCGCTTGTCGACCCCGACTTGACGCACCGCCAGTCCGATGACGAGGCCGCCGAAGACCAACCACATGGCGCCGGCATGAAATCCCGAAAACACGACATCGGCAGGCGCGATCCCGGCGACCATGGCGGCAAACAGAAACACCAGCGCGCCCACATAGGGAGGAACGACCGAGGTCGACCACAATCCGATAGCCAGTATGATAATGGCGGCGGCAGGCATGATGCCGTCTTGAGCGCCCGCGGGTGCGGGCAGAAAAGCCACGATGACCGCGGTCGCCGCGGCGCCGGCGAATACGGCCCGGGATATGGTGAATGTCTGCGACACGAAACCGAAATGCTCGCGAATTAGGCTGTGCCGGATCGGCGCCGCCACTCTATGGAGGCTGAACCCCCTTGCCAAGCCGTGACCAGTTTTTTCCCGCTACGGGGATGCCCGACCCGGATTGGTGGCGGGCATTGTGGCCGAGCCCACGGGACGTGCTGCGAAAACTGGGCATCAAGGAAGGGGATGTCGTCGCGGATTTGTGCTGCGGAGACGGCTATTTCACCAGCGCCCTCGCAGAACTCACCGGTGCCGAAACCTTCGCGGTCGACCTGGATCCGAATCAATTGGCCGCCGCCCAATCGCGCGGAATCCGCGAGCGCATCACCTGGCTGCTGGGAGACGCCCGGGAAATCGACGTCCTGATGCCGGAACCGGTAGACGTGGTGCTGATGGCCAACACCTTCCATGGGGTGCCCGAGCCCACCGAACTAAGCGGGGCCGTCGCCCGCGCGCTGGTGCCCGACGGCCGGTTCATTATCGTCAACTGGCATGCCCGGCCCCGCGAGGAAACGCCGGTACTCGAGAAACCCCGCGGACCGGCGACCGGCCTGCGGCTGAGCCCGGTCGCGCTGGAAGGATTGGTCGCGCCCGCCGGTTTCACCCAGGAAGACGTGATCGAATTGCCGCCCTATCATTACGGAACGGTGTTCCGGAAATCCCGGGATCGCCCCTAGCCTTCCACCACTTCGTTGCGCAGCCGGCCGATGCCGCCGATTTCCATCTCCACCACGTCACCGGCCTTGAGAAAAGTCCGGGACTGGCGGCGCGCGTGGATACCGCCCGGGGTGCCGGTGGCGATGACATCACCCGGGATGAGCTGGGTGAAGGTCGAGAGATAGGCGATGACCCTGGCCACGGGATAGATCATCTCACCGGTCGAACCGTGCTGGATTTCCTCGTCGTTGAGCCTGTGGACGATCGTCAGGTCCTGCGGATCGGCGATCTCGTCCGCGGTCACCATCCAGGGACCCAAGGCGCCGGATCCGTCGAAATTCTTGCCCGGCGTGACGTTGCGGCTGGTGTGGTTCATCCAGTCAACCACCGAAGCCTCGTTGAGGATCGTGTAGCCGGCGATGAATTCGAGGGCCCGGTCCTCCGGAATCCGCCGCCCGCCCCGCCCGATGACCACCGCGAGCTCGGCCTCGCAGTCGAACCGGTCGGACTCCCGGGGCTTGACGATCGGCGCCCCGTGTCCGACCTGGGCGGCGTTTCGGCGCTGAAAGATGGACGGATAGGGCGCGGCCTCATAGCCCGCCTGCTCACCGACTTCCGGGTAGTTGCGGCCGACGCAGAGGACCGGATTGCGGCCCGTGACGGGCGGCAGGAGTTGCACATCGTCCAGCGTGTAATCCGGGGCGGCGGCTTCGATCTCGAACAGCCGGTCCAGGGCCACCGCTTCCAAAAGCGCGGCCACGGAGCGGTATTCGCCGCCCAAATGACGTTCGGCATCGATGATCCCGTCGCCGGAAACAATCCCGTAGCTCTCCCGGCCATCCACCGTGAAGGATGCAATTCGCATATTTTGGCTCCGATTTTCCCGCCCAGGGGATATCGTACAGGCCGCACGCCGATTTAACGAGACCCCGCACCGCCATGGCGCAGACCATGACCCTGGTGAGAAATGCGGGCCAGACCAAATGCTTGCCAAGCCGCCGCCCGGCCGTAGGCTGGCGCCATGAACCAAAAGCCTACTCTGGGGGAGGCCGTCGCGGCGGGCTTGGTATCGACGTCGGGCGCCATGGCGGTTTTCTGGGCGGCGTCCTCCGCGTTCATGCTTGCCTGCCTGTGGGTCATTGTCCGGAACGTCTCGGATGAACTCGACTCCTTTCAGATCACCTTCATGGCGACCCTGTTCGGCTTTCTGATATTCCTGCCGGTAGGCTTGAAACGGGGCGTGGCCGTCTTCAAGACGCGGAGATTCGTCACCCATTTTATTCGCGCCACCTTCAACGGCGTCGGCGTTATCGCCTGGTTCTGGGCGCTTACGCTCATGCCGCTGGCGGATGCGGCGGCGCTCAATTTGCTGATGCCGGTGGTGGTGGCCATCTTCGCGATGATTTTCCTCCGCGAAACGGTCGGCCCGAGACGTTGGGCGGCCCTGGCGGTCGGAATATGCGGGGCCCTGATTGTCGTCCGCCCGGGTTTCCAGGAGGTCGGTCTCGGGGTCTGGCTGGTGCTTGGCGCGGTGATCTGCGGCGCCAGCCATCGGGTCATCGCCAAGTCCCTGACCCGCACCGAATCCAGTACGACGAGCGTACTCTACCTGATGGGACTAATGGTGCCGGTTACGCTGTTGCCGGCGATGTCGGTGTGGACCACCCCCAGCCTGGGCGCCGTGGCCGGTCTCATCGCCGTCGGCGCGCTGCTGACGGGCGCTCATTTCACCTTCATGCATTCCATCACGCTGGCGGACGTCAGCGCCCTGGAGCCGGTCAATTTCACCCGGCTGTTGTTTGCCGCCGTTCTGGGTTTCTTCTTCTTCGCCGAAACGCCGAGCATCTGGACGCTGATCGGCGGGCTGCTGATCATCGCTTCGACGACCTATGTCGCCCGCCGGGAGGCCGC
>JAJECC010000034.1 GCA_022822205.1 Rhodospirillales bacterium | reverse complement strand
GACCCGCGCATGGTCGTAAAAGGCGAAGGCGTCCATTATTGGACCGCGGACGGCCGGCAAATCCTGGACGGCATCTCCGGCCTTTGGTGCGTCAATGCCGGACACGGCCGGCCCGAGATCGCCGAGGCCATCGCCGCGCAGGCGCTGGAGCTCGACTACGCCCCCTCATACCAGGTCGCCCACCCCAGGGCCTTCGAGCTGGCCAACCGGGTTTCGGCGATGATGCCCGACGGGCTGGACCATGTGTTCTTCACCAACTCGGGCTCCGAGGCCGTCGATACTGCGCTCAAGATCGCGCTTGCCTATCACAAGGCGAACGGCCAGGCCTCCCGGACCAAGCTGATCGGCCGGTCGAGGGGATTTCACGGCTCGGGCTTCGGCGGCGTCTCGGTCGGCGGCATGCAGGCCAACCGCAAGGACTACGGGAACCTGCTGTCCGATATCGATCATCTGCCCCACACCCACTCCCTGGAACACAACGCTTTTTCCAGGGGACAGCCCCAATGGGGCGCCCACCTCGCCGACGCGCTGGAGGATCTGGTCTACCTGCACGGCGCGGAGACCATCGCCGCGGTGATCGTCGAGCCGATGGCGGGATCCACCGGCGTGCTGGTGCCGCCGGCCGGTTATCTGGAACGGCTGCGGGAAATCAGCGCGCGGCACGGCATCCTGCTGATTTGGGACGAGGTCATCACCGCCTTCGGCAGGCTGGGCGCCGGGTCCGCGGCGGAGCGCTTCGGCGTGACGCCCGATCTCATGTGCATCGCCAAGGGGCTCACCAATGCGACCTTCCCCATGGGCGCGGCCATCGCGCACGACGACGTGCACGCGGTGTTCATGGATGCCCCCGACGGCGCAACCGAGCTCTATCACGGCTATACCTATTCGGGCCATCCGGTGGCCAGCGCCGCCGGTCTCGCGGTGCTCGACATCTATGCCCGGGAAGGCCTGTTCCAGCGGGCCGCCGACCTGGCGCCCCACTTCGAGGACGCGGTGCACGGCCTCCGCGATTGCCCCCATGTCATCGACATACGAAATATCGGCCTCGCCGCCGGCATCGAATTGGAGCCTCGCGACGGCGCGCCCTCGACGCGGGCCCATGACGTGTTCGTCGAGGCGTTCGAATCCGGCGCGCTGATCCGGTACACCGGCGATATCCTCGCCCTCTCCCCGCCCCTGATTGCCGGGAAGGACCACATCGACCAGTTGGCGGCGATCCTCAAATCGGCGCTGGAAGCCGTGGATTAGGGCAGTTTCCGCTCAATAATCAGGTCTTCGCCGTGAGGCGGGTCACGTGCCCCATTTTTCGTCCGGGACGCGCCTCGGCCTTGCCGTACATGTACAGGCGGGCTTCGGGGTCCGCCTCGTATCCGGGGACCAGGTGCATGTCCTCGCCCAGGATATTGGTCATCACGGCATCGTGGCGCCGGGCGGGGTCGCCCAGGGGCAAACCGCAAACGGCGCGGACCAATTGCCGGTACTGGGAGGTCTCGCACGCATCGATGGTCCAGTGGCCGGAATTGTGGGGACGCGGCGCCATTTCGTTGACCAGCACCCGGCCGTCGCCGGTCACGAACATTTCGACCGCCAGGAGCCCGACCAGGTCGAGGGCATCCGCCGCCCGGGCGGCGATCCCGGTCGCCGCATGGGCGACGGCCTCCGGCACCCCGGCCGGCGCGGTGGTGGTGTATAGAATATGGTTGCGGTGAACATTCCGGACCGGTTCGAAACATCTGATGTCGCCGTCCAGGCCCCGCGCGGCGATCACCGAGATTTCGCATGTGAACTCGACGAAACGTTCCACAATCGCGAAGGGCCGCATCGCGCCTTCCGGCAAGCGGCGGCCGCCGATCGCCTCCCAGGCCGCGGCGGCCCCGCCGCTCGAATCGATCCGCGCCTGCCCCTTGCCGTCATACCCCAGGCGGGACGTCTTGAGGATCGACGGCAACCCGATCTCCCCGACCGCCCTTTTCAAATCCTCGATGCGATGCACCGGACGCCACGGCGCGGTCTCGGCGCCCAATCGCTCGAAAAATTCCTTTTCCCTGGCCCGGTCCTGACCGATGGAGAGCGCTTCCGCATCGGGCCGGATGGGAACGGCAGCGCCCACCGTTTCCAGCGCCGCGGCCGGAACGTTTTCGAACTCGCAGGTCGCCCCGTCGATGGTTCCGGCGAACGCCCCGAGCGCCGCCGGGTCGTCATAGGGCGCAGCGGTGTGACGGTCCGCCGCCTGGGAAGCGGGGCAATTATCCTCGGGGCAGTAGACATGGGTCCGGTAGCCCATGTCCCGGGCGGCCTCGGCAAGCATCCGGCCGAGTTGGCCGCCGCCGAAAATACCGATGGTGCCGCCGGGTTCGATGCGGTCGCTCATGGCAGGGAATGGGTGCCGTTAATCCGTCGGTCTGTCGGCGACGGCGTCCGTCTGGGCGGCGCGCCAGGCTTCCAGCCGGCCGGCCACCGCTTCATCGGACGTCGCCACCACCGAGGCCGCGAGCAGGCCGGCGTTCTTGGCCCCCGCCGTCCCGATGGCCAGCGTTCCGACTGGAACGCCGCCGGGCATCTGGGCGATCGACAGGAGACTGTCCATGCCGCTCAGGGCCTTGCTTTCCACCGGAACGCCGAACACCGGCAGGATGGTCATGGCCGCGGTCATGCCCGGGAGATGCGCCGCCCCGCCGGCGCCCGCGATGATGACCTTGAGGCCGCGGCCCTTCGCCTCCCTGGCATAGGCGTAGAGCCGGTCCGGGGTCCGGTGGGCCGAAACGATCCTGGTCTCGAAGGGAATCTCCAGGGCCTCGAGCACGTCCGCCGCATGGCGCATGGTGTCCCAATCGGACCGGGAGCCCATGATGATGCCGATGATCGGGTCTGCCATGCGTGCGAGTCCCCGCCCTTGGAAAGGCACCGAATGAACCGTCCGGCGGGCCGAATGTCAATGATTTCAGGTATCCTGAGACGCGGGCATCGTGCAATAACCGGCATGGGTCTTTCCCTTCGGGGCCGGTTTGCCCATGATGGTTCCGGTCTCCAGTTACGTTTGAGGTTGCAGGCGGATTATGTGGCGTCCTCCGGAGCGCGTTAGATGGGAGCCGGATCCCGGCGAGTGGCCGGCCGCGGAAGCGGCCGGGGCCTCCCTGCTGTTCAGTCCCGTCACCGTCGGTTCGATGGAACTGGAGCAGCGGACATGGGTGCCGGCGATGGTGCCGTGGCGTGCGACCGCCGAGGGGTTCGTCACGCCGGAGGTGCTCGACTGGTACGGCCGGTTCGCCGACGGCCGGCCGGGCGCGATCGTGGTCGAGGCGACGGGGGTGCGCGACATTCCGAGCGGCCCGCTGCTCCGCATCGGCGACGACCGGTTCATTCCGGGCCTGGAGGAACTGGCGGCCACGGTCCGGGAGCGAAGCGGGGGACACACCCGGCTTTTGATCCAGCTGATCGATTTTCTGGCCATCCGGCGGCGGCCGGACCCGGACAAGTATTTCGCCCGCTTCCTGGAGATCACCGGCGAGCACCGCGAGAAGCTCGGCGGCGGCCCGAGTGGGGGCCTGAGCGACGGCCAGATCCGGGAAAAACTCGCCGCCATGGAAGATGCGGAATTGGACGCCGTCCTCTCGCCGCGTGAGCTGGAGGCCCTCCGGATGGGCTACCGGGAACGGGTTACCGACACCCATCTCCCCCACATCAGAGAATTGCCGGAGGTTCTGCCGGACATCTTCGCCGCCGCGGCCGTCCGGGCCGAGAAGGCCGGTTTCGACGGGGTCGAGCTTCACTATGCCCACGCCTACACCATGGCGTCGTTCCTGTCCGCCCTCAACGACCGGGATGACGGGTACGGCGGCCCGGTGGAAAACCGGGTCCGGCTGCCCCTCGAAGTCTACGGGGCGGTGCGGGCCGCCGTCGGCGGCGATTGCGCCGTCGGCTGCCGCTACCTCTCCGACGATATCGTGGACGGGGGGAACAGTGTGGACGACGCCTGCTATATCGGCGCCCAACTCGCCGGGGCCGGCATGGACTTCTTGTCGCTGTCGCGCGGCGGCAGGTTCGAGGACGCCAAGCAGCCCGCCGTCGGCGCCGCCGCCTACCCCTATACGGGGCCCAGCGGATACGAATGCATGCCCCAGTACTATTCCGACGACCGGGGGCCGTTCGGGCGCAACGTCGAGCCCGCCGCCCGCATCCGAAAGGCGGTGCATGACGCGGGTCACCGGACCCCCGTCGTCGTCACCGGCGGCATGCACGGGTTCGAGCAGGCCGAAAACGTTCTGTCCCGGGGCAACGCCGACATCGTCGGCTTCGCCCGCCAGGCGCTGGCCGACCCGGACTGGTTCCTCAAGGTGAGGACCGGCCGCGGCGCGGAGGCGATCGTCTGCGAATACACCAATTACTGCGAGGCCCTGGACCAGAAGCACGTTCCGGTGACGTGCAAGCTCTGGGACCGGACGGAGATGGACGAACCCGGCATTCTCAAGACCCCCGACGGCAAGCGCCGCCTCACCGCGCCCAAATGGGCGGGGCGCCGGGGATGACCGCCGGCGCGGCATAGGCGGCAGGGCGGGACCGTTTTCGGGACCGGTCCCGGAGGCCGCGAGCCATGCACCGGACGCATACCGGTAAGTCGTTGAAAAATCATAATTCATAAAAAATTCCAATTCTCGCCGTTTCGGCGGAATGGACATTCATGGACATTTATGGACATTTATTGACACCCATTTGGGAGGTACCTCCCAAATTGACCGTACAAACTTGCATAGCGCGCCCTCCAAAACGCAAAACACCGCCCCGGTGAGGGAGCGGCAGACAACTATACATTTAGCTCGGGCGGATGCCGGGGCAAGGGGGGGATTGAGGAACTGCCGGGGGAACGGCTGAGACCGCGATCCGGTGGGCCGGTATCGGCAAAGCGACGTATTACAAATAGCGGCAACCGTATGGCGGGATGGGGAAATCCCGGCTTCGCGACCTGAAGGCGATGGAGAAGGAGAACGCCCAACCGAAGCGGTTTGTGGCCGCTGGGGCAGGTTGGACCACGAGTCGCCAAACTCAAGCCGCAAGGCCAGCGCCGGTATGCGCCGATCTCCGGGAAACTTCCCAATTTGGGAAATATCTCGCCGATCAGCGAAGTTCATCCAGTGCGCCGCCGTGCTCGACGTGATCTCGTGTTCTGGCGAGTGGGCACTTGGCAGGATATGGCACGATATGGCATGCTCGCGGCAGGGCTGACATGACCCCGAAGCAAGCGCTGACCGGCCTCGACGGCTGTGATGTGGGCATCAATCTAGTGGCCCAGCCGAACTCCGGTGAGTGTGTCGCCAGCGAAGAGTGTTGTTGTGCAACAATGCTGCCTGACTCCTTCAGATTGAGGCGAATTAACACGTTGCCAAGCTGATTATTGTCCAGTACGTGCGCCGACCAACACCCATACAGAGCTGCCTTCCTCGCCATATGCTATCCGCCATACCCCTTCTCTCACGATCCGTTGCGCCACTTGAAGCTGTGGACGTGCAACTGGACGAGGCAGGGGACCCATTGGATGGAGACTTACCGTCTTGACCGGCGAAGCTGAAACGCTGGCGCTGCTGCGCAGGGCGCTGAATGACGAAACTGCCGAGTTTCACGACGGCCAGTTCGAGGCCATCGACGCGCTGGTGAACCGGCGCGAACGCCTTCTGGTCGTGCAGCGGACGGGATGGGGCAAGAGCTTCGTCTATTTCATCGCCGCGCGCTTGCTGAGAGATCGCGGACGCGGGCCGACCCTGATCGTTTCGCCGCTACTTGCGCTCATGCGGAACCAAATCGATGCCGCGCGTCGCCTCCGTCTCACGGCGCTCACCATCAATTCGACCAATCGAGACGAGTGGCCAGACATCGAGCGCAATTTGCATGAAGACCGCGTAGACGTGCTGCTGATATCGCCAGAACGGCTCGCCAATGAGAACTTCGTCGAGAACGTCCTCATGCCCATGGCGGGGCGCATCGGTCTGCTCGTGGTCGACGAGGCGCACTGCATTTCCGACTGGGGGCACGACTTCCGGCCCGACTACAGGCGCCGCGTCAACGTGCTCCGTCTCATGCCCGACAACGTGCCGATTTTGGGCACGACGGCGACCGCCAACGACCGCGTGATTGCGGATGTCAGGACTCAGCTGGGCAATATCGGTATCCAGCGCGGAGGGCTGTACCGCCGGAGTCTTGAGTTGCAGAACATTCGTATGCCGTCCCAGGTGGAGCGTCTGGCCTGGCTCGCCCGACATGTCGACGCGTTGCCTGGCACGGGGATCGTCTATACGCTAACGACGCGCGATGCCGAACGGGTTGCAAAGTGGCTCGACGAGAGAGGCATTTCCGCCGCGGCGTACCACGCCGGTGTGAGCGATGAGGATCGGCAGGAGCTGGAGGAGCGGTTGCTCGGGAACAGCATCAAGGCGCTGGTCGCTACCACTGCTCTCGGCATGGGCTACGACAAGCCCGACCTCGGATTCGTCGTGCATTTCCAGGCGCCCGGCTCCATCGTCGGCTACTACCAGCAAGTCGGGCGCGCCGGCCGCGCGATTGACCGCGCCATCGGGATCGTGCTGTCAGGGGAAGAAGATGCCCGTATCCACGCGTATTTCCGTCGTAGCGCGTTTCCCGATGAAGATTGGGTCAGGAAGATACTGCTGCTTCTCGAAGAGGGCGACGGGCTCGGCATCCGCGATCTCGAATCGGCGCTTAACCTACGCTACGGCCAAATCGACCAGGCGCTGAAGTTCCTCTCTGTCGAGAACCCGGCCCCCGTCGTCAGGATCGACGGGAAGTGGCGGCGGACACCGGTTCCCTACACCATGGACCGCGAACGCATCGGCCGGCTCACCGGCCAGCGCGAGATGGAGTGGGAGGAAGTACAACGCTACATCGACCATCCCGGGTGCCTGATGGCGTATCTCGCCCGGGCGCTGGACGACCCGGAGCCCGAGCCTTGCGGCAAGTGCGCTTCATGTCTCGGCCGTCCAGTAGTGTCGCCCGAGTACGATCGCGCCACTGCCGCCACCGCGGCCCGCTTCCTGGATCGCTCCGAGCTGGAACTGGTCTGCAACAAGCTAGCTCCCGGGGAGGTTTTCGCCGAGTACGGATTGCAGGGAAACCTGCCCGCCGGCGAGCGCGCCGAGACCGGGCGTGTCCTGTCCCGTTGGGGCGATCCGGGCTGGGGCCGTGCGGTCGCTGCGGACAAGGACAGTGGCCGATTTCGTGACGCTCTGGTCGATGCCGCCGCGGAAATGCTCCGCGAGCGCTGGCGGCCCACACCGCCGCCGGACTGGGTCGCCTGTGTCCCGTCCCTGAAGCGCCCCAACCTGGTCCCCGACTATGCAACCCGGCTCGCCCACAAGCTGGGCTTGCCGTTCGAGGAAGCGGTGCTCAAGGTAAAGGACAACGAGGAGCAGAAGGCGCAGCAAAATCGCTATCATCAGTGCCGCAATCTCGACGGCGTCTTCGCGGTGAGTGACAATGTACGCCCCGGTCCGGTGTTGCTCATCGACGACGTGGTCGATTCCAGGTGGACGCTGACGGTTGTTTCCATGCTCTTGAGACGCGCCGGCAGCGGCCCGGTCTGGCCGATGGCGCTGGCGAGCGCGAGCTTCGCGGGTTGAGATGATTGGCGCCCCCGACAACCAGGCGGCGTTGCTGCTGACGGTCTCCCTCGGCAAAGCCGACAGGGAGGGGGCAAAGCCGCTTTCGCCTAGCGAATGGGCGCGCTTGGCGAACTGGTTGCGGGAACGCGGTCTTGATCCATCCGCTCTATTGCAGAACGACTTCCGGGACGTGCTCTCCGGATGGGACGACCGATCAATCCTGTTAGATCGCCTGGACGCTCTTCTCGGCCGGGGCGCCGCGCTCGGCCTCGCGGTAGAGAAGTGGGAGCGTGCCGGCCTGTGGATCCTGGCCCGAACAGATCCCGGCTACCCGACACGTCTCGCGCAACGGCTGGGGCCGACAGCGCCTCCCGTACTATTCGGGTGCGGCAACCGACTCCTCCTGGAACGTGTCGGGCTCGCCGTCGTCGGGTCGCGTGACGCCAGCGAAGACGATCTGGAATTCAGCAGGTGTCTCGGCAAGACCGCGTCGCAGCAGGGCTACTCAATCGTTTCCGGCGGCGCGCGCGGCGTCGATCGGAGTGCGATGAAGGGCGCGTTCGACAGCGAAGGCACTGCGGTCGCCGTGCTCGCCGACAGCCTGCTGCGCGCCGCGACCTCCGCGCTTTACCGCCGCCCGCTGTTTTCCGGCGACTTGGCGTTGGTATGCGCGGTCAACCCGGAGGCACGGTTCAATGTCGGAAACGCGATGGGCCGCAATCGCTACATCTACTGCCTTGCCGACGCGGCGGTGGTCGTCGCCAGCGCACGCGGCAGCGGCGGCACATGGAATGGAGCCTGCGAGAACGCGAAGGCGGATTGGGTGCCATTGTGGGTAAAGCGCACTTCCGATCCCGCTTCCGGCAATGCCGGTCTGATTGAGCAGGGTGTGCGCCCGCTACCCGATCCGCTGGATTCGCTGGCGACCCTGTTCATGCCATTGGACGAGGTCTCGGCGCCGATTCCGGCCGGTTTGTACGAAGAGGCTCGCTCCTGGGACGCATCGAATTCCGAGGCCACGCCCATTGCCGAGCGGGACTCCGCCAAGAGTGAGCGTCCGGAGGACCTCGACTTCTACCGGCTGTTCCTGGCGCGCCTGACGGTAGCCACGGCCGAAGGCCCGCTTTCCGACGCCGTCGTTGCGAAGCGTCTCGATATCGCGAAAGGGCAAGTCCAGAAATGGCTCAAGCGTGGCGTAACCGAGGGAATGGTGGAGAGGGTCACGAGGCCGGTTCGGTATCGCGCGCCCCATCGGGTACAATCCCTGCCGCTGGAAGCGTCAGCAGAAGACCGACCGGCGCCGCGCGAGCCAGGCGCCGTGTCGACGGCAGTCCCGAGCGGGTTGGACTTCCAGAACCTATTCCTGGCGCGGCTCGGAGAATTGACGGCAGACGAGCCGTGCGCCTCCGGCGTCGTTGCTCGCAGCCTTGGCGTGACGCCGGGCCAGGTAAACGAATGGCTCCGGCGCGGCATTGCCGATGGCAGGGTTCGGAAAACGAACAAACCCGTCCGATATTGCTTGATCTCGTAAAATTTGTATTTTTATGATTTACATCAATCTTTACGCGGGCTGCGTATCGAGGAGTGCTACGGCTAGGCCAGGCTGTCGGCCGACGCCTCCATCACCGCTAAAGTTCGCCTTGGCCGCCGCCGCCCTATATAACCGGTGGACGGGAAGGAGCCGGGAAAGGAGACGGAATGGCCGGGACCTCCAGGGACGAGTTGGATGTCGTCGCCGTGATCGAGCGGTACATCGAGGGTTACGTCAACGCGGACATTCCCGTTCTTCGCGGCGCGTTCGCGGACGACGCCGTGATGAACGGATATGTGGGCGACAGGCTGGTCGCCGGAACGCCCGAGCCGTTCTTCAGGCAGGTCGCGTCGAACCCGCCGCTCAAATCGCCGGGCGCGGGCCCGGCCCCCGGCCCGGACCCCCGCTACGACATCGAACACCTCTCGATCACCAACAATGCGGCGTCGGCGGTTTTGAGGGAAACCGGCTTCGGCCCGCATGACTTCACCGACTACATGCATTTGCTGAAACGGGACGGGGTCTGGAAGATCGTCTCCAAGACCTTCTCGACCCATTAGAATTGGAGGCCCGGAACCCGACCATGACAGAACAACGGACGACCGGCGAGGAATGGGCCGAACGGGACCGCAACGCCGTCCAGCATCCGGGCGGCGGCGGGGGCGCCGACACGGTGGTGCTGAGCCACGGCAAGGGCGCGACGGTCTGGGATGTGGACGGCCGGGCGTACCTGGACGCCCAGGGGGGCGCGTGGTTCAACCTGGTCGGCCATGGCCGCGCCGAACTCGCCGAGGCCGCGGCCCGGCAAATGGAACGGCTGGCCCACTTCTCCATCGGCTTCGATTTTTCCAGCATGCCGGCGACGGAGCTTGCCGAGAAACTGATCCAACTGGCGCCCGGCAATATCCGCCGCGCGCGGTTCATGAGCGGCGGGGGCGAGGCGGACGACCATGCGCTGCAGCTCGTCCGCCTCTATCACTTCCGGAACGGCCGGCCCGAACGGCGCAAGGTGCTGACCCACCGGGGCGCCTACCACGGCGGAACGTCCGGGGGCGTGGAACTGGCGGGCGGCGTCCCGGGCGTCGCCGGGGCCCCGGACGAGGTGATACAGCTCACCGCGCCCCGTCCCTACCACCCGGAACGCTACGGCAACCGGGACATGACGGACTTCTGCGTCGACGAGCTGCAATCGGTCATCGCCGAACACGGGCCGGAGACCATCGCCGCCATGTTCGGCGAACTGGTGATCGGCCCGGGCGGCATGATTCCCCTCCCCGACGACTACTGGCCGCGCATGACGGCGGTGCTCAAACGGCACGGGATACTCTTCGTCGCGGACGAGGTGGTGACGGCGTTCGGCCGCGCGGGCGCGTGGTTCACGTCGAACGATTACGGCCTGGAGCCGGACATCGTCGTCGTGGCGAAGGGAATCGCCAGCGGCTACGCGCCGCTCGCCGCCCTGCTGCTGGACGGCCGGCTCGCGGACGCGGTCGACGGCGCCGGCCCGGGCAATTCCTATGCCGGCCACAATGCCGGGTGCGCCGTCGCGTCCGCCCATCTCGACATCATCGAACGCGAGAACCTTTTGGAAAACAGCCGGGCGCGGGGCGCGCAGTTTCTCGACGAACTGTCGCGGCTGGCATCCCATCCGTTCGTCGGGGATATCCGGGGGCGGGGCCTGATGATCGGCGTGGAGCTGGTCGCCGACAAGGAGACCCGCCGGCCGCTTTCCGACGCCGCGCCGGCGCTGCACCGGGACCTTCCGCGCTATGTCCGGCGCGAGCACGGCGTACTCCTGGGCATGCGCGCCGGGACCATCGTGCTCACCCCGCCGCTGATCGTAACCGCACCGGAAGTGAGCCGGATTTGCGAGGCGGTGAGCGATGCCGTCAACCGGATCGATCCCGGGACGTTCGCGCTGCCCGCCTGATTTCAAGGTCCGCCCCGCCTTTGCCCTGGCCGACGGACACAACTACCGCCAAAACCCGGCGGATTTGTTGAAATCGGACGCCTACCGCGGTGTGGCGCCGAACTCATTCATGATGGCGCGGGTCGCGTTCAGTAATTTTCCGCTTAATTCGGAAATTCGCCTGGCGTTGAACCGGCTCGGCGGCAGGGCGATGGCGACGGCGCCCGGCATGCCGCCCGCGGAGTCGAATACCGGCGCCGCCAGGGAGCAGAAATCGATCTCGTACTCTTCCCTGCTCAGGCTGTAGCCGTCACGGCGAACCTTGCTCAGTTCGGCTCTCAGCACGTCCGGCTCCACGATGGTGTTCGGCGTCGAGGCTTCCAGGCCGCCATCGATGAGGCGTTCCAGCTGGTCCGAACCGCCGAACGCCAAAAATACCTTGCCGGCCGCCGAGCAGTGCAGCGCCACGACTTCGCCGAGATGCGAAGAAACCCGCAACGTCCGCGGGCTTTCATAGACCTGGGCGATCATGATCGACAGGTCCTGCTGGACGACGAAATGAATGGTTTCCGCCGTCTCCTCCCACAGCCGAAGCAGGTGGGGCCGCGCAATATCCAGCGGTCTGAGGTTGGCCAAATGCCGGCCGGCGAGCTTGACGATCCCGGGCCCCAATCGATAGCGGCGGGTATCGGCATCGCGGGCGATCAAGTCGCTTTCCATCAACGTGCCAAGAATCTTGTGGACGATGGATTTATTGATGCCCGTGGCGTGACTGATCTCGGTTATCCCCAGCACCGGACGGGTTTCGGTGAACTGGTCCAGGACGTCCAGGGCCTTCCTGATCGTTTTCAAACCATCGTCCCTATTGCGCGCCGCTTCATTCGCCTGCCTCAAACGGCAATCTTCCGGCCGGGTGCCGACTACAAAGCCACCGGCCGCCAGCTCTCGCCCCAGGCATCCCTCCACAACCACGGGCGGGAGCTGTTGGATTTCACCGAACCGCCGTGCCAGAGGTCGAACTTCGGATCCGCATACGTGTCGAAAAAATCGTCGATCCTGTGGGAGAGCTCGTCCTCCTTGCCTCGGCAATCCGGCCGGCCCGACAAATTGTTCCGCTCGTCCGGGTCATTGGTGAGGTCATAGAGCTCATGTTCCAGGGGGTAGGCGCCGCTGCCGCCGAACCGCTTGAAATAGGACCATTCGGGGGAGCGGTAGGCCCGGGTCTCCTCCTGTTCGATGAACACCTCGTCGGTCCACTCGCCCGTCCCGCCGTTCAGCAAATGGGCGAAATTACGCGACGGGATATCGTCCCGTTTGATCCCGTCCCACAAGCCGAGCTGCGCAAGCAGCGTCGCGAACAGATCGGTGCTGTTGACATAGGCGTCCTCGACGCCGCTTTGGCCGAGGACGCCCGGCCCCCAGATCAACAGCGGGATGTTGTAGGCGATGCGGAAGGCGTTTGACGGCCAGGTAGCCTGCCCGTGTCCCCAGAACCCATGATGGCCGAGAGAGAAGCCGTGATCCGCAGTGTAGACGACAATGGTGTTCTCCGCAAAACCGTTCCGGTCCAGCGCCTCCATGACCCTGCCGACACCACGATCGATGACGCTGACCTGGGAATAGTAGTTGCGCAAAGACGTCAGGTTATTGGGCAGCTGCAGCAGGGAGGAGAAATCCGGGCCGCCCTTGCCTCGGTGCAGCCATTTCATGGAGAGGTTGTAGATTTCGATCGCCTTGGGATTCAGACCTTCGCGGGGGACCGAACTCAACGGCATATCCGCGTATTTCTCCCAAAATTCGTTCTTGGCCGGCCCCTTGATCGCCGGCCAATGACCGTACGGCCCGTTATAGGGCAGCAGCATCAGGAAGGGCTGGTCGGGAGAAGCTTTCCGTTCCGCAATATACTCGACGGCCTTGTCGGTGAAGAAGTCGACGGAATGCCCCTCGTGGATGAAGGTGTCGCCGTTGACCGTCATCTCGTTGCCGTAAAAGTCCAGCGTGTGACCGCGGGACATGGTGATCCAGTGCTCGATGCCGTTCTGGGCCTTGTCCAGTTTGCCGAGATGATATTTTCCGATCATCGCGGTGGCGTAGCCATGACCGCCCAGAATCTCGGGCAGGGTCTCGAATTCGGAGAGGGCGTTCCAGCCGTCCGGCCACTGATCCATCAACTGGTCGTTCAGCCAGGTATGGACCCCGTGCTGGCACGGCATGCGGCCGGACCACACCGACGCCCTGGAGGGCGAGCACATCGCGTTCGGACAGTACGCGTTGTCGAAGCGGATACCGGCCGCCGCCAAGGCATCCAGGTTCGGCGTGTAAATCTCACGATTGCCGTAACAGCCGACCGCATCGGCCGGCTGGTTGTCGGTCATGATCAGAACGATGTTCGGTGTTTCGGTCGTCATTCATCCTACCCCTCGGATTCCTGTTCAGGTCCTGCAACGGCGTCCGGCATCACTCCCCAACGTCATCTTCCGCTCGTCAATGACCCGGCAATCACCTTGACCATCGCTCGCGCAGGATACTATTATTTTTATAAAAGAAAATTAGTTTCTAATAAAGAAACATTATTGACAGGCACGAGGATTGATAAAGTGAGCAACCAAAGACGCGCCGGCGACACGAACTTCATCATCGAAAACAATGCCCGGCATGTCTGGCATCCGATGATCGATCCGAAGGTATCCGCCGAGAATCCGCCGGTCATCGTCAGCGGCGGCGATGGTGTCCACATCACCGATGTGAGCGGAAAGGCGTATCTGGATTGCACCGCCAGCCTCTGGAACGTCAATGTCGGGCATAACCGCCCCGAGATTAAGAACGCGATCATAGACCAGCTGGACAAGCTGGCTTACTACAACACCTTCGGAAACGCATCCAACCCGCCGTCCATTGCCCTCTCGGCATTGCTGATGGAGATGCTGGAGCCCGAAGATATGGCGCGGGTCATGTTTTCGTCCGGCGGGTCCGACGCCGTCGAGGGCGCGCTGAAGCTATCCCGGCAATACTGGAAACTGGCCGGCAAACCGGAAAAGACCAAATTCTTTTCGCTGAAGAATGCCTACCACGGGGTTCATTTCGGCGGGTTGTCGGTGAGCGGCGGCATCCCGTGGCGCCGCGCGTTCGAACCGATGATGCCGGGCAGCTTTCACATAGACAGCCCCCATCTCTATCGCAACGCCTGGACCGAGGATCCCGAGGAGCTTGGCGAGATCTGCGCGGACATGCTGGCGCGCGAAATCGAGCACCAGGGCGCCGATACGGTGGCGGCGTTTATCGCCGAACCGGTGCAGGGCGCCGGCGGGATGATCGTTCCGCCCGCCAATTTCTGGCCCCGGGTCCGCGAGGTCTGCGACAGGTTCGACGTGCTGCTGATCGCCGATGAAGTCGTCACCGGCTTCGGGCGGACGGGGACGATGTTCGGCAGCCGCCACTGGGGCGTCAAACCGGACATTATGTGTCTCGCCAAGGGAATCAATTCGGGCTACGTGCCGTTGGGCGCGACGGTCGTGAATAAACGTATCGTCGAGGCCTGGGACAAGGATGATCCCATGGCGCCGATCATGCACGGCTACACCTATTCCGGTCATCCGCTCGCGTGCGCCGCGGCGCTCGCCAATCTGGACATCGTGATCGAGGAGGACCTGCCGGCGAATGCCGGCGCGGTCGGCGGCTATTTCCTCGAACGGCTGGGTGAACTCACCGAATATCCCAGCGTCGGCGACGTCCGGGGCGTCGGTCTGATGCTGGCCGTCGAATTCGTCAAGGACCGCGGGACCAAGGAGCCGTTCCCGGCTTTCGACCCCTATTTGACGGCCATTCAGAAAAGCTGCATGGACGCGAATGTCTGGGTTCGGATTCAGGCCAACAAGATGATCTTTTCGCCGCCGCTGGTATTCGGGAATTCGCACGTGGATACGGCGGTGGATGCGGTCCATGCCGCCTTGAGCCGGGTGGACGCATAGGCCGGCGAAATCCGGCGGGCCCTGCCGGCACCAAAAGGGATTTGCCCCTTCTTGGGAATCCCACCAACGATTCAGATAAGTAATGCCACGCTACCAGAGGTGTTTCCGTCAGGACCGGCCAGCACGGGATCGCTTGCCAGCCAGGCGCCCCCCTCGTCATGCCATGTTCGGTTGACGGAGACGATCTGCCCGGCGGCCGGCTTGACGATTGACTGAAGGGGCAGCGTGCCGATACAGGCCTCCAGTCCAATCGGCCCCGTGGAGAAACCCGGAAGGCCGCTCGTATCCGCCGAGCCGGCCGCGGAGGCGATGTGAGCTTCCAGCTCATTGGCCCGGTCTTCGGGCCAACGTTGATCGAAGCTTCGGGCAAGACGCACCCAATGTCCCTTGTAGGCGACGGAAAGGCGTACGGCGTAGCGGTCCTTGAAGGCCGTCGGGCCGTCGAGGCGGCGGAACCGGCCGTCGGCAGCGAGGTCTTCGGCCACATCGATCAAAATTTCCTCACACCCCGCCATTCGGGCGGAGCGTTCGATGGCCGAGAGGATATCCGCCTGAACGGCGGCGTCGCCCGGCCTTGCCAACGCCAATGCCGTCCGGGCGATCTCCGCCGCCCGGCGGGACAGGGCAATTTCCGTCTCGTCCGCCGTTGCCCGGAAGTCCTGGTAGAGCGCGGTCGAGTCGGTGAGTTCAATGTCCGGATATTCGGCCTCGAGAGCGTTGATGACCGCGCCCGGCAGACGATTCAGTTCCACCGCGCCGACACGGATGTGGCCGCCGCTCTTCAAACGGGCCGCCAGTTCCCTGCCCAGGTTCGGCGTATTGATGATCTCGGACACATGGGCCGTCTCCCGGATCCAGTTGGAGACCCGCTTGGAGAGGCTCACCGCCAGGACGGGCGCCCCTTCCGGCGGCACGATCAGCATCCCTTGCGACCAATAAGGTACAAAATGGGTGAGGTAGGAGACGGCGGCCGGGCGGGGAAAGTTGGTGTAGACCAGCAGGGCGTCCAGTCCCTCGCCCGCCATGTGCCCTCGAAGCCGGGCGAGCCGGTCCTCCAGGACGGCGGGAGGAACCTCCGTCTCGGACCAGGAAAGCAGGCCGCGCCGCACCGTGCCTCCCTACCCAACCGTCGAAAGAAGTTCGGCGGGGGTCGAGCTGAAGGTCCGATAGCCGTCCTTGGTGACCAGCGCCGCGTCGCCCAACACCATATAGCCGGCCACCGGATGGTATGTATTCGGGTGCACGATGCAGAACGCGCCTTCCTCCAGCACGGTGTCCACATCCTCAAGTATGTGGGGTTTGGTATCCAGGAACAGCCCCAGCCCGTGTCCGCGGACCCTCGTGTATTCGCTGGTGGTATATTCCTCGAGGCCGTAGTCGCGAAACACGTCGTTCTCCGCCTTGGCCACCTCGCTCGCGGTGACGCCCGCCTTGAGCACCGAGAATCCCGCTTTCATGGCGTCGATATAGACCTGGAACGCGTCTTGCTGGACCCGGCTCGGCTCGCCGATCACCAGGGTCCGGCAGATTTGCGAGAAATAGCCGTCCACACAGGGGCTGAGTTCGGTCGTTACCAGGTCTCCTTCCCGGAGCCGCCGCTCACCCGCCGGATGCATGCCCCGCACTTCCTGCCCGCCCGAGCCGATGATCATGAAATTTTCCGGAGACCCTGCTTCGCGGAAATAGCCTTCGATTTCCGCGACCAGTTCAAACTCCGCCACCCCCGGCTCGGCCGCGTCGCGAAACACCCGGTAGCCGGCATCCGCCATTTCCGTCGCCCGGCGCATGGCGTCGATCTCCGCGGGCGACTTGGTCATGAGGAGCCGGTCCAGCAAATCCGTTCCGTCCGCGGCGGCCCGGTCGAGGTTTTCCGGCGCCAAGCCATAAGGCAGCAGGGTCCGGGGTGCGGTCACGATTTGCCGGTTGCCCAGCTTGGCGAGATACCGGCGCGCCGCCCCAACCAGATCGTCGGCGGCCTCCACGGTCGCACCGGGGCATTTGGCGCGGGCCCGCCCGGCTTCCGTCTCCCCTTCGACAATTAAATGGAGGTCGCCGTCGATCAAAATGATGGCGATGGCATCCCCCTCCAGCACCGAATAATCGGAGACATAGCGGAGGTAATCGCATTGCCATGCGTTCCCCCAGGACATCACCCCATCCACGTCTTCGTCGGCCATGGCCGCGAAGAGGCGCTCTTGGCGTTCCCGGTGGATCACGTTCATGAGCCGGTGCCCCCAACGCCGACGGAGAGGCCGTAATCCCGTTTGATCTTTGCCCCCGTCAGCAGGCCGGTCTCGTAGTCCGCCAGGATCGCGTCCTCGTCCCGCTCGCCGGGATCGCCAAATCCGCCGCCACCGCCGGTGAAGAAACTCACGCAATCTCCCGCCCGCAGGGGAATGTTGGTCTGCTTGAGCACCCGTTCCTCCCGGCCGTCCCTAAAATAGACCACCGCCTCGTTCACGGCCCCGGAGGTGCCCCCGTGCAGCCCCCACGGCACATCGACGGATCGGTCGAAATTGATGTTGGCCGTTGTGTCCTGGATACAGCGGTAGCGTATCTCGACGCCAAACCCGCCCCGGTACCTGCCGCTTCCGGCGCTGTCGGGGCGGTATTTGTGGCATTCGATGAAAAATGGATAGGTCATCTCCTGAACCTCCACCGGCACGTTGCGGACGTCGCTTTGGCAGACGGACATGGCCGCGCTTTCGCCGTCCCGGTCCGGCCGGCCGCCCCAGCCGCCGCCCATGATGTTCATGAGCAGGAATCGGCTGCCGTCGTCTTCCCGGTAGCCATAAAAGGAACAGCCGCCCATGTCCCCCTTGTGGGCGGCGGGGATGACGTCGGGGAGCGCCGGAGCCAAGGCCTTCAATATGAGATCAATGACGGTCGGAAGGGCGATGCTCCAGAGGCCGATGGCGGCGGGGGGCTTGGCGTTCAGAATGGTGCCCTCCGGCGAGATCAGATCGAGGGGCCGGAAGCAGCCTTCGTTTACCGGCGCGTTCGGCAGGGTCAGGCTTTTGAAGGCAATCCGCGCCGCCGCCAGACCGCCGGAGCCGGAATTCAGGGGTGACCGGACCTGCGGGTTGGTGCCCGTATAGTCGATGGTCATCCGGCTGCCCTTGATGGTCACTTTGACTTTGATGACCAGGGGCGTGTCGAGGTCTACCCCGTCATTGTCGAGACAGCCTTCCGCTTCGTAGGCGCCGTCGGCAATACCGGCGATCACCTCCCGCGCGGCGGCCTCGGACCGTTCCCAGGTGGTTTCGATGCAGGCCCGAATGGTTTCCGCATCGTAGCGGTTGTAGAGCTCGGCCATGCGCCGCTCGGCGATGTTGCATGACGCGATCTGGGCCCTGAGGTCGCCCAAGGAAGAGTCCGGGAAGCGGAGATTGTCCTCGATGATCTGCCAGATGGCGTCGTTGCGCTTGCCGGCGTCATAAATCTTGAGGGAACGAAACTGCAAGCCTTCCTGAAATATCTCGTATGACTCGTACGATCCGAAGCCGATCCGTGTGCCGCCCACATCCACCCAGTGGGCCCGGTTGGCCGCGAAGGCGACGACCTCGCCGTCGTGGAAGCACGGCGTATAGATGACGACGTTGTTGAGGTGCTGGCCGCACACCCCGGCGTGGTTCATGATGATCACGTCGCCGGGCGAAAATCCGTCCAATCCATAGCGGTCGATGCCGTCTTTCACGGCGACGCCAAGGTCCGCCAGAAAGATCGGCAGCCCGCCCGCGTTCTGACTGATGAGGTCGCCGCGGGTGTCCACCAGTCCGCAGCAGAAATCCCGCACCTCGTAAATCATGAGGTTGTGGGCCGAGCGGCAAAGGGCCGTCGCCATTTCCTCCGAATAGGCGACGAAGGCGCTGCGCACCACCTCCAACGTGATCGGGTGAACGTTGCGGGTCATGGTCTATGGCCCTCCCACGGAAATGATGAGGTGACCGTACTCACTTACTTTCGCCACATCTCCGGGAAAGAGCAAGGTCGTGGAATTCGGTTCTTCGATCACCGCCGGCCCGGCAATCTCGGTTCCGGGCGCCAATCCCGGCCGCCAGGCGATCCGGGTCTCGACCGCGTCCGTCTCCTGGTCGAAATAGACCGGGCGTTCCTGGTCGGGCCGGGCATCTTCCGGCCGGTAGGGCGTTGACAGCCATTGCTTCGCGGCTTCCGTGTCGCCTTCCGCCGTCACCGTAAGCCGGATTTTGGCCACCTGAATTCTTTCACCGGGCGCCGCATGGCCGTACTGGCCGAGGTGGCGTTTCTCGAAGTCCTGGCGGAGCCGCGCCGATCCGCCATCCTTCAAATCGCTGGAATCCTTGAACGGAACGGGAATGGCATGTTCCTGGCCCATGTATCGCAGATCGGCGGCGTAGCCGAAACCGGCCTCGCTCGCCGGCAACCCTTCGTCTTCCAGCAGCGCCGTTCCCTGGCCCATCAAATCTTCCATAAGGCCTTGAACCGCCGTTGGATCGATGTCGCTCAACGGCGCGACGAAGGTGCGCGGGAAGTCTTGCCGCCACGGCGCCATCAGCATCCCGAACGCCGAGAAATTTCCCGGAAAGCGCGGGATCACCACGGTCGGGATGGAGATGTCCCGGGCGATGGAGAGCGCGTGGAGAGGGCCGGCGCCGCCAAAAGCCATCATGGCGCAGTCCCGGGGATCACTCCCCCGCTCAACGGAGACCGAGCGGACAGCCAGGGACATGGCCGTGTCCGCGACCTTGGCGATTCCGAACGCGGCCTCCACAAGGTTCAGCTCCAAGGGACCGCCCACGGCCTCCGCAATGGCCTTCTCACCGAGGCCGGATTGCAGCGCCATCCGTCCGGAGAGAAACCGGTCGCCGTTCAACCGGCCCAGCACAAGGTCCGCATCCGTAATGGTCGCTTCCGTACCGCCATTGCCGTAGCAGGCCGGGCCCGGGTCCGCCCCGGCGCTTTGCGGCCCTATGTGAAGGCCGCCCTGCCGGTCGCACCAGGCAATGCTGCCCCCGCCGGCGCCGATCTCGACGATATCCACGACGGGGATTTGCATTGGCTGTCCCGTCGCATAGCCGCCGATGAAGTAATCTTCGTGTACGGTGGGCCGGCCGTCCCGGAACATACTGGACTTGGCGGTCGTACCCCCCATGTCGAAGCCGATGCATTGTTCATAACCCAGGAGTTCGGCCAGATGCCCCGCGCCGATCATGCCGGCAACAGGCCCGGATTCCATCATGGCCACCGGCTGCACCCGCGCCTGGTCCATGGACATGGAACCGCCGTTGGAGCGCATGATATGTTTCCGGCCGGGAAAGCCGCCATCCGAGAGATAGGCATCGAGCCGGTCCAGATAGCGGCTCACCCGAGGCCCCACATAGGCGTTGAGGGCCGTCGTGGAGGTGCGCTCGTATTCCCGGTACTCCCGCAAAATGTCGGACGACAGGGTGACGAAGCAGCCGGGACAGGTTTCCCGGAGGATATCGCCCAACCGGACTTCATGGGCCGGATTGGCGTAGGAGTGCAGGAGGCAGACAGCGACGGCGTCGACGCCAAGTTCGTTCAGGCGTTCTCCCGTCCGGCGGACGCCCTCTTCGTCCAGAGGCGTCAATTCCTCCCCCTTGGCGTTGAGCCGTTCCGTCACTTCGAATGACAGTTCCCGGGGAATCAGGGGCTTCGGCCGGGTGAAGGCCAGGTTGAACCCTTCGGGCCGGTTGCTGCGGCCGATGGCGTAAACGTCACGGAACCCTTCCGTGGTGACGAGGGCCGTTTTGGCGCCTTTGCGTTCCAGGACCGTGTTGATGGCGATGGTGGAGCCGTGGCGGAACTGATCGATTTCCGCGAGCGATACGCCGGCTTCCCGGATACAGGCCGCGACGCCCTCCGCCGGATCGTCCTGTACGGTGGCGGATTTTCCGATATAGATGCCGCCTTCCGAAATGCCGACCAGGTCGGTGAACGTCCCGCCGATGTCGACGCCGATGACATGGGAGGTCCGGCCGGACATGCTCAAAGGCCTTTATTCATTCGAGACGCCCGCCTCAAACGGGCGCGTCGGGCCTTCGTCATTACGCACGGGCTTGCCGGCACGTCTTCGATAACCGTTTGGTCATTCATCTTTCGGTTCCCCGGTACGTTCCATCAAGTCGGGGAGGTCCGGTCCAGGCACTCCAATTGGCGCCGGACGAGCCTCTAATACGGCCGGTCTCCCTTGAGCCCGACGCGGCGCAGCAGTCTGGTTTCCTCCGCCGGAAAGTCGTTGCGGGCATGCTGGACACTGCGATTGTCCCAAATCAGGACATCGCCCGGCCGCCATACGTGGGTATAGCGCAGCCCCGGATCCTCCAGGCGCTCGAACAGATCATTCAAAATCGTAGCACTCTCTTCGGCGGTTTGGCCGACGATCTCCTCCGTCATCAGCCGGTTCACGTAGATGGCCTTCCTGCCCGTCTCCGGGTGGGTGCGGACGACGGGATGAACGGCAAACGGTCCCGTGGTCCGGTCATAGGCCGCCGTTTTCACCTGCGTGTAATAGTCGTAGGCGTTTACCGCCTTGAGGCCCCGCAGGCGCTCTTTCCGATCGTCCGTCAGAGTTTCATATGCCTTCGCCGCACTGGCAAACAATGTCTCGCCTCCCCGGCTTGGAATCTGATCTCCATGGAGCATGGTCGCCATAAGGGGTTCCTCCAGGAAGGCGGAATCGGAGTGAAACTGCAGTTCTCCGTCCGGCAGCACCCCGATGGGCTCTCCGTTTTCCCGTATGTTGCTGACCAGGAGAACATGCGGGTCGCGCCCGTCTTCCGGCTCGGTCACCGAGTTGGGCTTCACCGGCTCACCGAAGAGGCGGGCGGCGTCCACCAGTCGGGGATCGTCCAGGAATTGATCCCGGAACAGCATCACCCCGTGCTCGAGCCACAAAGACCTGAGCTCCGGTGCCGTCTCTCCGCCCGGGGGCCTCGACAAATCAACCCCGGAGACTTCAATCCCGAGAGCGGGAGAAAGCGGTGCCGTATCCAGGGCCGTCATATCAGCGTTTCCGAAAAGGGGCCGGCCTTCCACGGACCGGCCCCTTCCCATCGTTGCACGTCAAGCCGGTCTACTTGATGTCCATGGCCATTTTGCTGGCTTTGTCGGCCGCGTCCGTCCACAGGCCCTGGCCTTTGTAAAACTTCACCGAGGCCTGGTGGTACGGGACCATCGGAAAGAGGGTCACGGCGTTCTTCTTGGCGAAGCCCCGGAAGATCGCGCTGGCCTTGGTGAAGGCGTCCGTGCCCTTCCACAGCGCTTCGGTGATTTTGTGCGCCGTGGCGTCGTCCAGGTCTTTGTTGGCCATGAGATAGGTGTCATAGGTAATCAGGTTCGTGGGGCCCATGATTCCCAGCGGCGGAATGGGTTTCGGGAACTTGGCGAGCTGCAGTCCCGGGAACATCATTTGCCGCATTTTGGCCAGTTTCTCGGGCGAACCGTCAAAGCTCAGGAAACGCACCTTGTTCTTGGCGTGAATTTCACGAAGGATCGGCATGCCCATGGCGGCCCAGCTGGAATCCACACGGCCGGCGCCGAAAGTCTTGATGCCATCGACCACGCCGGTGACCGGCACTTTCACAACGTCGTCCCAGGTGAGGCCGCCGTTTCCGAGACCCGTCTCAATGGAGCGCGGCAGGGTGGAGTGGCCGCCGAAGTCGGAGGTCAGCTTCTTGCCCTTGAGATCCGCGACCTGCTTGATCGGGGAGTCGTTGTTCACAACCAGACCCAAGCGCAGGACGTTCGGACCGGCCCGGAGAATCCGGAAATTTTTGCGCACCTTCTTGGCCTTGTTGCCGCCGGTCACTTCCAGATAGACGGAGCTGGCCGTCAACACGGAGAGTTTGATCTCACCCCGGTTATGGGCATCCAAATAGGCGTCCGGTCCGGCGAAAGGCCGCACCACGAACCGCATGTCGGAATGGTCGGTCATGACTTTGGCCATGGCCGTGCCGACGCGGTTCATCAGGCTGCCCTGACGGTCCGTGGCGACCACCATGGTTTGCGCCTGGGCAACACCCGCCGCGAATGTCGCCAGACCGGCGCCAATCGCCAGTCCTGCAAAGGTTCTTGATACTGAGTTAACCATCTTGAAGTCCTCCCATATGGTTCAATGCTCTCCGAAGAGAATTAACGCGAAACGAAACTCGATTTCGGCAACATCGTCGCCGGCTGCGTCCGATCAGACGACCAAACACCAAATTATCAAAAAATACCTAAGCCGTCCGGGTCAGCCCTCCTGTCCACTGAGCAGCGGCCGTTGCCGCCATTGCATCACCGAAATGGCGACCATGATGACCGCCGCCGTGCCGAGGAGCGGCCAGGAAAAGGCCATCCCAAAGGGCACCACCATAATCACCACCCCGCAGATCGTGCAAATGGCCTGCTCCGGCAGCGTCATGGATCTAAACATGTAACCGGCCATCCCGACGGCCAGGACGCCGACCCCGATGCCGGTCTTCATGGCGACCGTGAGCACTTCCACCGCCGTGCCGTGGAATATGAGGGCCGGTTGGAAAACGAAGACGAACGGCACCAGATAGGCGACGATGCCGAGGCGCACGCCCGCCCAACCGGTTTTCCAGAAATCCGTGTTGGCCACCGCGCAGGCCGCGAATGTCGCAATGCAAATGGGCGGCGTGATCATGGAGAGCATGCCGAAATAGAAGATAAACAGATGCGCCGCCATCTTCGGAATGCCGATTTCCACCAGGGCCGGCGCGATCAGGAGCGCCAGCATGAGGTAGATAACGCCGGACGGCATGCCCATACCGAGAATGATGCACACCACGGCGGTCATCAGGAGGAGGCTTAACGCGCTGTCCCCCGCCATCTGGGTCAGCAAGAGCGAGAAATTAAACCCGAGCGTCGAGATTTGAATGGCGCCGATGATCATGCCGGCGAGCGCCGTGATGATGACCAACTCGAGGACGGTCTGGCCCGTCTCCCGGATTGCGATCCATAGTTGATACAGCGTGGGCCGGGTGGCCTTGTTGAAGACGGCGACGGCGACGGTCGCCCCGACCGCCAACATGGCGGAGCGGCCCGGCGCCCAGCCTTCGGCGATCAACGTCCAGATCAGCAGGAAGATGGGGATTACGAAGATCCAACCCCGGGCCAGGATGTTGCCGACGGAGGGCGCGTCGGAGGTATCGACGCCGGTGAGTTTTTGTTTCGCCGCTTCCAGGTCCACCTGCATGAACAGCGCCAGGTAGTACATGACCGCCGGCAGGAGCGCCGCGATAATCACCTCGCCATAGGACACCTGCAGAATGTCGATCATGAGAAAGGCGACGATGCCCATCACCGGCGGCATGATCTGACCGCCCGTCGACGCAACGGCTTCGATTGCCGCCGCCACGTGGCCCCGGTAGCCCGAGCGCCGCATCATGGGGATGGTGATGGGGCCGTCCATGACGACGTTGGAGACCGCGCTGCCGGAGATGGTGCCGAACAGGCTGGAGGCCACAACGGCAACCTTGGCCGGCCCGCCCCGGTACTTGCCCATGGTCGTCAGCGCGAAGTCATTGAGAAACTTGTCGCCATTCGCGGCGAACAGCACCCTGCCGAACAGAATGAAGGCGACGATGATGCCGGTCGTGACGTCGAGGGGCGTCCCGAAGAGCGAGTTATTGTCGAGATAGAGATATGTCGCGATCCGGTTCAGCGGCGTGCTCGGCACATTCAGGATGCCGGGGGCAATGTCGGATAGTGCGGAATAGCCGATGAACACCGCGCCCAGGGCCACGAGGGCCCACCCCGTCGCCCGCCGTGTGGCTTCGAACACCAAAACGACCGCCGCATACCCGAGCACCACCCGTTCCGGCCGCAATTCTCCGATGGTCTCGACAATGTCCCGGTAGGTGGCGACAACGAAAAAACCGCAGATCAAGCATAGGATCGCCAAAATCCAATCATGCACGGGCACCTCGTTCGAGGTGACCGTTTTGTTCACTTTCAGCCCGATAAAGATCGCCGCCATGGCGAGGCCGAAGATGAGGGCCAGGAACTGTTCCTTGAACACCGGAATGCCGACGATGTGGTGAAGATCAATGGACCACGCCGCACACAACAGGGTAATGGCCGCCAGGAACGTGTTTTGGATATAGAGCGGCCAGCCGCCCAGCTTACGCCACTTGGTGGTCCCCACCAGATCCGGGGCGGGACTCTCCCTCCCTTGCGAAGCCTGATCCGTTGCCATGCCGCTCCCTGTACGCCGCTGTCGGGTTTTGAACCGGCGCGACGTTAAATTCGCTCGCTATTTTCCGACAATCCATTTTGCACCCTCTTCTGCAGGCTGGGGGCTTGTTGGGGAGGAGATGCTAATACGAAAGTTTAGGGTGCAAAAGCGGCAAGTGGTCCCACCCGATTTGGGCGATTTCCCACCAATCGCCCGTCCCACGCTTTATGAGCGGGACGCCACCGGAGGCTTTATCCCGAGGATCACATTCCCTAAGCTCCGCGTGAAAGTATCGGAATGGAGAGATTTCCATGGCCATCGACATGCACTCTCATTGGCGCCCGCCGGTCCTGGCGGACTTCCTGCGCGCCCGGACCGAGCCGCCCAGGATCGTGGAACGGGACGGTGTCGAGATGCTCGAGACGCCGCGCGGAACGTCCCCCGTGGACGGCGCCTTCGACGACATCGAAGAGCGGCTTCGGGAAATGGATGAAACCGGCATCACCACGGCGGTCCTGTCCACCTTCGGGGCCTTCCAGTGGACGGAAAGGCTGCCCGCCGCGGAGTCACTCCCGTTGGTGCGGGCCATCAACGACGAGTTTCAGGCCTATGCCGAACGCTATCCCGGCCGGTTCGCCTTTTATGCGTCGCTCCCCTTGGCGGACATGGAAGCCGCCGCCAGCGAGTTCCGCCGCGTCATGGCCCTGTCCGGCGCCATAGGCGTGATCCTTCCGGGGAACGCATTCGTGACCAGGGAAACGGCGGAAGCCTACCGGCCGCTCCTGGAGGTCGCCAACGAGCAAAAGGCGGTGGTAATGGTCCACTGGAACCCGAGGCCGGACGACGACTGGCCCCGGGTCGAACCGAAGGAGGACAATTTCGTCTATCGGCTGGGGACGCTGGACATGCAGGCCAGTCTGTCCTCCAACATGATGACGTTCTGCTTCACGGATTACCTGGATGATTTTCCCGATGCCCGGGTGCATGTGCATAATCTGGGGGGCAATATTCCCTATGAGATCGAGCGGCTGGATCACCGGAACTATCTCGATTCTCCGGACCGTCCGCTCCCTTCGAGCCGCCTTCGCCGCGGCAACCTGTTCGTCGACTGCAACTCCTTCGGCGCCCGGGCCATCGAAGCCGGTGTCGCCGCCTACGGCGCGGACAAAATAGTCATGGGCACCGACGGGACCAAATTCGGCGCCGAATGGACCTTCAAGGCCCTGGAAGAAGCCGACCTCACCGAGGATCAGCGGGACATGATCCGCCACGGCAATGCGTCCGGCTTGATTGGCGGGTTGGCGGATATCTCCTAGGCGTCCGCCCGGATAATTCCTTCAGCGCCTCCGGTTCCTGCCGAACCGGGAGCAGTCCCCAATTCACCCCTTGCCCCGGCATCCGCCCGGGCTAAATGTATAGGAGACTGCCGTCCCTCACCGGGGCGGCGTTTTCTATATGGAGGGGAGCTATGCAATTTTGTACGAACTGTTTGGGGGGTACCTCCCAAACGGGTGTCATCAAATGTCCATGAATGTCCATGAATGTCCATTCCGCCGAAAGCGCCGCTATGCGCCCGGTGCATGGCGCGCGCCCGGAGATCCCCGGCTGGGGCACGATGATGGCCCGACGGCCCAATCCCCGCTACTATCCCCGGCAGGTTGGAAACGGCGGATGCCGAATGCCGAACACGAGCGGACCGGCAGAAGTCCGCGGGCTCCAGCCGGATGGGATCGATCACAGTCCGCGAGCAACCGCCGTGCTTAGTTATTTCGTAAATCGACTGACCGTCGCCGTTCTGGTGGCGATAACGGTGTCCATATTCGCGTTCAGTCTCCTTCGGCTTTCGGGCGACCTGGCGGCGGAACTGGCGGGTGACGACGCCACGGCGGCCGAGATCGCGGAGGTCGCGAAGTCCTACGGCCTGGACCGGCCGTTTCACATCCAGTACCTGGATTGGGCGGGAAGCGCCCTCCAGGGCGATCTGGGCGTGTCGATTTTCTCAAACGAGCCGGTTTTCGATGTTATCACCCAGGCATTGCCGGTCACCCTTCAACTCGCGACCTATTCGCTTATCCTGAGCATCGTTATCGCCATCCCCCTCGGGGTGCTGGCGGCGGTCAAACAGAACACCTGGTTCGATCGAGGGGCGCTCGTGTTCGCGGTGTCCGGCCAGGCGATCCCCAATTTCTGGCTCGGCCTGATGTTCATTCTTCTGTTCGGGGTGATGCTCGGATGGCTGCCCATCTCCGGCCAGGATTCCTGGGTCCATTTCATATTGCCGACCTTGACCATCGGCCTGTCGGCGATGCCCGTGAAGATGCGCCTGACCCGGGCCGGCATGATCGAGGTGCTGCAGTCGGACTATATCCGCACCGCCCGGGCCAAGGGGCTTAACCCGAACATCGTCCTTTTCAAGCACGCGCTCCGGAATGCCGTCCTGCCGGTCGTGTCGGTGACCATGGTCACGTTCGGCCGCCTGCTCGGCGGAACGGTGGTCGTCGAGAGCATCTTCGCTCTCAACGGCCTTGGCTTCGAGGCGCTTCAGGCAATTACCCGTCAGGATTTTCCCGTCGTGCAGTCCGTCGTCGCGTTCGTGGCCTTCGTCTATATCGGCCTGACGTTGTTGAGCGATCTGATCAACGCCCAACTCGATCCGCGGATCAGGTTGAGTTGAGGAGGGGATAATGGCAACCGATCAAACATCGACCGCCGCCGCCGCCGCTACGGCCGCCAGCGATACCGACCCATTTCACGTCGAACCGCCGACGCCCTGGCAATTGATGGGCCGGCGCGCCGGCGCTCATATGGGTTTCTGGATTGGCGGCACGTTCGTGCTCATATGCGCCTTGGTCGCCATCTTCGCGCCGGTGATCGCGCCCTTCGATCCGCTCGCGCAGGATCTCACCCGCCGTTTGGTTCCTCCCGTATGGGATGAAAAAGGCACGTGGACCCATCCGTTCGGCACCGACAAGTTCGGCCGGGACTACCTGAGCCGGCTCATTCACGGCGGACAGATTTCTCTCGGTATCGGATTCCTATCTGCTCTAATCGCAGCCGTCATCGGCTCGATCCTCGGCATGATGGGCGGTTATTTCGGCGGCCGGGTCGATGCGGTCGTCATGTATCTCGTGAACGCCAAGCTTTCTCTTCCTGGACTGCTGGTTTCACTTGCCCTTGTCGCCGTCTTTGGCGGGTCGTTCATCGTGCTGGTCCTGGTTTTGGCCTTCCTGTTTTGGGACAACTACGCGGTCGCGCTTCGTTCGGTGACCATGCAGATACGGGCTCAGGATTTCGTGGCCGCCGCCGAGGCAATCGGTGCGTCCCGGCGACGCATCATTCTGAGCGAGATACTCCCGAATCTGATGAATCAGGTGATTGTCATCCTGACCCTGGAGATCGCGCTGGCAATCCTGATCGAAGCGACGCTGTCCTTCCTTGGTCTCGGCATCAAGCCGCCGACGCCCTCTTGGGGCGTGCTGGTAGCGGAGGGGCGCGAGCAGATGTTCTTCAACCCCTATCTGATCACCATCCCAGGGGTGACGATCTTCCTGGTGGCGATTGCGATCAACATGATGGGTGACGGCATTCGCGACATCACCGCGCCCGAAGGCCGGAACTAGGAGGCGGGCATGGCTACCGATACCGGGCAAAGCCGAACGCGAAAGCGCGCCGGGCTCGATCCCCGGCCTCGTGCCGGCATTGGCCGGCGGTCATCGTTCCGGCGCCGGACCAGCATTCAGGGGGATTACCCGTGCGATACCTGCAAACCGGACTAACCCACCATGACGAGGGCCGGGCGACACCGGGCTTCACGCTTTTCACCCCGCTGGACCTGCCGACCGCGTCACTCGTCAACCTGGCCGGCGAGGAGGTCCACGCCTGGGACATCGGGGGCAAGCCGACTAACTACGCCAAACTGCTGGACAACGGCAACCTGCTCACCGCGATCCGCTCCGGGAACAGCGGACCCCTGCGTCAGGCCGGGGGTCTGATGCGCGAACTCGATTGGGACGGCGGCATCGTTTGGGAGTTCAGCGATCCTCTTCAACATCACGATTTCCTTCGCCTGCCGAACGGCAACACGGCCTACCTCGCATGGGAGCTGCTGCCGGAAGACGTGGCCGGCCGGGTACGGGGCGGGCGGCCGGGCAGCAAGCACCAGGACGGTATCTGGAGCGACGTGATCCGTGAAGTCGATCCCTCGGGCAACCTGCTCTTCGAATGGAAGGCCTGGGAGCACCTGAACGTGGAGGACTTCCCGCTGGCGCCGAATTCCAACCGGCACGAATGGGCCCACCCGAACACGTTGTTCGCCACGGCCGAGGGAAATTACCTTGTCTGCTTCCGCCACATCGACCTTCTGATCGTCGTCGAGCGATCCACCGGCGACATCGTCTGGCGCCATCATGACCCCGACCTGGGCGGGCCTCATGACGCCCAGTTCCTGCCGAACGGCAACATGCTCATCTTCGCAAACCGGTCGGGCCGGCCGCCGCTGGGCTCCGCCGTCATCGAATTCGATCCCGGCACGGGTGAGGAAATTTGGGCTTACCGGGGAAACCCGACCCACACGTTCGACAGCAACTTCATCAGCGGGTGTCAGCGGTTGGCGTCCGGCAACACGCTGATTTGCGAGGGTCTGTGGGGGCGCATATTCGAGGTCACCCCGGGCGGGGACATCGTCTGGGAGTACGTCAATCCCCACACCTTCCACCGGACGGAAGGCCCGTCCCACGGCGAGGTCAATTTTGTCTTCCGCGCCTACCGGTATGCCGCCGACGGTCCGGAAATCAGGGGCCGCCTGGGCAATGGCTGATGGTCCGCGCCGGGCAACGGGACGGTCCCCCGGCGCAATTGGATGACACGCCGGCTTTGCAGCGGCTACACTGCATTCCGAGGAGGACGGAAAATGACACATAAACTGATATCCGCCGTCGCGGCTCTGATGGTCGTCACGGCCGCGGCTCCAGCCATGGCGCAGAAATCGGAAGGGACCGTGCGGACGGCGTTCAGCGCCCCGATGGAGGGCCTGGACTGGTATCACGGGCCGGGGAACGAACGCCACCTTACCAGTCACGCTCTGTTCGACACGCTGATCGTGGCGGACGAAAACACCGGCAAATTCGTGCCGCTGTTGGCCAAATCCTTCAAACGGGTCGACAACGTGACGACGGAGTTCGTGCTCCAGGAAGGGGTCAAATGGCATGACGGCGAAGCGTTCGACGCCGACGATGTGGTCGCCACGATCAAATTTCTCACCGACCCCAAGACGCGCATCCGCTTCAAGAGGTTCTATGCGTGGGTCAAGAGCGTCGAGAAAACCGGTTCGCATACTGTGCGGATCGTCTCCAAGAGGCCGACGGCGTCCGATCTCGCGACGCTTGCGTTCGTGACCTGGATCTACCCCGAGCATGCGTTCGCCAGACTGGCGAACAAGAAGGATTTCCAGTGGAAACCCGTCGGCACCGGTCCCTACAAGCTCGCCAAAGGCAACACCAAAGTGGCCGATCTCGTTCAAAACACCACCTATCGGCATGGCGGGTCCGGCAAGCCGGCGACCAACGTCAAGCGCATTCTGATCAGCGCCATTCCCGATTCCGCGACCCAGACGGCGCAGATGCTGACCGGCCGGCTTGACTATATTCGCAGCAGCGTGGACCACGGCAAGTCTCTCGCGGCGAACACCAAGTTCGGTCTCACGGTCAAGCAGGGCGTCAGCGTTATCTACATGGGCATCGACGCCAAGGGGCGCAGCGGCAACAAGCCCCTGACCGACGTCCGCGTGCGCCGGGCGCTGCAGATGGGCATCAACCGGAAGGAGCTGGTCCTGGTGACGACCGGCGATCCCAACTTCGAGCGCGTCCCCAAGGCGATGTGCTGGGACAACCAGGCCGGCTGCGGCTATTCGGCCAAGCTGCCCGAATACGACCCGGTAGCGGCGAAGAAACTGCTGGCCGAAGCCGGGTATGCCGATGGCTTCGAGGTCGAAATCACGGCTTTCGCCACCAGCGACGCGAGCCGGTCCTCGGCCGAGGTCATCGCCAGCCAATGGGCGAAAATCGGCGTCAAGGCCAAGATCGATCCCCGGACCATCACGTCCTACCGCAAGAAACAGCGCGACGGAAAAATCCAGGTCTGCATCTGCCCCTATGGCGGCGGCGGATTCCTCTCCGACATCGCGGGCATGATCAGCTTCATCTACGCGCCGCCCAAGTCGCGGGACTATCACGGCGACGAGACGCTGAAAAAAATGAGCCGGGCGACATCTTCCATCATGGATCCGGCCAAGCGGCGGGCGGCGGCTCAAAAGGTCTTCGATTTGGCGCAAAACCAGGGCTATTTCATGCCGTTGGCGCCGAGCCCGGCGGTGCTCGTACACGACAAGGACCTGGTGATCAAATCCGGCGGGCTTAGTACGCCCTACGGCCTCTCGGTCAACCAGTTGAGCTGGAAGGAGTAGACCGCGGATCGGCAATCGCGGCGCCGGCCTGCGACGCGCGCTTGCGGATCTGCTCGATGGTCGCTTGAGGCGTGCTGATCTCGGGGTCGGTGAGCATCTCGATCAGGACGGGCCCGGCATGTTTGCCGCGCAGCGTCCGATACGCATCCGTCAATTCGTCCACATGCTCGATGCGCACCGCCGGAATATTCATTGAACCGGCGAATTCGACGAAATCCGGATTGTCGATGTCGGTCGCGATATTCCGGCCGGGGAGATTCAGTTCCTGGTGCATGCGGATGGACCCATAGAGGCCATTATTGAAGATGATCACCGTCAGGCGCAGGTTCTGCCTCGCCGCCATGACCAGTTCCTGCGCGTTCATCAGGAAGCACCCGTCTCCGGCATAGGCGAGCACTTCGCGCCCGGGGTAAAGCTGCGCCGCGGCGATGGCCGCCGGGACCGACGAGCCCATGGGCGCGTTGACGGGGCCCAGCAGCGTATGGGCGGCGTGGTAGCGGTGGTGGCGGAGAACGAAATGGGTGTAGTTGCCGGCGCCCATCGTGACCACCGTATCCCGGGGGACCAGGCCGCTCATGGCCGCGACGGCGGTTCCGGGGTTCTCGCGGCCCGGAAAGTCGACCGGCCGGCGAAAGGCCTCGTATCCGGCCCGGAGACCCGCGAGCGCGTCCGGCCAGCCGGGCGGCGTCTCCATGTCCAAGGCCGTCAGCGCCGCACAGAAGGAATTCACATCCGCGCAAATCGCCAGGCTGGGCTCGACGACCTTGCCGAACATGCTCTCGTCCGGCGCGATGTGGACGAGGCGGCGCTCCGGCCCGCCGTCGATCAATTTTTGAAACCGCATGGTCTCGATCTCGCCGAGTTGTCCGCCGAGCACGATCAGGAGGTCCGCCGCCGCCGCATATGCGACCAGACCGGGATCGGGCCCGACGCCCAGCGAGCCGACGAAGCAGGGGTGGTCGTTGTCGATCAGGTCCTGGCGGCGAAAGCTCACGGCCGTCGGCAGGTTGAGGCTCCCGGCAAACGCCGCGATTTGATCCCGCGCCGCCGCCGTCCAGCCCATCCCGCCGAGCAGCAGCAATGGCGCCCCGGCGGCGGCCAGCAATTCGGCGAATTCGGACAGCGTCCCGGCATCCGGCCGGGCGCGGGCGGGCTCGGCCGGCTTCGGGGCGAGCGCCGGCACGGGGGACAACTGGATATCCTCGGGCAATCCGACGACGACGGGTCCGGGCCGTCCCGAAAGGGAGAGCGCAACGGCTTCCTCCATAATCCCGGCGATGTCCTCGGCCCGGTCCGCGACGAAGACCCCTTTCGCCATCCCGCCATAGAAGGCGGCAAGATCGATCTCCTGAAACGCCACGCGCCCCTCGGTGCCGGTGGAGATATGGCCGACCAGCAGGATCATCGGCACGCCTTCCTGTTCGGCGGTATGAATGCCGATGGCCGCATTGCAGGCGCCGGGTCCGCGGGTCACCATGCACACGCCGGGCCGCCCGGTCAGGCAGGCGTAGGCCTCGGCCATATAGGCGGCGCCCCCTTCCTGGCGGCAGACATGGAGGGTGAAGCTGTTTCCCGCCTCGCGAACGGCGTCGAGAACGCCGAGATAACTCTCGCCGGGCACGCAGTAGGCCCGGTCGATGCCATTGGCCGCCAGAATGTCGATAACCACCTGGCCGCCGGTCCGTGTCTCGCCGCTCATGCCGCTCTCCATGAAAACCCCGTATGATAATCTTGCACGGCCTTGGCGCGGACGTAAAACATTGTCCGGGGGAGGTCCTTGTCCCGGATGATATGGTGGCGGGGCTTCGGGGCGGGTATCGCCCGGGCCACGGACAACGAATACGAGGAGAGCGTAATGGCGGCGCCCAAGCCTGTCGGCCATCTGATCGAAGGCCCCAACTTCACGCCCGGGCGGGTGAACTGGGATGCCGATGTCGAGGTCCACAAGCTTTCAAACAACGAATCGCCCATCGGCAGCAGCCCGGCGGCGGTCGAAGCCATCCGGGAACACGCTTCGTCGCTCTATATCTACGGTGATGCGGACGGGCTGCCCCTGGCAGTGGCGATTGCGGAACGCTTTGGACTTGATCCGGCGCGAATCGTCGTCGGGCCCGGTTCGGAGCAATTGATCAATTGGATCATCCAGGGCTGGGCGGATCGCGGCGACGAAGTCCTGTACCCGGAGCATGCCTTTCAAAGTTACCGCATCCGGGCCCGAATGTGCGGCGCCCGGCCCGTGGCCGCGCCGGAGACGGGTCTGCGGGCCGATATTCGGTCGCTGCTCGACGCGGTCGGGCCGCGAACCAAGGTCCTGGTCGTCGCCAATCCCAACAATCCCACGGGCACCCACATCCCGCTCGCCGAGGTCAAGGCCCTCCGCGAGGCCCTCCGGCCCGACGTGCTCCTGGTCGTGGACGAGGCATACTTCGAATATGTGAACGCGGCGGACTACGGCTCGGCCATGCCGTTGGTCACCGCGGGCGGCGAAAACGTCATCGTCACCCGGACGTTTTCCAAGTTTTACGGTCTGGCGGGCCTGCGCGCCGGCTGGGCGCACGTGCCATCCGGCCTTGCCGCGCCGCTCTCGCGGGTTCGGGGGCCCTATCCCGTTTCGTCGCTCGCCATGGCGGGGGCGGCGGCGGCGCTGACCGATTTCGAATTTCAGAAACAGGCGAAAGCGCACAACGACAAGTGGCTGCCCTGGCTGGCGTCGGAAGTCGAAAAACTGGGTTACGAGACCAGCCGGTCCGAGGCCAATTTCGTTCTCTTTCGCATACCCGGCGGGGCGGAGGCGGCACGGGCTCTCGAGGACGCGCTGACGGAAAAGGGCTTCATCGGCCGAACGGCGCATCAGAATGCGCTGCCGGACTGGATACGTTTTTCGGTCGGGACCGAAAAGGCCATGACCGGCCTCGTCAAAGAACTCAAGGCCTACGGCGGCTAGAGCAGTTTCGGGCCAAATTGGATCAATTTGATGGCGCTCACCGGTTGGCCGGGCAGGCGCGGGCCGAAGTGCGATGTGTGTGCATCGGACGAGGCCCGCAACGCACCCGGGGGACCGGGGAGCGCCACCGAAGGCCGGGTTCCTTCGCGCCGTGGCGGCGTTGCGCCGCTCCGTCGATGGGCCGCCGATGGTCCGGCATCGCCGTTCGC
>JAJECC010000175.1 GCA_022822205.1 Rhodospirillales bacterium | reverse complement strand
TTGGAATGCGGACGCCCAGGTCGAGCGGTCCGCCTTGCCCAGCGCCGGCCGGATGCTCGCCGATCACATCGGCCAAAGCGAAAACGGCGAACGGCAGGACGCCGAATACCAGAAGGGAGTGCGCGAGACGCTCTATTAGCGTGCGCTGACCCGCTCGACCGCCGTCCGGCCCCCCAGGTGCCTGGCCAGAAACAGCTCCATGCGGCGGGCAAACTTCAGCTGGTTTTTTTGCCGGCGGATGCCGTGTCCCTCGTCGGCGAATATCAGGTAGTCGTGCTGGATTCCCTTTTCCCGCAGCTTGTTCACGAATCTGTCCGAGTTTTCCTTCGAGACCCGGGTATCCCTGGCGCCATGAACGATGAGGAGAGGGCGTTCGATCCTCTCCACATGCGTGATCGGCGAGCGTTCCAGAAGATCGGCCTGTCCGGCCGGCGTCGAAATGTCGCCGACGAAGTACTTCCACCAGTTGCGGCTGACTTTTCGATACGGCGGGAAGGTCTTGATCTGAAGGATCAGGTCGGACATCCCCACCACATCGATCCCGGCCGCGAACTTGGTTGGCGTTTTGGTCAAGGCGGTGAGCACGGCGTAGCCGCCATAGCTCGCGCCATAGATGGCCACCTTGTTCGGGTCTGCGTAGCCTTCGGCAATCGCCCAGTCGACCGCGTCGATCAGATCATCCTGCATGGTGCCGGCGAATTGACCTCTCGATGCCTCCAGGAACGCCCGGCCGTAACCGGAAGAGCCCCGGTAATTGACCTCGAGTACCGCATATCCCCGGTTGGCGAGAAATTGGGTGTCCGCGTCGTAGGACCACTTGTCTCGCATCCAAGGTCCGCCGTGAACCTTGAGGACCATGGGCAGTCCCTTGCCGGAGGTTCCCTTGGGGAGGGTCAAATAGCCATGCAGGGTCAGTCCGTCCCGGGATTTGAACCGGACGGGTCGGGTTTCGGCCAGGCTGTGGAAGTGCTGGTTGACCGGGCGATGCGAGAGGGCTTCAAGCTTCCCCGTGGTTCGATCCAATAGATACTCGACGTGGCTAATGCGATCGCTCGCCGCCTGCAATACGATCTTCATATAATCCCTGCTGACGCTTCTGAGCGAATAGTCGACATCCTTGGCGGACAAAGCCTTTTCGATATCGCGCTGCAAGTCCGGATCATTGAAATAGTGATGATGCCACCGTTCCTTCCGGAATGAGGTCGTCACGATGTTGTCGACGAGGTGGCTGGCCCAAATGCCCTTCACATCGACATTTTCGTCTTCGAACAGCACCTCCTGCCGGCCGGTTTTCAGGCTGATTTTCACAGCCGCAACCCGTTCGCGCCCGACGTTCGAATACCCGAAGAAGTACTCATCGTCCGCGACCACATTTGGCCTGAACCCAAATGTATCCTGAACCGCGGCCTGGAAGACGGGCGTCCAGTTGCCGTCGCCATCGCGCCGCTCGATGACGGTTCCGCCGTCGTCGAGCCGCCGTGCGCGCGCCCGGACGCTGCCGTCATTGTCGGTGATCCAGCCGATGGTATCCCTGGTGCCGTCCGCGATGCGTTCATGAACCGAGGTCTCCAGATTCAGCATGTGCAGGTCGAAGACCGATCGGTCGCGCAGGTTCATCCGGACGATGGCGTGGCCTGGAAGGCGGGTCGGATGGCGTAGGCCCAGAACGCGGACGCCCTCGAAAGGGGTCAAATCACGGGGCTCGGCGCCCGGCTTCTCGATATCCGCGGCAAACAAATGTTGTGTGTGCCGGGTGCCCAGGTTCCAGAAGAACAGCAGGCGGCGGCTATCCGGCGCCCAGTAGACGGCGTTAACCGGCATCGGGTGATTGATCCGCAGGTCGGGGAGCGATCCGTCCAGCCATCGCACGTGGATGGTGGGCTTGCGGCCCACACGCTCGACCCAGACAAGTTTTTTCCCGTCGAGAGAAACCTTGTACCCCCAGCTTTTGCGTTGCCCGGGAAATATGTCCTTTGCGGGCAGGATCGGCGGCAGGTCGGCTTCAATGAGCGCCGGGTGAGTGGCCGCCGCCTTGGCTTTGGCCTCGGCCTCCGCTTTGGCTTTGGCTACGGCTTCCGCTTTGACCCAGGCTTCGACCTCCGCCTTGGCCTTGCGCGCGGCCCGGCCGGGGTCGAGGGTTTTCGAATCGCCCTTGACAACGGTGGCGACGAGATCGGGTCCACCGTGCCGCGGTGTCATATTGAGGGTGCGCTCGTCGCCGCGAAGTTGATAGCAGCGCAATCCGAAGCGTGGCGAGGTGTGACAGTAATCTCCGTCCGCCTTGATCTCCCACTCGGTCGTCACCCTGCGCCCCTGAATTTGGGACGTCGTGAATATCGTCTTCCGGTCGTCGGGGTAGAAATGCCAGATTTGGACACGTCCGCCGGGTCCGGCCTTGAAGGTGATCGTATTTCCGATGAGGATCGAGCGTATCTGCTCCGCGCTCAGCGGCGGGTCGTTGGCGAGGGACCCGTCCGGTCCGGCCACGGCCCAAAGGGCCAAAAGGCCCACCGCAGCAATTTTCCCGAAGCGCCGCCGCTTGGATTCCAGTCTTGTTTCCAATTTCTTGATTTTCCCCATGACCGAGTTGCTTCACGAGGTTAATGCTAGCGCCATAGGTCGGGTAGTTGAAGGGGTAATGCCCGACAGGATCGCCGGAAGATCCCGGCGGAATATACGGCCAAAGACTCCGTTGGACCTGGGGAGACGATGCGCTGATAATGCCGCCGGCGAGGAGACCATTTCATGACCATCGACGTTCACACCCACTACTTCCCGGAACCGGTCGCCGACATGTTCCGCAGCCGGACCAAGGCGCCGTGGATCGAACGGGTGAGCGGCGGCGGCGAGCGGCTGCACCTGCCGGTCAACGTCCTCGCCTTCACCGAGGATTACCTCGACATGGACGCGCGGCTGGCGTTCATGGATCGGATGGGCGTGGACGCTCAATTGCTGTCGCTGGCCGGGCTGTTCGGCGCCGACAGCCTGCCCGTGGAAGAAGCGCAGCCCATCTGCGAGACCTTCAACACTGAAGCGGCGGCGCTTCACCGGTCACATCCGGAACGGTTCGCCTGCCTCGCCGCGCTGCCGTTTGCCGACATGGATACGGCGCTGGCCGAGTACCGCCGGGGCCGCGAGCTTGGTCTGGCGGGGGCCGTTCTGCCGATGAACTTCTTCGACAGCCTGGAACAGGCGGAACGGCTGCGTCCGCTGTTCGATCTTGCCGAAGCCCTGGGCGGCCATTTGTTTCTGCATCCGGGTCCCCGGCCCGACCAGCGGCCGGACCTGAAAGCCGGTGCGCCGGCGCCGTTTTCGGATAACGGGGTGTACCGAAGTTCGCTCGAGGTTCAGAACAAAGTTGGCCAGGCCATGGTGACGTTGCTGATGACCGACTTCCTGGACGGCTACGGGAATTTGACCGTCCATGTCGCCAATCTGGCCGGCACCCTGCCGGCCGTCGTCGAGCGTCTCGACCATCTCGTCATTACCCGCGATCCGGACGCGCCCATGCCATCTTCGATGATGAAGAGGGTTGCGGTCGACTGCTCCTCGTTCGGGACGGAAACCATTGAATTTGCCGCGAAATTCATCGGCGCGGAACATATTCTGCTGGGCACCGACTGCCCGATCTTTCGCACCGACCGGACCATTTCAGGCATTGAAGCGACCCGGCTGAGCGCGCCCGAAAAGCAGGCCATCCTGCATGGCAATGCCGTCCGGCTGCTGAGCGGCGTTTGGCCCGCGCTGGGTGAAAGCTGAGACTTGCCCGAGCTTTTCGCGTTCGACACGACGGTGGATTTGGCGATGGCGCTCGGCATCATGCTGCTGGGCGGCATGGTTCACGGGCTGACCGGCTTCGGCGGCGCGCTCATTACGATGCCGCTATTGGCCCTGTTGTTCGGTCCGGTGGAGGCCCTGGCGCTTTCGGCGCCCGCCTGGGTCCTTGGCTCGTTGCAGATGCTGCCCCGCGCCTCCCGCGAGGTCGATTGGACGGCGCTATGGCCGATCCTCATACCGGCGTTGCTGGCAACGCCGCTCGGCACGCTGCTGCTGTTCGTCATGGAGCCGGATATCGTCCGCCGGACCATCGGCCTGTTCGTCCTGGCCGGAGCGGTGATGCTGGCCACGGGCTGGACCTACAGGGGTCGCCGCGGACGGCTGCCCGGGATTCTCGTGGGATCGCTGTGCGGCGGCATCACCGGATTTTCCGGGGTGGGCGGTCCGCCCGTCGTCGTCTACGTCCTGGCCTGGCCGGACTCTCCGGCAATGCAGCGGGCAAGCATCGTTGTCATCGTCGGATTCGTGGGCGTCATGACTTTGCTCGGCATTATCGTCGGCGGGGCCTACGACGGGACGGTTGCGCTGACCGCCCTCATCCTCGCCGTCGCCTATGTGGCCGGAACCTGGAGCGGCAGCGCCGGATTTCGGGCGGCATCGGACGTATTCTTCCGGCGGGCCGCGCTGACCGTATTGTTTGCGAGCGGTATCGCGGCAATCGTCCTGTAGGTCCGGACCAGTGACCGAAACCATTCTCGCCACTCTCGATCTCAATCTTGCTGTCGCCCTGCTGGTCGCTATCGCCGCCGGCATGGCGCATGGCTTTACGGGGTTTGGCGGGGCGCTGGTCGCTATGCCGCTCTACGCCGTGTTGTTCGGCCCGGTCGAAGCGCTGGCGATCCTGGTCTTCGCCGGGGTTGTCGGCTCGGCGCAACTCACCGTGCGGGCGGCGCGGATCGTCCGGTGGCCGCATGTGATCCCGATGATGGTCGCGGCAATCATCTTCACACCGCTCGGCGTGTTTTCGCTGGTGACCGTCGATCCGGATCTCATCCGGCGGGCAATCGGACTCCTCGTTCTGGCGGGCGCCTTGGTCATCGGCTTCGGCTGGACCTACAAGGGGCCGAGAAATACCGCTTCCGGCGCGGTTGCAGGTGCGCTGGCCGGGTACCTCACCGGCAGCACCGGCATGGGCGGGCCGCCGCTGGCCGCCTACATGCTGGCCTTTCCCGATCCGGCAGACGTCCAACGGGCCAACATCGTCGTGATGACGGCATTGCTGATCACTGTCACGCTGGTCGGCCTGATCTTCGCCGGCAGTTTTCATCTCGAGACCATCGTGCGGACGGTATTGCTCACGCCGGTCTATATGTTCGGTGCCTGGTGGGGCGGGCGGCTTTTCCACAGCCGGTTCCAGACCCTGTTTCGCCGCGCGGCCATCGGGCTGCTGGTCGCCGGCGGAATCATTGCATTAATCGCCTAAGCACTGCCGTCTGACAAAAATCGTCCACTCCCTGTCGTCGTAGCTGTCGAACAGACGGCTGTCGGGCGACAGGACCCGCCGGCAGAAAGCGAGGAATATCCGGGGATCGGCGTAATAGAGGGTCGGGTGCTTCTCCGGCGCGTGAATACTCATCATGTTGAAGGCGAGACCGCTGTGCGTCCTGGACCAAAGCTGGGTCAGATTATCGAGCACGAATTCCAGCCATTCGCTGTCCCCGGCGTACATTTTGATGTTGTAGCTCCCGGAGACGAAGGAGTAGTCGGCGTCCCGGGTTGCCTCATGGGATAGGATGAACGAGGCCCGCTTGTCCCGGATATGCGACTTCGCCTGGGCCAGCATCTCCCGGCTGATGTCGTAACCGAAATACCGGCCCCGTTCGAACTGTGGCAGATTGGCGTATGCCTCGAACATGGCGCCATAGCCGCAGCCGAGATCGTTGATGACCAGATGATCCGAACGCACATTGGCGAACAATCCGGCAAATATCCGAAAACGGTGCTGCTGGCGTTCGGGGCTCGACCAGCCGACGCCTTTGTTCATGGCGCCGTATTTCCGAATGGTCCGCCCGAAGCTGCGGGAGACGGGTTCGAGGATATCCGGTAGCGGAGCGTGGCGTCGGCGGCCAAACATGGGCCGGAGTTTACGTCAGCCCCTGTCCGTGCCGCAACGGAACCTATCCGGCCTCGGGCAGCGTGACCCAGGGCGCGATATCGGGGATGATCCGCGTCTCGCCCGCCATCAATGGCGCCTCGCCGCTCACGGCCTCCAGTCTCAGCAAGGCGATGGCGCGGCTGCCTTGGCCCGAGCGCATCTCGCCCGCGTCCTTGCCGCCGGCGGTGATCCGGGTTCCCGGCGAGGGAAGCGGTCCTTCAATTTGAACCGGCAGCAGGCGCTTCTTCACCAGGCCGCGGTACTTGGTCCGCGCGGTGAGCTCCTGTCCCATATAGCAGCCCTTGTCCCAATCCAACCCGTGCAACTCTTCGAAGCCGCTCTCCAGGAGAACCGCCTTGTCCACCTCCATATCCCGGCTGCCGTCGGGAAGCCCCAGCGCCAGCCGATGCGCGTCATAGCTCTCGGCGGCCGCTTCGGAACAGCCCATAGCCTTGAGCGCGGAACCAAGTTTCGCGGCCGGCGCAATACCGCGGAGACCGGCATCGGCCAGCCTGGGATCGACATAGGCGATCCCGTCGGCGCACGGCCGTGCGGCACCGGGTTCAGCCTCGATGCCGAGAGAGGCTGCCGCTTCGCCGCCGAAAACCGCGGCGACGGCGAATGAGCTGGTGGCGTCCTCGATGTCCACGGCCGCGCGCAGCTTGTACATGTTCAGCCGGCGCATGAAATCGTCCAACCGGGCGGCCTCGCAATCGATCAACAGCCGGCCGTCGGCAGCCTGAACGATGAAGAAGTCGAACAGATATTTGCCCTGGGGGGTCAAAAACGCGGCATAGATGCTTCGTTCCGGCGATACCTTCTCCACGTCGTTGGAGACCAGGCCCTGAAGGAAATCCCGGGCGTCGGCGCCCGAAACCCGGATCACCCCCCGATTGGGCAAAATGGCGTATTTCATCCGCTCGATCCTGTCATTCCGCCACACCATATAGGCTCGTGGCCGGGCTCGGCAAGAACGGCAAAACCCTAAAATATTCAAGGGTTTCCCGCTTTTCTTGGCGCGGGGCTCCGCGTATAAACCAGCCATGCGGATCACGATGATCGACGACACGATTGCCTTTGATGGCCGAACGCCGTCGGTTCGCGCCCTCGGCGGCGCCGAGAAGGCCGTCGCGGGCCTGGCCGCCGCGCTCGCCGCCCGCGACCACGCCGTCACCGTCGTCAATCGGTGCGACAAGGCAGGCGTTATCGACGGCGTCGCCTGGGCACCCTGGGACGCCCCGCGTCCGCCTGCCGCGGAGGTGACCATCGCCCAACGCGACCCGCGCCTGTTCGAAGAATTGCCCGAGGCGCCGGCCAATATACTTTGGTATTGGGGTAATCCGACGCGGCTCAATCGGCCGGAAAACCAGGCGACGATGGAGCGATACAAGCCGATCGTGGCATTCGTGGGCGAAGCCCAGAAACAGTTGTGGCGGTCGTGGCGGGATTTCATCGAGGTGGTCATCCCGCCGGGTCTTGGCCTTGACTACATCCGCGCCGAGGCGCCCGGGGAGCATCCTGATCCGATCGCCGTCATGACCACTCACCCCTTGCATGGCATGACGGAGTTCGTCCGACTCTGGCGGGAGCGGATTTACTCTCAACGGCCGGCGGCCAAGCTCCGCATCTACTCGGCATCACTGGCAAAAGCGGCGTCGGGCTCCAAGCCCCTCGACCGGATCGCCGACGTCTTCGAAGAGGTCCGGGAAGCGGCGGACGACGGGGTCGAGATCAAAGCGCCCGGGCCCGATGCGGATATGGCCGCGGCGTATGCCGCCGCGCGCGTGCACCTTTATCCGGCGATTCCGAGCGAAATGTACGGCTCAACTCTTGCGGAAAGCCAAGCGGCCGGTCTGCCCGCCGTGGTACTCCAGCCGGATACCGCGTCTGCCGGTGCCGAAAGGGTGCACAATGGGCGTACCGGCTACCTGGTGCCTGATCTTGATGCCGCGGCAAATATTGCGCTCGAACTGCTGTCGGATGAATTCGGCATGTATGATGGGCTGCATCGGGACGCCCGGATATTGCAGGCGGCCCGCAAATGGGAGACGGCAGCCATCGAATTCGAAGGATTGTGGTCTTGAGCAGCGCCCAAACGGAGCCGGGCGGAACAAAGATCCTGTTTGTCACCGCTACCCGCATCGGCGATGCCGTCCTGTCCACGGGGGTTCTCGACCATCTCATCCGATCTTACCCCGGGGTCCGCGTCACCATCGCCTGCGGGCCGGCCGCCGCGCGGTTGTTCAACTGCGTACCCGGCCTGGAACGTCTCATCATATTGGAAAAGCAGCCCTTGTCCCTTCATTGGCTCGGCCTTTGGGCAAAATGCGTCGGGCGTTACTGGGACGTTATCGTTGATTTCCGGGATGCACCATTGACCTATCTTCTAGGCCGCCGGCGGCGGCTGAGCGTCACCCGGCACAATCGGCCGGAACGTCAGGTTGAGCGATATGCCTCGGCCCTCTCATTGGACCAGCCGCCGGCGCCAACCCTCTGGATCGATGACCGGATCGCCGAGCAGGCGGCGAACCTGATCCCCGGCGATTCCAAAGTTCTGGCCATTGGACCGACCGCCAACTGGCGGGCGAAAACTTGGCGCGCCCCGTACTTTGCGGAGTTGGCCGCCCGGCTGACGGGACCCGGTGGAATCCTGCCGGGCGCCAAGGTGGCGTTGTTCGGCCATGAAAGTGAACGGCCAATGGCGCAGGAGTTGATCGACGGCATTCCGCAAAACCAACTCATCGACCTGATCGGAAAAATCGACTTGCTGACGGTCTATGGCTGCCTCGAAAGATGCGATTTTTATATCGGCAATGATTCCGGCCTTATGCATATGGCTGCGGCTTCGGGAACGCCGACCCTCGGCCTGTTCGGGCCGACACGGGAATCGCGGTATGGACCCTGGGGAGACCATGCAGCGGTGGTTCGAACCATGGTTCCCTTCGAGGAAATATTTCCTGCCGATTTCGATCATGTGAACAGCGGCAGTCTCATGGACTCGCTGACCGTTGACATGGCGGAGCAAGGTGCGCGGGAGTTGTGGTCACGGGCTGAAGGGATTGCGGCGTGAGCGAGATTATAATTTCCGCGGCCGCGTTTGAAGGGCTGATCCCCTGATGAAGGTTCTCCAATGCATGGCGGGCGCCGAGTTCGGCGGGGCCGAGGCGTTTTTTATCCGCCTGACCATCGGGCTCGGCAGGGCCGGGCTGGATCAGCGGGTTGTGATTCGGGCCAATGCGGAGCGCGCCAAATTGCTCAGGGGCGCCGGTATCGAGCCCGACGAGCTTAACTTCGGCGGGCCGTTGGACGTCGGTTCCGGGCGCAAGCTGGGCAAGATGATCAAGCAGTACGAGCCCGATGTAGTCATGAGCTGGATGAACCGGGCCACCGCGGCAGTTCCCGAGCCGGGCGGGAAATTCGTCCATGTCGGCCGGCTCGGCGGTTACTACAACCTCAAATATTACCGGAACTGCGATCACTTGGCCGCCAACACGGAAGACATCGCCGACTATCTCGTCAAGAACGGCTGGGCGCCGGAGCGCGTGCACTATCTGCCGAATTTCGTTTCCGCCGAGAAAGCGGCGCCGCTTTCCCGAAGTACGTTTTCCACGCCGGAACGGACTCCGCTCATCCTCGCCCTGGGACGTCTGCACGAGAACAAGGCCTTTGATACGCTGCTTCGGGCGGTGGCGCGGGTGCCCGACGCCTATCTCTGGCTGGCCGGTGAAGGCCCGCTTCGAGGCGAGCTCGAGGAATTGGCCGAACGACTCGGCATCAAGCCCCGGGTTCGCTTTCTCGGCTGGCGTGACGACGCCGAGGCGCTATTCGCGTCGGCGGACATATTCGTTTGTCCGTCACGCCACGAACCGCTCGGCAACGTGGTGATCGAGGCCTGGGCACAGGGGGTCCCGGTTGTTGCCACCGACAGCCCGGGCCCCGGCACTCTTGTTCGTCACGGTGAATCCGGGTTGCTGAGCCCGGTCGACGATGTGCAGGCCCTGGCGCGGTCGATCCAACGGCTGGTCGACGATCCGGGTGCGCGCGAGGAACTTTCCCGTGGCGGCCAAGTGGCCTATGAAGCTGAATTCACCGAGGACATCGTGGTCGGGAAGTACCTCGACTTCTTCGAAAAGGTCACCGCCTGATGTGCGGCATCGCCGGGGTCGCCATGGCCGATGGAAGTGCGCCGGACGGTGCGCTGGTCGGCCGGATGATCAAGGCGATCGCCCATCGCGGGCCCGACGGCGAAGGTGCGTATACGAGCGGCAATGTGGGGATTGGCCACAATCGGCTGGCCATCATCGATCTCGAGACCGGCGATCAACCGATCCGCGGGCCGCGCGGCATCGTCCTGGTCGCCAATGCCGAGATCTACAATTACATCGAACTCAGGCGGCAGTTGGGCGAGTCCAGGTTCAACACGCGATCGGACTGCGAGCCGCCGGCGCATCTCTATGCGGGCGCGGGGACGGGGTTCGGCCAGGCGCTCCGAGGCATGTACGCCATCGCAATCGCCGACGCCGCGGCGGGCCGCGTGGTCCTGTCCCGCGATCCGTTCGGGATCAAGCCGCTCTATTACGCGGCCATCGAGGGTGGGACGGCGTTTGCGTCGGAACCGGCGGCGCTTGTCGCCGCCGGGCTCGTACCGGCCCGTCTCGACGCGGCCGCACGGGACGAGATGCTCCAGCTCCAATACTCGACGGGCCGGCGGACCATATTCGAGGGCGTGGATCGGGTGCTGCCGGGAGAGACCTTGACCATCGAGGCGGGCAGCATCGTCTCCCGGCTCAACAAGGCGGCGCTGCCGGGCGGCGCACCGGCGGATTGGGATGAAGAAGAGGCCATCCGGCGATTTGACGCGGCATTCATGAACAGCGTCGAGGTCCACCAGCGCGCCGACGTGCCGTATGGCATGTTTCTGTCGGGCGGCATCGATTCATCGGCGGTGCTTGCCGCCATGCGGGACTTGAACGACCGGCCGGTCCAGGCCTTCACCGCCGGTTTTTCCGGGACGCGGGCCGCGGATGAGCGGGAGCACGCGGGCGACGTCGCCCGCGCAGCCGGGGCGGACTTCCATGCCGTCGACGTGGATGCGGCGGATTTCTGGCAAGACCTGCCGGCGATCGCCGCGGCGGTCGATGATCCGGCGGCGGACTACGCCATCATTCCGACCTACAAGCTGGGCCGGCTGGTTCATGATCGCGGCCTGAAGGTCGTTCTCTCCGGTGAGGGAGGGGATGAACTGTTCGCCGGATACGGCCGCTACCGCCGGTTGCTGCGGCCCTGGTTCCTGGGCGGCGGCGGCGTGCGTCACAAAGGCGCCTTCGAGGGGCTGGGGGTGCTCCGGGATGACGGTAACGGCTGGCGGGCCGGTCTCGACCGGGCCGCGGCCCGGGAGGCCACGGCCGGCCGCACCAGGCTTCAGGCGGCTCAGGCGATGGATTGCGCGGACTGGCTGCCCAACGACCTGTTGATCAAGCTGGACCGCTGTCTGATGGCGCACGGCGTCGAAGGCCGGACTCCGTTTCTCGACCGGCGGGTTGCCGACGTGGCCATGCGGCTTCCCGACAATCTCAAGGTACGGGGCCGCGCCGGCAAATATGTTCTCCGGCGCTGGCTGGAACGGAAGCTGCCCGAAGCCCGGCCGTTCGCCCGCAAGAAAGGCTTCACCGTGCCGGTCGGCGAGTGGATCGCGGCGCGGTCCGGCGAGATCTCTCAACTGGTGGCCCGGCAGCCCTGCATCGAGGAGGCGTGCCATCCGAGCGCGGTGGAGGCTTTGTTCCGTACCCTCGATCCCGGCCGCCCACGGGCCGCGCAAGCCGCCTGGCGGCTGCTTTTCTATGCGCTGTGGTACCGGCGTCACATGGAGGGCCGGGCGCCGGACGGGGATGTGTTCGAGGTGTTGTCGGCAAACTGATCTAGAAGCGATAGTCCGACACGTCGAGGCCGAGGGCCTCGCGGCCCCAAGCCGTGAGATAGATATCCCAGTTGTTCTGGTGGTGGGCCCCCGCGGCTTTCACGTCGCGCAGCTTGCGCTGGATGTCGTTGTCGTTGTAGAGCCCGTTGCCGCCCCAGGCGTAGAACAGCCGGTCGACCGCTTTCTGGCAGAGGACGCAGACGTAGGCCATGTCCCGCTTGTTGCGGAGCCGCTCCTCGTCGGTGAGGGGACGATCCCGCAATATCTCCTCGGTCTCCCGCAGGTTGCGCAGCATCAGGCTTTCCGCGGCCCGCGCATCCGCCGCGCTTTCGGCGATCCTCAGGTGGATGGACTGGAAGTCGGCGACCTTTTCGCCGCCCCGGTTGATCCGCGTCTCCATGGCCTCGATGAACTGCTCGACGGCGCCCAGCGCCAGCCCGACCGAAACCGAGACCAGGGAGTAGGGCGCAACCGAAATGCGGGGCAGCCGGAAGACGGGGTGGTCATACATTTCGGCGCCCGGCGTGGTGCCTTCGAGCCCGTCCTTGGACGGGAAAGTGCGGTGTTCGGGCACGAAGGCGTCTTCGAACTCGACGAAGCAGGAACCGGTGCCGCGCAACGCGAACGTATCCCAGTTGTCGATGATCCGTCCCTTTCCGCGCTCGATCAGGATATGGAGCATGCCGGACCCGTCGGCGAGGGTGGCGTTGTTGGCGAGCCAGCCGGCATGTTTGCACCCCGACGAGAACGTCGCCCAGCCGTTCAGCAGATAGCCGCCGTCGGCGGGGGTGAGGGAGCACTTCCTGGCGATGCTTTCCTCGGTGCCCGTATTGCCGCCGGAACAGATGAATTGGTCCGGGCCGGACGCCCATAATTCGTCCTGCGCCCGTTCCGGAAATCCGGCACAGGTGTTGGCGTGCTCGGCGTAAACCGCATAGACCCAGGCGGTGGAGGCGCATCCCTTGGCGAGCTCCGCGCATACCTGGACCAGCACGTCCCATCCGTATTCGTAACCGCCGTGCTTCCTGGGCATGCAGACGCGGATCAGCCCGTGGCGGCGGAAGTCGCCGAGGGTTTCCTCGGGAATGGCGGCGGCCGCTTCACAGGCCGGCGCGCGGGCCAGCAGATCGGGCACCATGGACCGCGCCCGGGAGATCAGGTCCGCCGGGCTCGGGATATCGATGCTGGTGTCGGCGGCGACGCCGTCCATGACGCTCTCTCTCCAGTTGTGGCCGGCATAGGCCGGCATAGGCCAGCATAGGAGTGCCGTATTTCCCGGTAAAGGGCCGCCCCGAAACACATTCGGCATAGCGGCCGCGCCATCGGCATCGCCGAAAACCGGCGACGCGCGGGGCGGTTTTGCGTATTGTCCGGGCCATGGAACTCAATTTCGACTGGCTCAACCTGCACGTCGGCGCCCTGGTGGGGACGGCGCTGGTATTCGGCGGCATGTCGTTCTTCGCCTTCGTCTTCACGCCCATGGTCTTCAAGTTCGTCGAGCGCGAGGACGCGGCGCACTTCCTGCGCCAGGTGTTTCCGGTCTATCACCGGGTGATCTCGAGCCTGTGCTGCGTTCCCGCCATCCTGCTGATTCCCGGCCGGTACACGCCCGAGGTGATGGCGCTGTTGGCCGTGGCGCTGCTCAACGTCGTCTCGGCGCGGTTCATCGTCCCGGCGGCCGAGGCGGCCCGCGAGGCCGGCGACGAGAAGAAATTCGCCGCCATCCACCGGTTGAGCGTGTTCCTGCACATGGGCGAACTGATCGCCATTCTTGTGGTCTTGATCCGGCTGGCCCAATGAACCCTTGATAGCCGTCAATGCCCGCCGCGCGGATTTTTGTCGGAGTGCCGTCCGGTACCGGACCGCGGGCGGCAAAAAGGCCAGCCCGTTTGGGGGCCGGCCGTTTTAATGCGAACTCGGAGCCTCAAGAGCTCGGGCGGTTGGCCGTGTTAGATGGCGATCGC
>JAJECC010000076.1 GCA_022822205.1 Rhodospirillales bacterium | reverse complement strand
GGCGCCGATACGCGAACGCCCGCTCACTATCATGGGGTGATCGGCGGCATCAATCTCGCCTTCGTGGGGCTGTTCTATACCCGCTTCCTGCCGCTGGCCGGCCGGGACGCGGGTTCGGCCAAACTGGCCTCCTGGCAGATCATCATTTATGCCGTCGGCCAGCTGCTGTTCGTCGCCGGCATGTTTGCCGCCGGCGGCATGGGCCAGGCGCGCAAGGTCGCGGGTGTCGGTTTCGATCCCGATACGGCCGCCGGCAAGCTGGCCGCCGGCATACAGTCGGGCGGCGGCGGCCTCGCCATCATCGGCGGCGTGCTGTTCATCTATATTGCCGCGAGGGCTCTGCTCGGGGGAAATAAAACCTCGGGCCCGGAGCAAAAAGGGGATGCGGAAACGCCGTCCCAAAGTGTAGGTTAGCCGCGCCGTTGTTTCTTCACTCGATGATCATCACACATCAAAGATGACCGGTCCGTCAGAACACACCGCGCCCGTCGCGACGACCCGCCCGAAGGCGTCAGCCCCCGCCGCCAACCGGCCGATCGTCGACTATGCGCTGCTGCTCAAGCCGCGGGTCATGTCGCTGGTGCTGTTCACCGGCTATGCGGGACTGGCGCTCGCGCCCGGATCCATCGATTGGCTGACCGGCCTCTTGGCCGTCATCTTCATCGGCCTGGGCGCGGGCGCGTCGGGCGCCATAAACATGTGGTACGACCGGGACATCGACGGCCGGATGGAGCGTACAATGCAGCGCCCCATCCCCGGCGGACGGCTGAGGCCCGAAGCGGCGCTGGTCTATGGCACCGTTCTCGCCATCGTCTCGGTGGTCGGCATGGCCATCTGGGTAAATGCCGCCGCCGCCGCCCTGCTCGCCCTCACCATCGCCTTCTATGTGTTCGTCTACACCATCTGGCTGAAACGCCGCACCCCGCAGAATATCGTCATCGGCGGCGCGGCCGGCGCCATCCCGCCAATGATCGGCTGGGCGGCCGTCACCGGCGATGTCGGCCTCGGCGCGCTGGTCCTGTTCGCCATCATCTTCATGTGGACGCCGCCCCACTTCTGGGCCCTGTCCCTCTACCGTTCCGGCGACTATGAGAATGCCGGCGTGCCCATGCTGCCCGTGGTTTCGGGCGAGACCGAAACCAAGAAGCAGATTTTGATCTACACCTTGATTCTGGTGCCGATCACCGTGGCTCCGGTTCCCATCGGCATGACCAGCGTGTGGGGCGGCGCGGCGATCGCCCTGTTCGGCCTCAATTTCATCCGACACGCCATCCGCGTCCGGAGGGCCGAGGGCGCCGAAGCGCCCAGGAAGATGTTCCGCTATTCCATCCTCTATCTGTTCCTGGTTTTCGTGGCGCTGCTCGCCGATCACTGGATCGGCGCGCTGGTCTAGCCGGACAATGAGCGCCTATCGGGAACTGGAGGCGCGATTCGCGCGGCTCAGCGCCGTCGGCCAGACGGCCATGCATCTCCACTGGGATCAGTCCGTCATGATGCCGCCGGGCGGCGCCGAGGCGCGGGGAGAGCAGCTGGCGGCGCTGAGCGCCATTCGTCATGACCTCCTCACCGCCGACGTCACCGAAAATCTGATCCGGGACGCCGAAATCCAGGGCGGCCTCGACGAATGGCAACAGGCCAATTTGGGCGAGATGAAGCGCCGCTGGACCGCCGCCACCGCGGTCAGCGGCGATCTGGTCGCCGCCCTCGCCCGGGCGGCCACCGCGTGCGAAACCAAATGGCGCGACGCCCGGGCGGAGCGCGACTTCTCGTCGGTCCGGCCTCTGTTGCAGACCGTCCTCGATCTGGTGATCGAGAGCGCCGAAGCCCGCGCCGGGAAACTGAACCTCAGCCCCTACGACGCCCTGATGGAGAAATACTCCCCCGGGATCACGTCCGAAAAAATCGACGTGGTGTTCGGTGATCTGGGCGCCTTTCTCCCCGACTTCCTTGGTCGGGTCATGGAGAAGCAGGCGGCGGAGCCGGCGCCATTGATCCCCGAAGGTCCGTTTCCCGCCGCCAGGCAGCGGGAACTCGGCGAGGACATGATGCGCCGCATGGGTTTCGATTTCGAGGCCGGGCGCCTGGATGAGAGCCTGCATCCCTTCTCCAGCGGCACCCATGGGGACCACCGCATCACCACCAAGTACAACGACGACGATTTCGTTTTCGGGCTGATGGGCGTGCTGCACGAGACCGGCCATGCCCTCTACGAGAAGGGCCTGCCGGCCGACTGGCGCCGCCAGCCGGTGGGCGAATCGCTCGGCATGGATATCCACGAAAGCCAGTCCCTGATTATCGAGATGCAGGCCTGTCGAAGCCCTGAATTCCTGGACTTCGCCGCGCCGCTCATGCGGGCGGCATTCGGCGGCGGCGGCGCGGCCTGGGACCCCGAGAACCTCGTCCGGCTCTATACCAGGGTGAAGCCCGGTTTCATCCGGGTCGATGCCGACGAGGTGACCTACCCGGCCCATGTCATCCTGCGCTACGAATTGGAGCGCGCCCTGATCGGCGGCGATCTCACCCTCGCCGACCTGCCCGGCGCCTGGAACGACGGCATGAAGCGGCTGCTCGGCATCCTGCCGCCGGACGACGGCCTCGGCGTCCTCCAGGACATTCACTGGTACGACGGCGCCTTCGGCTATTTCCCGAGCTACACGTTGGGGGCCATCGGCGCGGCGCAGCTTTTCGATGCGGCCAAGCAGGCGGACGCGGACGTGTTGCCGGCCATCGGGCGCGGCGACTTCGGGCCGCTTTATGCGTGGCTCGGCGAGAACGTCCACGGCCTCGGCCGGCGCTATCCCTCCGAAGAGCTGCTCACCCGGGCCACCGGACGCCCCCTCGACGCCGAAATCTTCAAGTCCCACCTCCGCGTCCGCTACCTGGACGCTTAAGCGCCCGCAAGATAGGGTGCGGCGCATGAAGTATGTCTCCACCCGGGGCGAGGCCCCCGACCTCGATTTTGCCGACGTGCTGCTGACCGGGCTCGCCCGGGACGGCGGGCTTTACGTGCCCGGGGCATGGCCCAAGCTGAGCCGCGGCGAGATCAAGGAACTGCGGGGCCGTTCCTATGCCGACATTGCCGTCCGGGTAATGGCCCCGTTCATCGGCGGCGAAATCCCCGGAGCCGATTTCGCGGCCATGGTGCGGGAGACCTATGCGGGCTTCGGCCATCCGGCGGTGGCGCCGCTGAAACAGATCGATGAAGGCCTGTGGCTGTGCGAGTTGTTTCACGGGCCGACCCTGGCCTTCAAGGACTATCCCCTGCAGCTGGTCGGACGGCTGTTCGACCATGTGCTCTCAAAACGCGGCCAACGAGTGACCATCGTCGGCGCCACGTCGGGGGATACGGGATCGGCCGCCATCGAAGCCTGCCGGGACAAGGACAGCATCGATATTTTCATTCTGCATCCGCACGGCCGAGTCACCGACGTCCAGCGCCGCCAGATGACCACGGTGACGTCCGCCAACGTCCACAACATCGCCATCCAGGGAACCTTCGACGATTGCCAGGACATCGTGAAGGCCCTGTTCGCCGATTTGCCGTTCCGCGACCGGTTCGGGCTCAGCGCCGTCAATTCCATCAACTGGGCGCGGATCATGGCCCAGATCGTCTATTACTTCTCAAGCGCGCTTTCGCTCGGCGCACCCGACCGCAATGTCGCGTTCTCGGTGCCGACGGGCAATTTCGGCAACGTCTACGCCGCCTTCGCCGCCGGCAGGCTGGGCCTCCCCATCGAGAAACTGATCGTCGGCTCGAACGCCAACGACATCCTCACCCGGTTCTTCGACAGCGGAACCATGGAGACGGCCGGGGTGGTGCCGACGCTGAGCCCGTCCATGGATATCCAGATTTCCAGCAATTTCGAGCGGTTGCTGTTCGAACACTATCGCCGGGACGGCCGGGCGGTGGCCAAGGTGATGCGGCGCTTCCGCAAGAACGGCCGGGTCGATTTCGGCAAGGCCCGCTGGCGCGCCATGCGCAAACGGTTCGAGGGCTACCGGGTCGGTGACAACGCCACCAAGGCGATGATCGACGAGACCTACCGGCTGACCGGCGAACTGTTGGATCCACATACGTCCATTGGGGTGGCGGCGGCCCGCAGCGCCGAAACCGGCAACACGCCGGTGATCACCATGGCGACCGCGCATCCGGCTAAATTCCCCCGCGCGGTCGAGGAGGCCACCGGCCGCCACCCGGCCCTACCCCCCCGCCTCGCGGACCTGATGGAGCGCGAGGAGCGAATGGACATCCTGCCCGCCGAGACCCGGGCGGTGGCCGATTTCATCTCGGGCCGGCTCGCCGGGAGGCCCGCCGCGTGAACGTTCGGGTCAGCGAACTTCCCAACGGCATCCGGGTGGTAACCGACCCCATGCGGACCGTGGCAACCGTTTCCGTCGGCGCCTGGGTCGCCGTCGGTACCCGCCATGAAGACGCCGCCGTCAACGGTGTCTCTCATTTCCTCGAACACATGGCGTTCAAGGGAACCGAGCGGCGCTCGGCCCAGGCCATCGTCGAGGAGATCGAAAGCGTCGGCGGCCACCTGAACGCCTATACGGCGCGGGAGAACACCGCCTATTTCGCCAAGGTGCTGGAGGACGATCTGCCGCTCGCCGTCGACGTTATTTCCGACATCCTCCTCAACCCGACCATGGCGGCGGACGAGGTGGAGCGCGAACGGGCGGTCATCCTGCAGGAAATCCACCAGGCCCACGATACGCCGGACGACGTGGTGTTCGACAAGTTTCAGGAAGCGGCCTTTCCCGGACAGCCCATGGGACGGCCGGTATTGGGCGAGGCCGACATCATCGCCGGCCTGAGCCGCGACAGTATCGTCGGCTACATGCGGGAGCAGTATTCGGCCCCCCGTCTGGTGATCGCCGCCGCCGGCAAGGTTGATCACGACCGGTTCGTCGAACTCGTGGGCACTGCCTTCGATACGCTGCCGGCGGCCAATGGGCGCGCGCCCGAGGCGGCAAAGTACACGGGCAGCGATTTCCGGGAGGACCGCAATTTGGAGCAGGTCCACATCCTGCTCGGATTCGACGGCGTCGCCTTCGATGACGAGGGCTACTATCCCCTCGCCGTCCTCTCGACGCTGGTCGGCGGCGGGATGTCGTCGCGCCTGTTCCAGGAAGTGCGCGAAAAACGGGGCCTGGTCTATTCCATCTATTCCTTCGCCGCCAATTACGCCGACAGCGGCCTGTTCGGCATTTATGCGGGCACCGGTCCGGACGAGGTCGCCGAAGTGATGCCCATCGTCTGCGATGAACTGGTGCGCCTCCAGGACGGTATGCCCGAGGACGAAATCCGCCGCGCCCGGGCGCAGCTCAAGTCATCGACGTTGATGGCGCTCGAAAGCACCTCGTCCCGCTGCGAGGCCGCCGCCCGCCAGTTGCAGGTCTATGGCCGGACCGTTCCCACCGACGAGGTAATCGAGCGCATCGACGCGGTCGGGGAATCGGACCTGATCAAGGCCGCCGAACGGCTCGTCGCCAGCGCGCCGACGCTCGCGGCCATGGGCCCGACGGGAAAGCTCGAATCCTACGAAGAAATCGCCGGGCGGCTGACAGGGTGAACGACCAGTCACGTTCCGATGCGGAGGGCCGCCGGGAATCGATTGTGTTCGCCCTGCCCAAGCCCATCGCAACCCTCGATCTCGAGATGGACGACGGCGCGCGGATACGCGTCGTGCGCCACGGCAACCCGTCCGGGCCGCGCGTGGTGCTGAGCCACGGCAACGGCTTCGCCAGCGATTCCTACTTCCCGTTCTGGCGGCTGATGCTCGAGCGGTTCGACCTCGCCTTGTTCGATATCCGCAACTGCGGGCGCAACCCGTTCCACGCCGCCGAGCCGCATGGCTACCCGCGCTTCGCGCGCGACAACGCGGCGGTACATGCGGCGATCGCGAAGGAATGGGGCGGGAAGACCACGATCGGCGTTTTCCACTCCATGTCGGCGATCGCGGCATTGCTCGCGGTGGCCGACGGCGACTGGCACTGGGATGCGCTGGTGCTGTTCGATCCGCCGGTGGTGCCGCCGGAAGGGAACCCGCAGCGAGGCCCGCTGATGACCGCGGGCGGGTTGCTGCGCGACGCCGCCCGGAATCGACAGAACCGGTTCCGGACTCCCGAGGAACTGGCCGAGGTGTTCCGTTACATGCCCCGCTTCCGCCGCCTGCGAAAAGGCGTGGCGGAACTCAACGCGCGCTCGGTGCTGCGTTTCGATCCCGGAAGCGGCGACTGGCTGCTCCGTTGCCCCGGCCCGGTCGAGGCCGGTCTCTATGTCGAGGTCGCCGAACTGCCGATCTGGCGGAAGCCGGCCCCGCCGGCGCGCCCGCTCCTGATCGTCGGCGCCGACCCGGAGGCCGAGGACGCGACGAAGTCCGGGCCCTGCTGCAAGCTGTTCTGCGAGACGTTCGGCATCGACTACGCCGTCGTGCCCGATACCAGCCACCTCCTGCAGCTCGAGGAGCCGGAACGGTGCTTCGCTCTGTTCGGCAGCTTCCTCGCCGACAACGGGATGGGCGCATGACAGGGCGGCCTACACCGGAGGGGCTACCGAAAACGCAGCCCTAACCGAATTCGAAATTGACCCGGAACGCGACGCTCAGGCGTGGCCGGCCTCGTCGGAGAGCATCCGGGGATCGATCCCCAGCTTGCCGATGGCCCGTTCCCACTTGTTGTCGAGGTTGAGGTCGAACACCAGCTCCGGATCGGCGGGGGCCTGCAGCCAGCCGTTCGCCTTGATCTCGTCATCCAATTGACCCGGCCCCCAGCCGGCATAGCCGAGCGCCAGCAGGCTTCTTTGCGGTCCCCGGCCCCGGGCGATGGCCTTCAGGATATCGACCGTTGCCGTCAGCGCGATGCCGTCGTCGACGGGAAGCGTGGCCTCCTGAGAGTAATCGGCGCTGTGGAGCACGAAACCGCGCCCCGCCTCCACCGGACCGCCCACATGGACGCGGACCTCGGTGGCGCCGATCTCCTCCTCGATCCCCAACTGCTCGAGCAGGTCCGGGAAGGTGAGCGAGTCGAGCGCCTGATTGAGCACCAGACCCATGGCGCCTTCAGGCGTGTGGGCGCACATATAGATGACCGTCTTGGCAAACCGCTCGTCCTGCATCCCGGGCATGGCGATCAGCAGCTGGCCGGACAGGAAGGGATCGTCGCTTCGGTCGCCGCCGCCGGGGGTCTCGTCTGAACTGGACATGTCCGGGAATGATCCTCTTTTTCCGACGTTATTCTTTAGCGCCGTATCGCAGGTATTCTGGCATACACCGTGTGGTTATCAAAGGGCGGCTCTACACGGCGGGTAAAGTTCCCGTGAACTAACGCCGAGGTGATTTCGATCCCGCCGTTCATGCCTATATATGTTCGGCGAAAGCTGGTCCCAACCGCGCCAAATGGCGCTAAAATGTGGTTTGAGCCATGAAGAAATTGAACAAGACCCTTATCGGTGCACTGCTCGCCGGGAGCGTCGCGGGTTTTGCCGCCGCGCAGGCGCAGGCCGCCGGCGAGTTCGCCGCCGCGACGCCCTGGGTCGCCACGGAACAAACCAAGGTGCGGCTGGTTTCCGCCAAAACCGCCGTCGACGGCCAGGAAGCCGTGCAGTTGGGGCTGCAGTTCAAGCTCAAGGAAAACTGGAAGATTTACTGGCGCACCCCGGGGGACGCGGGCTATCCGCCGCGCCTCGACTGGAAAGGCTCCGCCAACCTCAAGGAAACCGACTTCGCCTGGCCGGCGCCGGTGCGGTTCTCGGTCCTCGGCTTCGAAACCACCGGCTACAAGAAGGAAGTGGTCTTCCCCATCAATGCCCGGGTCGAGGATCCGACCGAGCCGCTCAAGCTCCGGGCCAAGCTCGACTACCTGGCCTGCGACGACGTCTGCATCCCCTACCGGACAAATATCTCCTTCGATCTGCCGGCGGGAAACGGCGACACCACCGACCATGCCCACCTGATCGGCAAGTACCTCTCCCGGGTACCGGGCGACGGCTCGGCCCACGGCATCAGGATCGAAACCGCGGTCACCGGCGGCGACCTGGGTCCGGCGAAGGACGACTTCCGGAAGGGCCTGGTGCGGGTGACGGCGCGGTCCGACATCCCGTTCAGGTCGCCGGACATCTTCGTCGAAGGTCCGGATACGATGATCTTCCACAAGCCCGACATCGAGGTGAGCGAGGGCGGCGCCGTTGCAACGGCGCGCATCCCGGTCGACGTGGAAGAGGGTTTCAAGCTCCAGCAGGCTAATCTGACTTTTACGCTGACGGATGGCCGGCGGGCGGCCGAACAACCGCTGGCCGTCGAGCGCGGCGAGGCCGAACCCGCCGGCGGGCAAGCATTGCCGCTCTCGTTGCCGATCATCCTCGGCCTGGCGCTCATCGGCGGGCTGATCCTCAACCTGATGCCCTGTGTGCTGCCGGTGATATCGCTGAAGGTGCTGGGCGTGGTCAGCCATGGCGGCGGCGAGAAACGGGCCGTGCGCACCAGTTTCCTGGCGACTTCGGCCGGGATCGTGTTCTCGTTCCTGGCCATCGCGGCGGGGCTGGTGTCGCTCAAGCTGGCGGGATCGGCGGTCGGTTGGGGCATCCAGTTCCAACACCCCTGGTTCCTGGTGGCGCTGACCATCATCGTGACCCTGTTCGCCTATAACCTCTGGGGCATGTTCGAGATCAAC
>JAJECC010000157.1 GCA_022822205.1 Rhodospirillales bacterium | reverse complement strand
CAGCACGGCATTGTTCGATGCTTCGATGATCGTGTAGTTGGGACCTTCGGGGTTTTCGAACTGGGGCCGCGTCTGATCGGACGCAAACCGGAAGCAAATACGGAGTGAGCCCGAGTCGTCGATACCATATTTTCCCGCCGTGTAGACCAGCGTGAAGCTCTGGTAGGACCCGGCGGCGAATTCTCCCGCCGGCGACAGGGAAGCGGACCCCAGGTGCTCGGGATCGATGGGGTTCCGGATCACCGTCGACGCAAATCCTGCCGACGGCGCGGCGGACGCATCGTCGGGACTGCCGAGGGGCTGTTCACTCATTCCGTTATCTCTTAGGCCCGTATCTCTCGAGAGGCCAAGGCGCCAGTTCGGCTATCATGGCGTCGTTGCGCGGACTAGTTTGTCGGATCGATTACATTCTTTTCGCCTGAGCGCCTCCACTATTCCGGAATACCCGGATCAAACGGGTCGCGTCAATCTGACGGGGAGCCGCCAAAGTGCCTGACAAACCGAACATCGTTCTCCTCATGCCCGACCAGCAACGGGCGGACATGCTTGGCTCCACGGGCGATCCCATCGCCAAAACGCCGAACACCGACCGTCTGGCCGGTGAGGGCGTCCAATTCAACAACGTCTACGTCCAGGGGCCGCTCTGCATGCCGGCGCGGGCATCCCTTCTCACCGAACGCTACGTGCGGGATCACGGCGTCTTCGAGAACATGTCCGAGGTCCACGATGCCGTGCCCACCTACGCTCAGGCATTACAGCAGGCCGGATACCATACGGCGGTTATCGGGAAGACCCATTTCTGGCGCCATATTCCGCCGCGGGTGAAGCACGCCGACGAGCGAATTAGCCAGCTCAACGGCTATGGCTTTACCGAGGTGCTGGAAACCGTCGGCAAGGAAGCGACCTACTTCCTGAACACCAAGTACACGGATTTTCTCGAAAGCCGGGACCTGCTGGACGCCTACCGCGACTACCTGGGCTCCAGACAGAAGCACAAGCGCAAGGCCACCCCCGATGCGCCGCCCTACCGGGCCTGGCAGGCCGATCCCATCCCGCTGCCGCTGGACGCCTATCAGGATGCCTGGCTCGGCGACTTCACGGCCGAATGGCTGGAGACCTATGACAGCGACAAACCGTTCTTCGTTCAGATCGGATTCCCCGGCCCCCATGATCCCTGGGATGCGCCGCAGGAAGCCGTGGATTGGTACGACGGTGTGGACATTCCGATGCCGGGGTCGCTTAAACGGCCGGAGGTTCCGGAATCGGGTCCGCTCTCCATCTTCCTGAGGAGTTTCATGCAGTACTGCGACTCGGAAACCATGACCGACGAAGCGATCGTCAAACTGCGCCGCGCCTACTACGCGAATATCAGCATCATCGACCAGTCCATCGGAAAAATCGTCGACGCTCTCGAACGGACGGGCAAGCTGGAAAACACCTGGGTGATCTATACCTCGGATCATGGGGAGATGATGGGCGAGCACCGGATGATCAAGAAGATGGTGTTCTTCGATCAGGCGGTGAAGGTACCTCTCATTATTCGTCCGCCCGCGGGCACAAAGGCCGGCCGGATCGACGAACTGATTCAGCACATGGATATCTCGGCAACCATCCGGGATATCGCCGATGCCGAACTGCCCACCGCGGAGGGCCGGTCGTTGCTGCCCGCCGTTACCGGCGAAGGCGCGGCCCCGGACCATAGGGTGGTGATCAGCGAATCCTACGGTATGGGGATGTTCAAGACCGGCCGGTACAAGCTCGTCGTCTACGAAGACGAACGCACACCGGCACAATTGTTCGACAGCGAGACGGATCCCCTCGAAGACAACAACCTCGTGGATGATCCCAAGCATGCGGACGTGGTTGAAGGGATGATGGACGAACACGTCCTGCCGTTCCTGAAACACCGGCCGCTGCGGCCCCACCGGAGCCTGATCGAGCGCCAGACGGTCGGCGGTTCCACCTTCTATCTGCCCGATCCGGCCGACTTCGGCTGAGGCGCCGGGTCAATCCCGCGGCGCCGCCTCTTCGTGCTTAGTAATCGCCGCCCGCCAGGGTCTTGGCGAGATCAAACATGTAAGACGCCCGCTCCAGCGACGTATCGAGCGAGACGTCGAGCGCCTGATCGGCGACGGTTTCGGCACCGGGCCGCAGCCAGACCCCCTCGGGTGTTTGGGTATCACACACCCATGTCCAGATTTTGTCGCCGAGCTGACCGAACTTCCTGTCGCCGGTCGCCGCAAACATGGCGCCGGCGCCCCATGCGACCTTCCCGTTGGTGATGATCGCGTAGACCTCATCGTCGCAACAGGAGACGATATCGTAAATCTGGTCGCCGGCTTTCTTCCATTTCTCGTCCCCGGTCCATCGGTAGAGGCCGGCAAACGCGACCATCGCCATTCCCAGATACCAGTATACCTGCCCGGTTTGGCCGATCATCACGGCATAGAGGTTGGCCGGCCGGCCGGTCATGTCCGTAATGATTTCGCCGGAACCGTCGCGCCGGAGATAAAGCGCTTCGCCGCCGCCATTCTGGTCGTTCAGCATTTGGGCGAGGAAGTCGCCGCAACGGAGGGCAGGCTCGTGCCGGCCCATTGCCAGCAAGGCGATCACCGTGGAGCAGGTGCTACCCCAATCCATTTCGCGGTCCTGGCCTTCAACGGACGAGGTCGTCAGGACGCCGCCGGTCTTCTTGTCCATTTCGGCTTCCAGGAAATCGCCGGTCGGAACCGAAAGGTCATAGAAGCCGAGAGTATGGAGACCACGCCCGATCCAGGCGTTGCGGTAGTTTTTCGATCCGCCGGAGGTCGGATCGTCCTTCACCGCATGAAAATCGCCGTTCCGGAAGAAGGTGCGTTCGAGATGGTTCACCACGGCGGCGGCTTCCCCGACCCGGCCCGCAAGAGCGAAGGCCATGGGCGCCTTGTAATAGGCAAGAATGCGTTCCTCGACACCGCCGAAGCTGCCGTCCTCGTTGAGGTGGCCGGACGCCCATTCGACGGTCATGTTGCCGGCTTCGATCAGTTGTTGCGCTGTAAACATGCTTCTCGCCTCCGAATATCCCTTGTTTCTCCCCTCGCGGGCGCCCTGAGCCGGTTGCCGAGCCATGGTCCTTGACGCCAGGCGCAGCCACCAACTTCTCCGGCCCCTACAAATCCCCAAAATTTTATGCAAAATCGAGAAAACGAAATGTTGGGCAGCCGACAAACGGGGAAGCGATGGATCAAGCGGTGCCGAATAGCCGGGAAAATCGGAGGAGCTTCCTCGCCGGCAACTACTGGTTTACCGATCTGCCGGCCGGGGTCATTGATCATTTGGCCGACGTCTCGATGATCAAAATCCTTCCCGACGGAACACTTTTCGTGACGCGGGACGATATTCCCCCTCATCTGGCGACCATCGTCCGGGGCGGTCTCCGCAGCATGAGTTCATCGGTCGAGGGCGTTGAGCATGTCTTTTCCATCCTCACGGAAGGAAATATCTGGGGAATCACGTCGGTCATGGATGGCGAGAAAAACCCCAACGAGGTCTATGCCTATGGAGAGACCGAGTTGCTGTTGATCCATCGAAACGATTTCAAGGCTGCGCTCGACCGCTTCCCCGACCTTTACGATATGGTCGCCCGCCTCATGAGCTATCGGCTGCGCAAGGCCTACACCCTCATAGAAAACCTTGCCTTGAACCCGATCGAAACGCGGCTCATTCGCACGATCGTCTCGATGGCGCTTGCCCAGCGCGAACATATCGGTGTCGAGGCCGTTGACCTGAAGATCACACAGGAAGAGTTGGGAAGGATCATCAAGTCGACCCGGCCGACCGTGAACAAACACCTGAAACACCTGGAATCGCTGGACCTGATCCAAGTCGAGTACGGCCGCATCCATGTCCCCGACATCGACCAGCTCGGGGCCCACGCCGGCGGCGACGTCGTCTATTTTCGTTAGAGCAGTTTCCGGCGGGGCCGCTGAACCGGGCCGGGCTCCCTCAGGAACTGGCCTTCTTGCTCTCCGTCTCCCCGAAGTCGGTTCCGACGAACCTGGCGAGCACGCTGCCCACACGGGTATTGTGATCGTCGCCGTAGCCGAATTGCGAAGCCATCCGGAACAGATCGCGCGTCGCTTCCGCAATCGGGGTCAGTGCGCCAAGTTCCAAGGAGAGCTTGGTGAACAGATCGATATCCTTCAGCGACACATCGATGGAGAACGTATTCTTATGGTCATCGTCAATCAGGCGCCGGGCCGTATCGGGGAGCTTTTTGCTGGCGGCGAAGCTCACGCCCATGACCCGGTTGAGGGTGCTCAGATCGATGCCCATCTTTCGGGCGACGGTAAAGGTCTCGCAAAGGATCGCGCCGTTCGCGATGGTGACCGCGTTGTTGATCAACTTGATCGCGTGGCCGTTGCCCAGATCTCCGGAAGGGATCAATTCCTCGGAAACGGCCTCGAGCAAGGGCTTCGCCCGCTCAATCGCGTCGTTTGGGCCGGAAACCAGCAGCTGTAGCGTCCCGTCGAAGGCCGCCTGCGGATTTCGGAGCATGGGCGTATCGATGAGTTGGGCGCCCTTCCCTTCCAACATCGCACCGTACCGGCGGGTCAATTCCGGACTGCTGGTCGAGAAATCGACGATCACCATGCCGGACCGGACATTGGCGATGATCCCGTCTGGAGACTCGTAAACCGCTTCGATGGAACTCATGCTGGGAAGGCAGGTCATCACGATGTCCGTCTGGCTCATCAAGCTCTTCAGATCGATGGCGCCAACCGCCCCGCGCTCTTCCAGCCGGGACACGGCAGATGGCTTCAGGTCCTGCACGACCAGCGAAAAGCCGTTCTCCAGAATATTCTTGCCGAGCCCCTGGCCCATATTGCCAAGGCCGATCAGGCCGGCGTCGAACGTCGCTTTTTTCTCATCTGCCATTGATCTTTCCTCTGACG
>JAJECC010000177.1 GCA_022822205.1 Rhodospirillales bacterium | reverse complement strand
TGCGCCGGGTGGAACGGTCGGCCCGGGCCCACGGTACCGATCGCGAAGAGGCGGCGGCGTGGGTCGACGATCTGGTGGCCAGGCTGGCGCGCGCCGGGCTGGTGGACGACCGGCGCTATGCGGAGGGACGGGTCCACGCGCTCCATGCCCGCGGCGCATCGATCCGCGTCATCATTGGCAAACTCCGCGAGAAGGGCGTGCCGGCGGAAATCATCGACGAGGCCATCGCGGCTCTCAGGGACGAGCAGCCCGATGCCGAATTGGAGGCCGCGATCCGGTTCGCCAGACGCCGGCGGATCGGACCGTTCCGGATCAAGCCGCCGGCCGAGCGCCAGCGGCAGAAGGATCTGGCGGCCTTGGCCCGGGCCGGGTTCGACTACGGCACCGCCATGAAGGTCGCCGACGCGGAGACCGAGGACGAGTTGAGAGAAGGATGACCGGCGCCCCCGCCCGTCCCTTGTTTTTCCCCTACTGACGGAAATCGGCGCCTGGTCCGTTAGGCTCGTGAAAACCGGTTGAATGAACCGGCCGGGATTCGGTTGACCCGGCATGAGGGTCCGGGGTTTTGACCCGCGGCATCGGCTGTCGCACAATAGGGAGCCGCCAACGGGGGAGTGCCGATGTCGGACACTGAAGCCGTCCTGTTCGCCAATGACGCCTTCTACGTCGCCTTTGCAAATTGCGACTATGACGCCATGGAGGATATCTGGGCCAAGACCGGCCCGGTGACCTGCGTCCATCCCGGATGGCGGCACCTATCGGGGCGGGACGTGGTGATGGAGAGCTGGCAAAGCATCCTCAACCATCCGGATTCCGAAAACATGCAGATCCGCAATCCCGAGGCCGCCCTGTTCGGCGATTTCGCCATGGTCATCTGCTACGAGCTCTTGCCGCCCAACGCGGCCGTGGCGACCAACTGCTTTGCCAGAATGGAGGGGGCCTGGAAGATGGTCCATCATCAGGCGACCCTCACCACGCACCCGGACGCCGCCAACGACCAGCTGACGCCCAGGCTGAGGCTCAACTGACGGAATTAATCGAAGGCGACGACGGCGCCCTGACCAAGGCCGTCATGGCCGGGCCTGGACCCGGCCATCCACGTGGATGCCCCGGTCAAGCCGGGGCATGACGGTAAACTTAATCGCCCTCCCTATCCCCCGACGCAAAGGGCAGGGTTGGGGTGGGGGTGCGGCAGTGCTTGAAAGGGAACTAATCGAAGGCGACGACGGCGCCCAGGGTTTCGCCGATTTCCGTGTTGAGCACGATGTCGGCCAGATCGTCCATCTCGGTCGGGTCCCTGTTCAGGATCACCAGCGCCGCGCCGTTCTCCTTTGCCATCACCGGGAACCCGGCGGCCGGAAACACCACCAGGGACGAGCCGATGGAGATGAACAGATCGCAGTCCAGGGCGGCGGCGCGGGCGCGGAACATGGGCTCTTCCGGCATCGCCTGACCGAAGGAGATGGTCGCGGTCTTGACGTGTCCGCCGCAGTCATCGCAGACCGGCAGGGTGCCGTCCTTGGCGAAGGCCTCCTTGATGGGCTCGTTCTCGTAGCGGCTGCCGCACTCCAGGCAGGTGGAATAAGTGGAGTTGCCGTGGAGTTCGATGATTTGGGTCTCGGGCACGCCGGACGCCTGATGCAGACCGTCGATGTTCTGGGTGACGACGTTCGACACCTTGCCCATGGCCACCAGCTTGGAGATCGCCATATGCCCCCGGTTGGGCCGGGCCCTGGTCATCACCTTGTCGGTTTCGATTTTGCGCCGCCAGGTCTCGCGCCGCGCGTCCTCCGAAGAGATGAAGTCCTGGAAATAGATCGGCTGGTTCTTGTCCCAGACGCCCCCCGGGCTGCGGAAATCGGGGATGCCGCTTTCCGTCGAAATGCCCGCGCCGGTGAACACCACCACGTTGCCCGCGCGGTCCAGCAGATCGGCAAAACCCTGGATCAGGTTGTCAGTCATGCCCCGCAGGCTAGCGGGTCATGGCACGGGCCGCAATTCAACTAAAGCCGTATCTCGCCCAGATAGGTGCTCTCGCCCAGGGTGACGTCCACGGACTTGGGGGCGTGGCCGTCGGCGGCGATCTCCACCCGGTAGGCGCCCGAGTCGGGGTCCAGGTGATCGAACTTGAAATCGCCGTAGACGTCGGTGGCGGTTTCGGCGATCCGGGTGCCGCTGGAGTGCAGCGTCACACGCGCGCCCTCGACGCAATCGACCTTGCCGCCCGATGCGCTCTCGACGCTGCCGCCGATGAACGCCTTGGAATAGCGGTGGAGGTTCTTGTACCAGACCCGGGGCTTGGTCCCGAGATCGGGGCGCAGTTCCTCGAGCCCTTCCTCGCGGACCATGCGCTGCATTTCCGCATCGTCCACCTTGACCGACCTGAGCGCCGCCGTGGCGCAGACGGTGACCGCGCGGGGCTCGGCCCAGCCGTCGTCCAGCAGGTGGGCATCGAAGGTCCAGGCTTGCGGCACCTGCTTTTCCTCGTTCCACCAGATGGCGCCGTAGGGGCAGGCGTCCACCAGGTGGCGCTGGCCCCTGGCCTTCACCGGATCGATCAGCACGATGCCGTCGTCGCGCTTGGCGATGGCGCCGTTCTCCGCCTTCTCCATGCACGGCGCATCGTCGCAGTGCTGGCACATCTTCGGCAGGAACGCCACGTCGACCATGGGACCGGCGCCCCGCTCCCTGCGGTCGATCTCGATCCATTTGTGGCCGTGCTTGGGCATTTCTTCCGAATAGCCCGGAAAGGCGTTGCCCACGTGCTCGTCATGGCAGGCGAGCACACACAGATTGCAGTTGGTGCAGTTGGCGACGTCGACGATCAGGTTCCATTTGCTCATCTGACGTCTCCTATTCCGCCGGGACCGGTTCGGCCGCGGGTTTCGGGGTGAGGACGGCGGCGTCCGGCTCGGACGGCGCCCGGTTGATCTCCGGCGAGCCGTCCCAGAGCTCCATCTCCACCATGGCGGCCGACGACCCCATGGAATGGCCCTTCTTCAACTGGGAGCGGGGCGGGGTGAGCTGGTTGAGGCAGCCGCCGAGATCTACCGAGTTGCCGATCTCCCCCGCCGGCTCGTAGACGGCGCAGCTTTCGTAGCCGTGGCAGACCCCTTCGGGCAGCCGGCGGGTGACGTGGGCGGCGCAGATCACCGCGCCCCGGTCATTGTAGACCTTGACCAGGTCGTGGTGGCCGATGCCGCGGGCCGCCGCGTCCGCCGCGCTGATCCGGAGCGTCCAGTAATACCGCCCGTCGACCAGCACCCGGTGATCCTCGATGTCGTTGAGGAACGTGTCCTTGCCGTCCCCCTGGGTGTGGAAACTGTACCGGGGGTGCGGAGTGATCAACTGGACCGGGTGCCTGGCCGCGACGTCCGGGTTGGAGGGGCCCTCATAGGCCGGGCGGTACTTGACGATGGGCGGGCGCTCGGTGTCGTCCGGGTCGTAGCGCTTGAGGCTCTGGCATTCGAATTCGATCAGGCCGGACTGGGTTTGCAGGCCCTTCAGGTACTCTTCGGTGTAATCGGACGGCAGCGGCATGGGCTCCGGCACGTCCTTCTTGCGGCCCTCGTAGAACCACCGCCAGGAGACCGGGTCCTTCACCCCTTCCGGGTTGTTGGGAATGACCACATAGCCCCGTTTGATGAAGTCCTTCCACTTGACGATCTTCGGCAGGTCCGAGGCGTCGAATTCCCGCTTGGCCCAGTCGAGTTCGCTCATGCCTTCGGAGAAGTAGGCGCCGAGGCCCAGCCGCATGGCCAGTTCGTGGAAGATCCGGAAATCGGATTTCGATTCGCCCAGAGGCTCGATGACCTTGTGCTGGAACACCACCACCCGGTGATTGAGCTGGGTCTGGCCGTGGTGGGCGTAGCCGCCGAGGGCCGCCCATTCGGAAATGTCCGGCCGCTCCATATTGGTGCAGGCGGGCAGGATGATGTCGGCGAACTTGGCCTCGCCCTCGTTCCAGATCGACTGGTTGACGATGAATTCCAGTTCCGGCGAGCGGTACATCTCCACGTGCCGGTTGGTGTCCGACATGGTCCCGAAGATGGAGCCGCCGTACTTGTAGAGCATGTGAACCTTGGAATAGCCGGGCTTCGGATAGCTGATCTTGTTGAACTGGGCCTCGATGGACTTGCCGTCCCAGATGTAGCCCTCGGCCTTGCCTTCGAGAATGGCTTCGGGAAGCTGGAGCCTCGGAATCTGCTGGTCGTTGGTGTTCATGGACGGGAGCTGCGGCATCCGCTGATAGAGCTCCACGGCCATCGCCGTATGGTGCAGGTCGCCGGACATGCCCCCTTCGGCGTAGCCCGGGAAATAGAAATTGGCGTCCACCGGCGTGCCCCACTGGAGGTTGCCCATGTTGACGCCCGGCTTGCCGATGCCCTGCATGGCGATCAGGCAGACCATCACCCGGGCCCACTGGATGCCGGTGGGGTTGCGGCACGCCCCGCCGTGGCCGTTGCCCCAGCCGCCGGCGCCGAGATAGGTTTTCTTGCGGCCCCAGTTGCGGGCCAGCGCGCGGACCGTCTTGGCGGGGACGCCGGTCTCGGCCTCCTGCCATTCGGGCGTTTTCGGGACGCCGTCCTCGTCGCCCATGACATAGGCCTTCCAGACATCGAAGCCCAAGGTCTTGGTCTCGACGAACTCCTTGTCGTAGAGCCCTTCCTCGATCCACACGTGGGCGATCGCCAAGGCGAGGGCGGTGTCGGTGGTCGGCTTGGGGGCGATCCACTTGCCGCCCAGCATCTGGGCGGTGTCGTTGTAGAACGGATCGATGTGGACCACCTCGATATCGAGGTCCTTGAGCCACTGGCGGCGGATGGCGCCCTCGAAGGCGCCGTAGGCCCCGGACGTGCCTTCCGGGTTGGAGGACCAGAAGACCACCATCTCGGATTCCTTCATCAAGTCCTCGACGGTGCCGTAGGTCTCGCACTGGCCGACCCGCAGGCTTTGGCCCCAATGGTGGACGGCGCCCCAGTACCACCCCTCCCAGCTGTCGGGATTGTGGTGGACCCGGGTCATGCCGACGGCGTTGATGAACCGGAAAGCGGCCGACAGGTAGTAGCCGATATTGCCCCAGGTATGGTGGGAGCCGTGGCTCATGGCGATGGCGCCCGGTCCGTGCTCGCGCTTCTGGCGCTTGATTTCGTTCGCCACGATGTCGAGGGCTTCGTCCCAGGAAATTTCCTGGTAGCCCGACTTCCCCCGGTTCCGCGGGTTGCGTTCGCCGTCGGGGTCGAAGTCGACCCGCTTCAAGGGCTTCAGGAGCCGGTCCGGGGAATAGACCATGCTCTTCCAGTTCTGGCCGTGGGCGGCGAGCGAGGATTTTCGGGGCGGGGTGAATGTCTTGCCGCGCGCTTCGATGGTCCAGGGTTCCGGGTCGGTATCGTCGAAGACGATGGGCGTGATGCGGATGATCCTGCCGTCCTTCTCATAGACGAAGACCGGCCCGCCGTTGGTCATGGAGGTGTAGCGGGTGACGCCGTTCCCCTGATCGACGCCGTACTCCCAGCCCGCCGTCTGGGTCAGCATCATGGTCTGGGTCCACCACGCGGCGGCGTCCTCGTCGCCCTCCATGGCGAGGTTGAAGTCCTTCAGGGCGTTGATCTGATCGAGCTGGTTGACCGGCGGCATCAGGAGACCGGCGGCCAGGCCCGCGGTCTTGAAGACCAGCGCCACGTCGGCATCGTTGCGCACGCCGGCGCCCGAGGATATGCGGCCGTTGCTGATCCGGTACCAGCGGCCCTGCCGTCCGTCGCGGGTCTTGAGCTGGGCCAGAATGTCCCGCTCCTTCAGCCGTTCGCGGAACGACGGGTAGCGCCACGCCTGGATGCGCAGCAGAAGATTGAGGCCGAACAGGATCAGTGAGAACTTAAGCGACGCCATATCGAGGATGCTCCCTATGGGCGGCTTCGCCGGAGAGGCGGGCCGCTCTTGATCATCTGCGGACTATAGTCGGGCCGAAACCGCAAATCCACGAAAATCTCATATTATGGGATTTTGTCATTTTCTCGCGGGTGGTCCCATTGGCGGCTCCGAGGGCGGCCCAAAGGCGGCATTGCCAACCCGATAGCCGCATGGCTAGGCTGAGCACGCTCATTCTCTATGGCCAACGATTTCTCAGGGGAGACTTTCATGCAGCTCAATCGGATCGGCGACATCAAGCCCTACGACGCGCCCGGACACTTCGACGTGGAGACACTGCGGATGCAGGGGCTCGGCGCCAGCGACGCCAGGAACTTTTCCGTCGGCCTGTCCCACTTCGAACCGGGCGGCGGCTGCGACCGGTCGGCCTCCCCGCCGGAGAAGGTCTATGTGGTGGTCTCCGGCGAACTGACGGTGATCTTCGACGATCAGGAGGTGACCCTGCGCCCGCTCGACTCTCTTCTCATCGAATCCAACGAGGCGCGGGCGGTGGAAAACCGCGGCAATGAGATCGCGACCGTGGTGGTGATTGTAAGTTCAAGTTGAAGCCCGCTTGAATTGGTACGGCGCGGCGCACCCGCCGACTGGCGGCCGCGGGCGCGTTCCGGCCTTGCTTGACCCCAAATCGAGTTTGTTCGATTATCGAACGTATGGATCAGGCCGTCGAAAGAGACAAAGAGTATCTTGAAACGCTGGCCAAGGGCCTCAACGTCATCACCACCTTTGGCGAGGATCATCCGACCCTTACGGTGAGCGAGGCCGCGACTCTGGCCGGCCTGTCGCGGGCGACCGCACGCCGGGTGCTTCACACCCTCCAGGTTCTTGGATATGTCGAGCAGGACGGGCGCGCCTATTCCCTCGGTCCGAAGGCGCTTGACCTCGGCTATCGATTCCTCGCGGCGCAAAGCTGGATCGACCGGGCCGCGAATTTGCTGCGGGAGCTGAGCGACGAGGTCGAGGAGTCTTCCTCGGCGTCGGTGCTGCAAGGTACGGATATCGTTTACGTCGCCCATGTCTCCTCCAGGCGGCTGATGTCCGTCGATGAGTCGGTGGGGACGCGATTGCCGGCTTTTCATACGGCGATGGGCCGGGTTCAGCTCGGCTTTCTGGGCCAGGCGGAATTATGGCGGCGGCTGAAGTCGGTTCGGGTCATGGCTTACACGGCGAGCACCATCACCAGCCTTGCCGGATTGTATAGCCGGATACAAGCCGACCACGCCCAGGGATTCTCGATCGTCGACGAGGAGTTGGAGAAAGGGCTGCGATCCATCGCCGTTCCGGTGTGCGGCCGTGACGGCGGCCTTCTCGGCTCCATCAGCATCAGCGTGAGCAGCACCCGTTCGACTCGGGAGAACATGCGGAACCAATTGCTTTCCGGACTTCGGGAAGTCTCGGAGAGAATTTCGGCGTCCGTCTAGAGCAGTATCCGGCCAGATTGAACCATTTGACCGGGATTAATTCGCGTCGTGGCCAGGCGCGCCGCGAACGGCGATGCCGGACCATCGGCGGAGCGGCGCAACGCCGCCACGGCGCGAAGAAACCCGGCCTTCGGTGGCGCTCCTCGGTCCCCCGGGTGCGTTGCGGGCCTCGTCCGATGCACACACATCGCACTTCGGCCCGCGCCTGCCCGGCCAACCCATGAGCGCCATCAAATTGATCCAATCTGGCCGGATACTGCTCTGGCGCGGCCTCGAATTGTCGGCACTTGAATCGCAATCCGAAATCGGATATTGTCTGCTTGTTCGTTTAACGCACATATGTTCGATATTCGAACAATAAAGATTTCCATAAGAAAAACAATGGGATAAAACGGCTTCAGGGAGATGTTACCAATCCACGATCGGGTATTCGCAGCCGGATGAGCGCGTTTGGGTGCTTTGGCCGATCATCGGCTGCCGGCCGCCGCCGGCCAAATCGGACCCAAATCGGATTCAAATCGGACCATGTATCTTCATGTGATCCACTCCGGCATCGGCAATTGCCCGGCGAATTCCAATCGATTTAGGTAGCTTCGACCCTGATCGCCGGCGACGAAAAGGCTTAATCGGAGGGTCCCGTCATGGACGACGTCACAAATTTCGAAGAGCGCGAAACATTCGCGTCATTGCCCGAGACCACCGGCGCGATCGAAGGCTCCAAGCCGATGACCGGCAAGGAGTACCTGGAATCGATAGACGACGACCGCGAGGTCTACATCTACGGTGAACGGGTCGGGAATGTCCTCGAACATCCGGCGTTCCGGAACACGGCCCGCATGACGGCCCGCCTCTACGACGCCATGCACGATCCCGAGCATGCCGACAAGATTATGGTTCCCACCGACACCGGCAACGGCGGGACGACCCACGCCTACTTCAAGGCGCCGAAGAACCTCGACGATTTGGTGATGGGACAAAGCGCCATTGCGGAGTGGGCGCGGGTCACCTACGGCTGGATCGGGCGCTCACCCGATTACAAGGCTTCGTTCCTGGCGACGCTTGGCGCAAACGCTCAATTCTACGATCCCTATCAGGAGAACGCACAGCGCTGGTACAAATATACCCAGGAGCGGGTGGCGTACGTAAACCACGCGATCATCCATCCGCCCATCGACCGGGACAAGCCGCCGAACGAGGCGGGCGACATCTGCTGCCACGTGGTAAAGGAAACCGACTCCGGTATTGTGGTATCCGGGGCCAAGGTGGTGGCGACCGGAAGCGTGCTGACCAACTACACCTTCGTCGCGCATCACGGATTGATTCCCGTGCAGGACGAAGATTACGCGGTGGTCTTCATGGTCCCGACCAACGCACCCGGCGTCAAATTTCTCTGCCGCACCTCGTACGAGATGACGTCCACGGCGATGGGGAGTCCCTTCGACTACCCCCTGTCCAGCCGCCTTGACGAGAACGACGCCGTGTTCATCATGGATAATGTCCTGGTGCCGTGGGAGAACGTTTTCGTTTACCGCGACATGGAAAAGGCGAACAACTTCTTTCCCCAGACCGGATTCCTGCCGCGCTTTGTCGTCCACGGCTGCACCCGGCTGGCGGTCAAGCTCGATTTCATCGCGGGCCTGCTGCTGAAGGCGGTAGAGGCCGCGGGCACAAAGGACTACCGCGGCGTTCAGGCCAATGTGGGTGAAGTGATCGCCTGGCGAAACCTGTTCTGGGGCCTTTCCGACGCCATGGTCCGCGATCCGCAGCCTTGGATCGACGACTACGTGCTGCCGAAGATGGAGCCCGGCAATGCCTATCAAATCATCGCCACCATGGCCTATACCAAGGTCAAATACATCATCGAGCAGACCTGCGCCTCGGGGCTGATTTATCTCAATTCCCACGCCGATGATTTCAAGAACGACGACATTCGTCCTTATCTCGACCGGTATCTCCGTGGATCCAACGGCTATTCCGCCGAGGAACGCGTCAAGCTGATGAAACTTCTGTGGGACACATTGGGCAGCGAGTTCGGCGCCCGCCACGAGCTTTATGAAATCAACTATGGCGGATCGACCGAGGAAATCCGGCGGTACTGCCTGTTTGGCGCGGAAGCGTCGGGCAACGCCGCCGCCTTCAGAGGCTTTGCCGAGCAATGCATGGCTGAATATGATCTAAACGGCTGGACCGTACCTGATCTCCAGGATCCGGGCGAGCTGAGTTACCACCTCCTGCGTAAACAGGGAGAATCCTGATCACAAATCGTTAAGTGCGCTAAAACCAATAGTCATGGGAGACGATCATGTCTGACAAAAAGATTCCGACACCAAAGGTTACCCGTCGGAAGTTCGTAAAGACCGGCACCGTTCTAACCGCGGGCGCCGTTGCGGCGCCGGCAATATTGCGGTCCAGTCTGGCTTACGCGGCCGGCCGGCCGGTCAAGCTCGGTTACGTGAGCCCGCGGACCGGTCCGCTGGCGCCCTTCGCCGAGGCCGACGATTTCGTCATCAACGGTGTGCGCAGCCACCTCAAGGACGGCGTCAAGATCGGCAACCAGGTGCACCCGGTCGAGATCATCGTCAAGGACACCCAATCCAACCCCAACCGGGGCGCCGAAGTGTCCGCCGATTTGATCCTCAAGGACGAGGTCGACATCATCATGGGCGCCGGCACGCCCGAGACCACCAACCCGCTCTCCGATCAGGCCGAGATCAACGAGGTGCCCTGCATTACCTCGGATGCGCCGTGGCAGCCCTATTTCTTCGGCCGCGGCGGCAATCCGGCCAAGGGCTTCGATTGGACCTACCACTTCTTCTGGGGCCTCGAAGACGTCATCGGCGTGTTCCTCAACCTCTGGAACTCCATACCCTCCAACAAGACCGTGGGCGCGCTGTGGCCGAACGATTCCGACGGCAATGCCTGGGGCGATCCCAAACTCGGATTTCCCGGCCCGCTGAAGGCGGCCGGCTTCAAGCTTGTCGATCCGGGCCGCTATCAGGCGCCGAGCGACGACTTTTCGGCCCAGATCGCCGAGTTCAAGAAGAACAATGTGGAGATCGTATCCGGCGTGATGATCCCGCCGGACTTCACCACCTTCTGGACCCAGGCCGCGCAGCAGGGCTTCAAGCCCAAGATCGTGACCGTGGGCAAGGCGCTGCTGTTTCCGGCCGCCATCGAAGCCCTGGGCGACCGCGGCGTCGGCCTGTCGTCCGAGGTCTGGTGGACGCCCAGCCACCCGTTCAAGTCGAGCCTCACCGGCGTGAGCGCCGGCCAACTGGCGGCGGCCTACGAGGCGGCGACCAAGAAGCAGTGGACCCAGCCCATCGGCTTCCGCCACGCCTTGTTCGAGGTCGCCACCGATGTCCTCAAGCGGACCAAGAGCGTGGAGTCGCCGGAGGCCATCATCGAGGCCATCCGCACCACCAACCTGGACACCATCGTCGGCAAGGTGAACTGGGGCGGCAAGCCGGTGAAGAACGTCTCCAAGACGCCGCTGGTCGGCGGCCAATGGGTCCGCGGAACCAAGTACAAGTACGATCTGCAGGTGGTCAACAACAAGACCGCCCCGTCGATCCCGACCAACGGCAAGTTCCTGCCCATTACCTGACGCGGGGACGAATATGAATGAGAGGCCGGGCCCCTTGGGGTCCGGCTTTTCTTTTGGCCGGAAACCGCTCCAGGGTCTGTACTCGATTAGGGGATTCCCGTTTTTTCGGAATTGTGATTCAAGCTTTCGCCATCCCGCCGTCGTCATCACCGGGTCGGTCAATTCGGACGAATTGACCTTATTTGACCCGGTGATCCACGCCTGGCGGCCGTGATACACGTGGATGGCCGGGTCTGGGCCCGGCCATGACGAAATCATATTATGCCGGCGTTGCTGCGGCTACGGCTCGCAGGCTCATCCCCTCGCCCGGCGTCCGTCCTCATCGCCGCAACACTCGTAGGGCGGCTTGATCGAGGCCGGACCCTAGTTGGCGACGCTCTCGAGGGTGGTGAACTGCCCCTCGCCGTACATCAGCGGGCGTCCGTCGCGGATCTCCGTCGCCGCGACGATCTCGCCGATGAAGATGGAGTGGGTGCCGGCGGCGATTTGCTGGGCGATCTTGCAGTCGAAGCTGACCAGGGTCCCTTCGAGCACCGGCGCGCCGGTCTTGAGCGTCGTCCAGCTGCCGAGGCCGTAGCGGTCGGCGCGGTCGGCGCCGTCCATGCCGGCGAAGCGCATGGCGACATCTTCCTGGTCCTTGCACAGAATGTTGAGGCAAAACGCGCCCGCGCCCTCGATCAGGTCATGGGCCAGGGCATCGCGATTCACGCAGATAAGCAGTTGCGGCGGCTCGGCGGAGACCGAACAGGCCGCCGTCGCCGTCAGTCCGTCGCGCCGGCCGCCGTGATCGACGGTGATCACGTTGACGGCGGAGGCCAACTGCCGCATGCCCTGCTTGAACTGGTCTTCGGATATCACCTCTGCGTTCCCCCCGGATCGTGGGATTCGCCCCAACATTCGATCCGCGTCGGCTTAGCCGATTTTCGGCCGATGGGAAAGATGCCATTTGAGCCGATGTGATGCCCCGGCGGGATGCCCCAACGCGGGCCCAGGCGATTGCCCGGCGCGGAATTCCTGCGGAATTCGTCGATCACAACGTCTTGTATAAGACTGGACCGGCCCGGATTGGGCTTGTATGTTCTGATCAGCGCGGAGGGCCGTTTCATTCTCCCGCGCGAGAACAGCCTTTGGGAGGTATTTCATGAACGTGTTTTCGAAATCCATCCTTGGCGCCTCTGCCGCGGCTTTGGTCGCGGGTGCTGCGTTGACCGCCGCGCCGACCGCAGACGCCAAGACCATCAACGTCCGCATTGCGTCCGGCCACCCGCCGACCGTGGTGTATGCCGGCCTGATGAAGAACTTCTTCCAGACCGAGCTCAAAAAGGCGGTCGAGAGCAAGACCAGCCACAAGATCAACTTCATCGAGGGCTATTCCGGCTCCATCGTGAAGGTGTTCGACACCTTCGAGGGCGTCCAGAACGGCGTCGTCGACGTCGGCGGCTTCTGCTACTGCTTCGAGGCCTCAAAGCTGAAGATGCATGCCTTCCAGATCATGCTGCCCTTCGGCACCATGGATCCGGTGCAGTCGGTGGCGATCGCCACGGCGGTGTATGACAAGTATCCGAGCCTCTCCAAGCGTTTCCAGAAGTTCAATCAGACCCTTCTGGCGATCATCGGCGACGGCGGCTACAACATCGGCACCAACTTCGCGTGGAAGACGGTCGACGACCTCAAGGGCCGCAAGATTCTCGGCGCCGGCCTGAACCTCAACTGGATGAAGCAGGCCAACATCGGCATCATCCCGGTCACCGACGGTCTCCCCGGCTGGTACCAGAAGATCAAGACGGGCGTCGCCGAGGGCGGCATCATGTTCCCCAGCGCCTGGGGCCCGGTCTTCAAGCTGCACGAGGTGGGCAAGTTCTACACCACCATCGGCTTCGGTTCGATTACCTGGCACGGCCTGACGGTCAATAACCGTTTCTGGGCCAGCCTGCCGCCGGAAGTGAAGCCGATCTTCCAGGAAGTCGCCAAGCGCTATCAGATCCAGACCGGTACGTTCAACAAGGCCGGCTATGAGAAAGACATGGCCTGGCTGAGGAAGAACATCACCGTCAGCGACCTGGGCCCGAAGGTTCGTCTCTCCTGGGCGCAGAAGCTTGCCAAGTGGCCGCAACAGCACGCCGATTCCCTGGAAAAGGAAGGCTTCCCGGCCAAGGCTATCCTCAACACCACCTTGGATGCCGCCGAGAAGGTCGGCTACAAGTGGCCGGTCCGCTACGTCGTCAAATAAGACGTTCGTAATCCAGGACCTGAATGATTTGCCGGCTGGACGCTGTCCGGCGTCCAGCCGGCAATTTCTTATAAATGATGACGTACGATCTATGTGGCTATTCGTTTGGCGGCCCGGGGACAGGCCGCCGTCAGAGAGTAGGGGCGTATGAATCTCGTTAAGTTCAGCGATTGGATCTCCAAGGCGTTGATGATCCTCGCCGCCGCATGGACCGTCGCGATTTCCGTGCTTGTGCTCGCCAATATCATCGGCCGCGGCGCGTTTGATTTTCCGATCCACGGCACCGCCGAAATGGTCGCCGCGTCCATCGTCATTATCGTGTTTTTGCAGGTCGGCTACGCCATCCGCAGCCGTTCCATGCTGAAGGCCGATTTTCTGGTCACCCGGTTTCCGTCCGGCGTCCAGCGCGTGCTGCTCGCCGTCGGCTATCTGCTGGGTGTCGCTTTCTTCCTGATGATCATCACCGGCGGCTGGCAGGAGAGCATCGCCTCCTTCGTCGAGGGCGAGTTCGAGGGCGAGGGCGCCCTTCGGGTTCCGTCCTGGCCGGCCCGCTGGACCGTGCTGCTCGGCAGCGCGCTCGCCATGATCAATTACGGCGTCATGGCCTATCTGGACATCTTCCGGCCCGAGCTGCTCGACAGCGAAGTGCCCGAGGACAGCATCCCCGGCGCGCCGGGACCGTAGTCGGGCGGGGGAACAGTTCATGTTTGAAGCGAATACCGCTGTCATACTCGTCGTCTCGCTGGTCGTCCTGGTGGCGATCGGCGTCCACATCGCCATTGCCCTCGGCATGACCAGCGCGCTGGGTATCTGGCTGACCACCGGCGCCGATTCCTTCGCCTTCGGCACCGTCCAGTCGATGCTCGCGGCCACCGCTTACGAGGCCATCCGGGCCTACGTCTTCGCGGTCATACCCCTATTCATGCTGATGGGAGAATTCATCGGCAGATCGGGAACCGTCACCGACGTCTACCGGGGGATAAACCAGCTGCTGAAACGAATCCCCGGCCGGCTGGCCATCGCCACGGTGATCGGCAATGCGCTGTTTTCGTTCGTCACCGGCGTCAGTATCGCTTCCGCCGCCGCGTTTTCGCGGATCGCCTACCCGGAGATGAAACGCTTCGGGTACCACAAGGGCTTCGCCCTCGGCGCCGTTGCCGGGTCGAGCTGCCTGGGCATGCTGATCCCGCCCAGCGTGCTGATGATCGTCTGGGGCATCCTGACCGAACAATCCATCGGCCAGATCTTCGCCGCCGGCGTCATGCCCGGCCTGCTGCTGATGGCCCTGTTCGTGATCTACGTCTTTGTCCGGGCGGTCATGAACCCGGAACTGGTCGGCGGCGGGGCGGATCAGCAGGCCAGAGCCGTCGGCGCCGAGGCCGCCGCCGCGGAACCGGACGGGGTGGAAGAGGTTTCCACCGGCCAGTTCATCATCAGCCTGTGCGGCATTCTGCTGGTCATCGTCGCGGTGCTGGGCGGCATCTGGTTCGGCGTCTTCACGCCGACGGAGGGCGCCGGCGCCGGCGCCTTCATCGGCCTCGTGCTGGCGATCATCAAGGGCGCCCGGCTCAAGGACATCATCGACGGCATCCTTCAGGTGGGGCGCACCTCGGCGCCGATCCTGCTGCTGCTGGTGACCGCGGCGCTCTATTCCCGGACGCTGGCCATGACCGGCATGGCCAATGCCATCGAGAGCCTGTTCCTCGGTTCCGGCATGCAGCCATGGATGATCCTCACCGTGATGGTGGTCATCTGGTTCCTGCTCGGCATGATCATCGATTCCATTTCGATCATGCTGCTGACCGCGGCGATCTTCGCGCCCATCGCGATAAAGATCGGTATCGATCCCATCGCCTTCGCCATCATCGGCATCATCGCCATCGAGGCGGGGCTCTACACTCCGCCCTTCGGCCTGCTGGTCTATACGGTGAAATCGGCGATACAGGGCTTCGATCCGGACATGAACGTGATGACCATCTTCAAGTCGTCGACGCCCTATTGGATCATCATGCTGATCGGGATGGTGATGATCATCAACTTCCCCGGGATCGCCACCTGGCTGCCGTCGCTGCTGTTCCCGTCGTAACGGGGTCCTAAATGCCGGGGCCCTTGATCCTGGTGACCGGCACGCTGGTCCAGTATTCACCCGACCCGAGCATGTAGCTCTTGCCGTCCGGCAGGGTCATGATGATGGTCCAGGTGGCGCCGTCATCGGTGGAGAACACCTCGTAAACGGCGCCGTTGCTGCCGAGACCGCGGGCAATCGGGGTCTCCGAATGCCTGCTGTCCAGATGCTCGACCACGTCGGCCCGGTCGACGCCCGTTCCCGGGCTTAGGCCCTGGGCATGGACGCCGGAGGTTCCGAATACGGCGACACCGGCCATCAGCGATCCAGCGAGAACCATCGCCGGGACCGAGCGACGCATGGCGCCGAAGCGCCTGGCGCCCCGGGATGCCGCATCCCGCGTAGTTTCTTCGATCGTTTCGATGTTCGTATCGTTCCGCATCGTCCTTCTCCTGATACCTGCCCGGACTGCGTCTCGCCGGCCCGGTCAGCCAAGGGACATTCCCATGATTTCGGGAATGGTGATTCCCGCTAAGATTCATGTAGTTTATTTGAACGCCCGTTCAATTGATGTAATCGCGGTCACACTTGCCGAAAAAGGGCGCGGCCGGATTAAATCATTGAAAAATATATATAATCCAGCGCCTGGAGGGTCGCGTTTACGATTTCGTCGACGGTCATCGAAGACCGTTGTCGTCACCCGGAAGGACTCTCGAAATTCATCTGGCCTGCCCGGAATTCGGCACCTAAACTCCCCGCCGAACCACAACCCCCAAGAATCCGGAGGAGGAATTTTCATGGCGAGTGTGAGCCTGGCGGATGCCGACAAGATTATCGATGCGACCATCGAAAAGGGCGTGGATATGGGCCTTGCGCCGTTGAGCGTCGCGGTGCTCGATGTCGGCGGCAATTTGGTTGCGTTCAAGAAAAGCGACGGCTCCAGCCTGCTCCGCTTCGAGATCGCCCTCGGCAAGGCGTGGAGCGCGCTTGCCATGTTCACCTCCTCCAAGCAGCTGGGCGACGTGTGGCAGGAGCGTCCCCAGTTCGTTACCGCGCTGATGAATGCGTCGGGGGGGCGGATCGTCCCCGTGCCGGGCGGCGTCCTGTTGCGGAATTCCGGCGGCGAGATTATCGGCGCCGTCGGGATTACCGGCGACACCTCCGACAATGACGAGATCGCCGGGCGTCACGGCATCGAGGCGGCGGGGCTTCGGGTCGAATAGCCGGGTGATCCCCGGGGGGAGCGGCGGATGATCGGGTTTTCGATCGTCGCCGACCCCTTGTTCTACGTGGTTGCGGTGCCCGCGGTGCTGTCCATCGGCATCGCCGCGCTGCTGTTCGTGACCGGCGTCAAACTATGCTGGGACGGCGTGCGGCCCTGGATCGGTTGATCATTCCACCGCCAGCAGCTCGGGCAGGATCAGGGTGATCACCGGGAAGGCGACGATGATCGCCACCCGGATGAAGTCGGACGTGATGAACGGGACCACGCCCTTGAAGGTCTCGAGCATGGGCACGTCCTTGGCCATCGAGTTGATGACGAAGACGTTGAGCCCGACGGGCGGCGTGATCAGTCCCATCTCGACGACGATCAGCGTGATGATGCCGAACCACAGCTTGGTCTCGTCCGGCCCGAGCCCGAAATCCAGCCCGGCGATGATCGGCCAGAAGATCGGCACCGTCAGCAGGATCATGGAGAGCGAGTCCATGACGAAGCCCAACAGGATGTAGAGGATGATCATCCCCAACAGGACCACGAAGGGCGACAGGCCGGCATTCTGGAAGAAATCGGCGGCGAAGAGCGGCAGTTCCGAGAAGCCGAGGAACGCATTGAAGATCTTCGCGCCCAGCAGAATGAGGAAAATCATCGCCGTGGTCTGCGCCGTCCCCAGGATGGCGTCGAGGAAACCCTCCAGGCGCATGCCGCCCTTGGTGACCGCAATCAGGAAGGTGCCGACGGAGCCGATGGCCGCGCCCTCGGTGGGGGTGAACACGCCCGCATAGATGCCGCCCATGACCAGCAGGAAGATGACCAGCACCGGCCAGATTTCCAGGAGCGCCGCCCATTTCGCGGCGCGGGATGCGCGCTCGCCTGCGGGGCCGGCCTCCGGGTTGATGCGGACCACGATGGCGATGGCGAGCATGTAGCCGAGGGCCGCGAGGACGCCGGGAAGGAAGGCGGCCTGGAACAGGGCCGCGACGTTGCTCTCGACCATGATGGCGTAGATGATCAGCACCACCGACGGCGGAATGAGGATGCCCAGCGTTCCGCCCGCCGCCAGCGCGCCGGTGGCCAGCGAGCCCGAATAATTGAACCGGCGCAACTCGGGGAGCGCCACCTGGCCCATGGTCGCCGCGGTGGCCAGCGACGAGCCCGAGATGGCGCCGAACCCGGCGCAGCCGCCGACCGCGGCCATGGCGACCCCGCCCCGGTGATGGCCGAGCCAGGTATTGGCCGCGGTGAACAGGGCCGACGACAGGCCCGCCTTGGCGGCGAACTGTCCCATCAGCAGGAACAGGGGCACCACCGACAGATCGAAGGTGGTGAACGCCCAATAGGTCTCGGTCTTGAGGTAGCTCAACAGCGGTATGGGGCCGGCAATCGTCAGATAGCCGGCGATGCCGACGCTGATCATGGCGATGCCGATGGGAATACGGACCGCCAGCATCCCGAGGAGGACGACGAAGCCCACGCCGCCTATGGCGAGGGAGCTCATGTCCTAGCCCACACTGCCGGAGCCTTCGTCGAAGAACCGTCCGGCGCGGGTTTCGGCGATGGACCGGAAGATGGTGTAGATCACCACGATGACCAGAAAACCCATCAGCAGGATCGAGATGGGGAAGGTCGTCCAGCGGGGAAAACCGATGGTCATGGAGGACTCGTTGTATTTGTACATGTCGATGCCGCCGAAGACCATGCGCCAGGTGAGGAGGGCGCCGATGCCCAGATACAGCAGCCCGCCGACGGTATCGCAAAAGGCCTTGGCGCGAATCGGCGCCTTGTCCATGAAGAAATCGACGATCACGTTGCCGCGCATCAATTGGCACCAGGGCAGAAAGGCGAACACCGATAGCCCCGTGCCGATGGCGACCAGTTCGAAGTCACCGGGGACCGGCGCGGAAAAAACAAACCGGCCGACGATGCTGACGGTGGTCATCAGGCCGACCAGGCACAGGAGTATTCCCCCCAGGATCGCGAATATGCGTGCGATCCGATAAAGCGCCCGGCCCACCGGATCGGCGGGCCGGGAGAAATGTTCCATGCCTTCGGCCATAGAACGATCCCGGACCGCCTTGTCGGCGGCCCGGTCTCTGGCTTACTTGGAGTACTTGTCGATCAGGGCGCGGGCGTCCTTCAGGAGCGCCGGACCGTCCACGTTGATCTTCTTCATTTCGGCGAACCAACGGTCGAACACCGGCTCCGAGGCCTTGCGGATCTTGGCCACCTCGGCCGGCGGCAGGGTCGCGAACTTGTTCTTTTTCTTGCTCGCGACGACCTTGCGGCCCGGCGCCTCGATATCGCGCCAGTTCTGTCCGGCCTGGCGGGCGATGTTGCGGCCCGAATTGTCGTCGATGACCTTGCGCATATCGGCTGACAGACCGTCATAGCTGCGCTTGTTCATCAGCAGTGTGAAGACGTTGGTGCCGAGACGCGGCTGCGGTCCCGCCAGCTTGGTGAAGTGGCTGACCAGATCCTGGGTCTTCACCGCCGGCGCGATCTCGTAAGGCAGGGTCACGCCGTCGATGACGCCCTTGGAAAGGGCCGGTGGAATTTGGTTCAGCGGCATACCGATGCCCGTCGCGCCGATGGCCTGGAGCATCCACACGCCGCCGCGGGACGCGGCACGCAGCTTCTTGCCCTTCAAATCTTCCATCTTGGAGATCGGGAACTTGGTCTGGAACAGGAAGCCCTCATGGACATGCAGCAGCAGCGGCTTGTAGTCCTTGAGGTCGGTATCGTTCAGGTACTTGTCCTGAAAGTCCTGCAGCGCCAATGTGGTCGAGAGCGCATCCTTGTGGACGAAGGGAAGCTCGAACGGCTCGACCCGCGGCATGCGGCCCGGGGTGAAGCCCGGAAGGGTCCAGCCGATGTCGATAACGCCGTCGCGAACCTGGTCGAGAAGCTGGCGCGGCCCGCCGCCGAGCTGCATGGACCAGAAACCCTGGACCTTCATCTTGCCCCCGGCTTCCTTGTTCAGCTTTTCGATCCACGGGATATAGAACGTCTTGCCCGGGTTGGCGACCGGCGGAATGAAGGTCATGAACCGGAGCGTCTTTTGAGCGGACGCGGTCTCCGGCATGAACGCCACGGCGGCGGCGAAACCGGCCGCCAGGGCGATGGCAGTGCGTGTCTTTGACATGGGGTTCCTCTCTAACGGTTGAACGGTGAAGCCTTGTTTTCAGGGGACGTCGGAAAACGCGCCCCGTTGAGTGTCATTGTTCACATCCAGAACAATTTGACAATCGTGCCGTCCGCAGGACCCGGGCGAACTACTCGGGCTTGTGGGCGGTGCCTTTGATCTCGATCAACAGGTGGGGGTGGGGCAATTGGTGGACCGCAACGGTGGTCCGGGTTGGGCCCGTCCCGGTCTCGAAGTAACGGTTATAGACCTCGTTGAAGCCGCCGAAATCGTTGATGTTCACGAGAAAACACGTGACGTCCACCAGGTCCTCCAGATCGGCGCCGGCGTCCCGGAGGCTGGTCCGCATGTTCTCGAACACCGCCGCGGTCTGCGCCCGGATGTCCAGATTGGTGGTGCCCATCTCATCCACTTCGACGCCGGCAAATGAATTGTCCGGCTGTCGGGCGCTGGTGCCCGATACGTAAATGGTGTCGCCGACCCGCCTGACCAGCGGATAATTGGCCCGCGCCCGCACTCTCTTGCCCGATTCATTCGCCGCCATGGTATGCTCCCTTGCGTTTACCGGCGTTGCCCGCCTCCTGTGGCGGAGATAGCATGAACCAGGCGGATAACCAATCAAGGAGAGAGAATATGGCCGGTTTGGCAGCATTTAATCTTCAGCAATGGATCGACGATCACGCCGAACTGCTGAAGCCGCCGGTCGGCAATGCCCAGATCTGGGAGGGGACGGATTTCATGGTGACCATCGTCGGCGGCCCCAATGTCCGGACCGACTATCATGACGATCCCGTCGAGGAGTTCTTCTATCAGCTCAAGGGCGACATGGTGCTGCGCATCCAGGAAGACGGGAAACCCAAGGATGTGCCGATCAGGGAGGGGGATATTTTCCTGCTGCCGCCGCATGTCCGGCATTCGCCGCAGCGCCCCGCCGACAGCGTCGGTCTGGTTATCGAGTATCAGCGTCCCAAGGGCGCGCCCGACGCCTTCGAATGGTATTGCGAAAAGTGCAACGCGCTGGTGCATCGCCGGGAAGTGATGCTGGAGAGCCTCGTCGACGACCTGCCGCCGGTGTTCGAGGAATATTACGGCGACGCCGGGTTCCGGACCTGCCCGTCGTGCGGTCACGAAAACCCGGGCAGGGAATAGGGTCCGGCCTCGATCGAGCCGGGCCCGAACCCGGCCATCCACGTTTTCAATTCTTGAACCACGGAGACGGTGAGGCAGTGAGGAGCGCCGGGATCGAAACCTCTCCTCCCGACCTCCGTGTCTCTGTGCCTCCGTGGTGAATATCCTGGATGCCCCGAACAAGTCGGGGCATGACGGCTTGCGGGTGAGTGAGGTGAGGGGGAAAGCTTGAACCGCAAATCCGCGAAAACGGGAATCCCCTAATCGAGTGCGGACGCGGCGAGCAGCGCCCGGCCGTCCCAGACGGCGACCGTGCGGCCGCGGAACGGCGCGGTGAATTCGGGCGCCGGTCCGGCCGTCAGGCGGTGGGTGGAACCGACGACCTTGGCCTTGGGGTTCCGTTCCAGCCACGCCCTGAGTTCGTCTGAATTGGTGGCCGCGATGTTGGGCTCCAAACGGCCGGGGAAATTGTACTGGCCGTGATATTTGCCCAGGTGGGCGATGGCGTAGCCCCGGTCCTGCAAATCCTTGAGATGGACGGCGATGCCCCTGAGGTCGTAGGCCCGGCCGAGCTGCGGTCCGGCGACCCCGTGGGCGGTCACCAGGATGGCGGCCGAGACCAATGCCAGGCCGAGCATCCGCGACGCGGCGCCCGCCGGGCGCGCCACAAACGGCAACAGGAGGCCCGCGCCCAGGGGCGCCAGCGCCCAGAGCGGCGAGTAGGCGGCCAGCCAATCGTCGAGGCCCCGCACGTCGAGCTCCAGGGCCGGGCCGATCGCCGGGGCGAACCCGACGAAGGCGGCGAAAGCCAGCGCGGCCAGCGTCCAGGGCAGGAGATCGCCCCATCCGCCGGCCTGTCTCCGGCGGATGGCGTGCTCGACGATTCCGGCGCCGATCAGCGCGGCGGCCGGCAGCAGGGGCAGCAGGTAATGGGGCCGCTTGCCGCTGATCAGCGACAGGACGATCAGGGCGGCGACGATCCACACCGCCGCCAGGCGGGTGCCGCTGTCGCCGCCGTGTTCCCCGAGCCAGCCGCCGGCGGCCCGCCAGACGGTGGGCCAGACGATCCACGGCAGCAGCATCGCCGGCAGCAGCGGCAGATACCACCAGACCGGCAGGCCGTGGTCGAACGAGTCGACCACCCGGCCCGCCGACTGGCCCCAGAAGATGGCGTTGCGGTAGGCCTCGCCGCCGGCGATGCCGGCGGGCAGCGCCCAGGCAAGGGCGATCGCCGAACCGAGCGCCGCGCCCGCCAACGCGCCCAGATACCATCGGACCCAGTCGCCGCCCCCGGCGCGCCCCGGGTCCCGCCAGAGGGGCGCGAACAAGGCCGGCGGCAGCAGAAACACCAGGATCACCGGCCCCTTGGTGAGCACCCCGAACCCGATGCCGGCGGCAAACAGAAGCCAGCCCCGGACCCGGCGGCCCCCTTGTTCAGCCGTGGCCGCGTCGACCAGTCCGTGAATGCCCACGAGCGCCCAGAAGGTGAGGATCAGGTCGAACATGGTGAGCGTGGTGTACAGGCCCCAGAACACGCTTCCCAAAAGAAACAACGGCGCGATGAGGTGGATATCCCGGTCCGGCCACAGGCGCCTGGCGAGGCCGGCGGTGAGAAACACGCACCCCAGCCCGAAGGCCGGCGAGACCAGCCGGGGCCACCAGTCGTTGACCCCGAGCACGCTCCACCCGGCCTGCATCAGCCAGAACAGCAGCGGCGGCTTGTGGCTGTAGGGATCGCCGTTGAGATGGGGCACCAGGAATTCGTCCCTGAGCCACATCTCCCACGCCACGCCCACATAGCGGGTCTCGTCGACCGGCAGAAGGGGACGGAAAATCAGCGCCGCCGCCACCAGAACGGCCCACAGGCCGGTCCAGAGCAGCGGGGCGGGAAGGGGAAATCTGACCACGTTCGAGCTTCCGGTCGGAGGTTCCGCGAGGGTTCGGGCGCTGTGTACTCCGGCCATCGCGGGAGTGCAACGACTTCACATGTCGGGGAGGCCGCGATCCAGGTCTATCCAAACCCCGTAAAGGGGATGTAAATTCGCTTCGCCGGACCAACGAACGGCCGGCTCGGGCCAAGAGGATCAGGATTATGAATTTCGCACGGACGCTATTCGCCGCCGCCCTGGGCATCGCGGTTTTTACGTTTCAGCCGCAGGCGGAAGCCAATCAGGGGCTGGCGCTGACCGACGAGGTCAAGCAGGCGCTCATCGGCGCCAAGCCCATTTCGAACCGGAATGTGGACCGGGAGACCTTCGACGGCAAGCCGGTCCTGGTGACGTTTTTCGCCAGCTGGTGAATGACCTGCCGGGCGGGGTTCGTGCAACTCCGTGAATTTCTGGACGAAGGCGGCCTCGACAAGCTGACGGTCATCGCCGTCAATTGGGACGAAGGGCGCTACGGCAACCCGTCCGACCGCCGGCTGAGCCGGATGGTCAAGGGATTTCACCCGGCGATCAAGGCGGTCTCCATGAACGAAGCGGTGATGAAGCATTTCAGTCCGGTCACCTACGTGCCGTCGAGCTTCATATTCGACAAGTCGGGCAAGAAGATCTTCGGTGACGGCACCCGGGAGTATCTGGACAAGCGGCGCGTCGCCGAGTTCGCCGAAAAACTCCAGTA